>JAEZUR010000180.1 GCA_023420935.1 Bacillota bacterium | reverse complement strand
CCTAATATTATCTTCTTGGGTTTTGATTGATTACCGTAACAATATCCTATTTTTCTACCTATGGAATCAATGGACTTTATTAAGTAACCTCTTTTATCATAATAATTATATTTTTTGGTTCCATCCTTCTGACGTACACAAACTGGTTTTCGGTTGGCGTTATATGTAATCTCTGTGTAATTATCATAAGGGTCGATTATTTTGCATAGATCACCCTTGTCATTATATTTATATTGAATCTTATAACCTTTTTTATCTATATAAGCAGTTCTTCGTCCGCTTTTATCATATTCCAACTGTTCTTCACCATCCATATGGATGATTTTTGTGTTGTGATAATTCTCATCATGAACATAGGTTATCTGATTGCCATTCTGTTGTGTAAGTAGAACCGCATTTTCTTTATCCTTATACTCATATTTCATGATGCCGCCATCAGGAAATGCCTGTCTAATTGTTCTTCCTTGGCCATCAAATCGATTTTGCACCTGGCATATATTCTGTTCATTCATGACAGAAAGGATATTACCGTCTGCATCATATAGATAAGATACCGATGCACCTGTTTCATCTTCCACCTTACAAAGCATAGTTCCATCATAGGTGTACATTTGTTTTCTACCTTCGCGGTCATATACATGAGAAATAAAACCGTTTTCTTGATAGCTAAACTGCAGCTCCCCACTTTTATTTAAGACTGAGATTAAATTCCCATCTTTATATGAAAATTTAATTGCATTCGCATGAGAATCCCTTTTTTCAATACATTCTCCATTTTTATTAAATTGATATAGTTGATAATTGGAGGTTTGAAGAAAGTATGTTTCATCATAGAACGTAATAAAACTTTGATCACTTCGAATAGAACTATAATAATTATCCTTTTTCTTAAGAAATATTTCTTCATGACTATCTTCGAAATGAATCGTGATAGACTCTTCCTTCTTACCTTTATATAATGTTGCAATTAAGTTATGTGTCCATTTTGTTCCAAAGCATCCAATGGAGTCATCTAAAGAATTATATATTCTCTTTAATACTAATGGATTGGCTCCACCAATCTTTAGATCAACCTGGTCATATACAAAGTTTCCAGTTGCTAAATTAACAGGATCCACACTATATTCACAAGCGATTTGTTCCAGCCCTTTTAACATTGCTTTTATAATATCAAATTTAGCTTTTAATTCTGTATTCGTTTTATCCCAATTAACTTTATACTCTTCTAAAACTGCAAGAAATTCTACATAATCGCCAGTCATAGCAGGATCACCAATTGCATTTCTTAAATCTGTAATTCTACTATTAATTAGCCCAACAACATCTGTTATCTCCACCATAGCTTTTGCAATGGTATCATCTGTAATGGGAACATTTTCAATCATTTTTGATAACACTTTTTGTAATTCAAGGTAGCACTCTTCAAATTCAGGTTTTTTTAATTTCCCTTTTAAAGAATTGGTTTTATCTATAAACGAATAATTAATTGCTTCTCCTGGAATTTGATTACCTATGGAAATTAATGTAGTAATTTCAGATTCTATCGTTTCACTTATATCCATGGCATAGGTTAATAAATTCTTACCGCTAGTTAGAAGTTCCTGCAATGCTTCCATTAAGAATACCCGATTTTTATCCAATTGTTCTCCCATACTTTCCTCTCCCATCCAAATTTACTCTTCACTATAATGTGTTGATATGTTATTATCTAATTCTTTAAATAATGTAGCAGATTTCAATACGTATTGTGACATTTCTGTTAAAAGACCTGCAAGATTCTCAACCATTATTTTTTCTTGATTCAGCTGTATCCTTAACTTATCGGCAGCATCACCTTTGGAATCTTGAAACATTTGCAACAGATTCTCATATTGCATAGCTACATCTGACGTTATTTCGGTCTGTATATCAGATAATAATTGTGAAATCTTTTCCTGTGTTGCACTATAATTTACTATGATACAATTTTCCATGTCTCATCCCCCAATATGCGTACGTTTTAGTAATATATTCCCTTATTTAGGATTATTAACTATATATTGTATATTTTAGTTTAATTAAATAATATATGTCAAACAAAATATTCCAATATTCCAATAAAAAAGACCTAGTTCTAATGTACTAGAACCAAGCCTTTAATTACATATTTCATGCGTTTTCATTTAACCCTATGCTTTTTGATAATTTCTTTATATTGACGATACTGATGTTATAATAGGTTTACCATCTCGATCCAAGAGTGGCGTTAACCCACCTGAGTAACCTGCCATATGATACATGTAGTTAACTCCCGTTTCCTTGTCAACCCAAATCTCAGTGATGTTCATACTTCCTTGTGAATATGTCTTAATAAATCTGTCATCTTTTTTCATACAAATCCCTCCTATATTTTTTAAATGCGTAACCCTTTGCCTTTGATAACTATAAATAATTATTTATAATATAAGATAAAACCACGCTTCCTACCATAAAAATTAATATGATCCTCGCAACGATCTGAGGTTTTCTGTAAAATGGAATCGTACTGGATTCCTGTTTCTCCTCTAGGTCGCTCTCAATCTCATATTCTTTTTCTATCTCATTATCGCACTCTATATCAACATTCTCATTATTGGATAGACTATCTATTATTTCCATAGCTAAGGAACAATCTGCTTTGTCTACGTAGATGTCTTCTCCATAGACCGAATATCCCATATAAAGATTCAAATATCCGCCCATTCCTTTGCTTTTTTTGAAACAAGGTATCTTGTTATTAAGTAATAAGTTCATTATAATTTGGGCATCTAATTCCGTTGCTACAGAAATAACTTTTACCGGATCCATAGCTTCTATTTTGTTAAGATCCATAGGCACTTGCTCTACCAATTGTTCCTTACAGTCAGGACAAGTAGTAAAACCACTTCTATATTCTTGTTTACAATTTGGACAGTACATAAGTTTCTCTTTACCCTTCTTGTGTTTTATATTGTTTACGTTATTGTAATAGACTATATTCGGAAAAATTCTTTCTTACTATTGATTGCTTTTTTTATATTAGCACAATCATTTAAATGTACTATCTGGTGTCTTGTAACTGGCATTAATATTATACCTGCTATATCTTTTTTTCCCCAGAAATCTAGTAACCAGATAGAGTCTGGATGTTCTAATACACCACCTACTAATAAAATTTTATCTAATTTAGCTTTTTCAATCTTCCGTTTCATATCCTGGTCACCTAGATTACGAAGTATTTTTTGTGTTCGTTCTCCTACTGCAATTCTATAATTTTTTAATTCTTGTATATTTACCTGTTTACTAAACGCTATAATTTCGTCATCAGTCATGGCATTTCCTGTATCTGTAACATTTACGTTTAATCGTTCTAGCCATTCTTTATTTAATACTTGTTCAGAATTATTGATAAGAAGATTTACCGTCAAGTCTTCAATTCTTGTTATATGCCATATATTCCAAGCAATCGTAACATCGTCTTCCTTAGGCATAATGCAGACATGCTCCTTATCGAGATCCTCCCATAGTTTATCCATAACAGCAGGTTCCTTGGTTTCACACGACTGGGCAAAATGTACCATGCCATGCATCATGATAAAAAGTTCCTTGGCTTCGTTATAACTATCTTGCTTTTTAATCGTTTCCTTTAGTCTCTTTTGATATGAATTCCATTCTGGTATGATACTCACGAAACTACCTCCCCTAAATTCAATTATTTATTCAAACGTACAAACAATAAGTTCTGGGCGATTAAAGACTCGTACTGGAATAATACTATTTCCTAAACCTCTACTGACAATTACTGTTGTTGCATCCATTGTATATGTTCCACTAGTATACTTTGGTAAAAACCCTTGATTTGGTGCTACTAAGCCTCCAAGAAACGGCAATCGAACTTGTCCTCCATGAGCGTGTCCAGTAAAAACTAGATCCATTTCCTTCTTTGCATAAGTTTCTATTAATTCAGGTCGATGAGAAAGAAGAATTTTAAATATATCTTGGTTCTCTATATTTAATTGATTGAATGGAGATTCTACAATGATATTGCCAGTATTGTCATTACTATATTCTAGCATGAAATCTGGATCTGGCATCCCATATAATTCTACAAAGGAATCTCCTCTACTAATACTCATTTTCTTATTATCCATCAGCACAACACCTGCTTGTTGAAGCATTACTTCTAAATCGTTATAAACATTAGACCAAGCCTCATGATTACCCGTTACATAGTATACTGGCGCAATTTTTACTGCACCATGGATAAATTCCATAGCAATTTCTATGTTGGTTCGCTTACTATCAATTATATCGCCAGTAACCACTATAATATCCGGCTTTGCTTTTCTTATTTTTTCTAGTAATACTGATTGATCCTCTCCAAACTTTTTGTTGTGGAGATTTATGTTTTCGAAGCATCATTTTCTCCATTATCGTTTATTTTTTTTAGTTTTAATTGTATGTTATCACTGTTCTATTTATTTGTTTTCCATTCCAAACATAGTTCTTACCACTGGAATTCTCTTTAATACCTCACATGCTAAAATGCTACTTGAAAATGTTCCAAACATAATAACAAACATTTGCACTACTGTTGTAGAAATAACTCGAACTGTATAATATCCAATCACAATTAAGATTGTCTGATGTACAAAATAGATGGAAAATGAATTCTTATTAATGTATGTAGTAATTCGATTTCTGAAATTTAAGTAGCACTGTGAAAGTCCTAAAAGGGTAAGAATAATCATCCAAGATGATAGGTGGCGTAGTGCAGAGACCCCCATTTCTACTGCTTCATTTACTTTACTCCAATCTAGAGTTAAGTAAGTTACTACAGAAGTAGTACTTAGTAAAACAGCAATCCCTGTCAATCTCCATTTATACCTTTTTAAAAGTAACAATACTTCTTCCCGTTGTAACAATAAGTACCCAAGTAAAAAATATGCCATATACTGCCCCAAGGATTCTCCCAATTCTACAACACTAGAAAGCATAATAACAAGAAACCAAGGTATGATTCGAATCAAGGAAGGACTCTTTTTTAGTTGCGGCAATCCATTCTTCTTTACATAAATAATAACAGGAAGTGATAAGATTGAGATGAGAAATAAGAACAATAAAAACCATAGATGAGCTGGAGTAAATCCTCCGAAGTAACCCGATAAATCTGTTTCTTTTGTAAAATATAACCTAAGTTGTTCCATATACCCACCTTGATAATTGTTATGAAATTTTTCTGCATAGTAAGTCTGGATTGGTATGGTCAACAATACCCCAAAGATAAAAGGTATTAATAATTTTGTTATCCTCTCTAATAAAAATTCCTTTATAGTTCTCTTCTTTAGGCTAAAAGAAATGCTGATTCCTGCCAGCACAAATAATATATTCATAAACCAAATAGAAGTTGCAGCTATAAACACATCACAAAATGCTTGTGGTTCTCCTTGAACATAAAATGGTTCAAAGTGTGTAAACATTCGAAATGTATGAAACGGAAAAAGTAGCAATATCACAAGTGATCTTATATTGTCGATATAATTAATTCTATTTTTATCTGTGTTTACATTCAATTTCATATACTACCCTTCCGTTTCAAACATTATATTATTTTTCTAAGTAGAAACTAGTAATCTTCCACTTATCAGTTATTTTCATTAATTCCATTCCTAGATAGGTTGCAGTATCTGTTCCTTTTTCTTGAAATTGATATTGTACACCTATGGTTGTTTTGGTGGATAGATCTTCTGGTTTCCACTTTAAGGTCATGTATTCTAAATTATCATATATATTTTTCTCATATACTTCTGCAGCCTCGGCATCAGCAAGATATCGTTTAACCCCTTCCAGATCACCACTAAAATAAGCTTTTGCAAATAATTGGGTAACTTCCTGTAACTGCAAACTATCAGGACTATTTAGATAGTCTTCTGAAATTTTGGTATCTTCTGGAGTCTGAGTAGCCTCTGGTAATTCCGTTGCGTTTTGGGAATCTGTTGCGTTTTGGGAATCTGTTGCGTTAGGGGAATCTGTTGATAAAGTTATTAAATTATTTCCCGTTTCAATCCCTTTATTATTCCCTTCGCCTATAAGTCTAACTTTATAACCTAAGATAAGAGCAGTTCCTCCAAATACCAATATTAGAGTGAAAAGACAGACCACAAATAATTTTGGAAAGATAGGTTTCACATTCTGTTTGTTACGTTGATTTTCTTGAAGATTATCTTCTGAACTGCTCTGTTCTTCTTTTTTTATCTGAATTAATTCATCTACAGATACCTCTAAAACTTTTGATAATGCTATGAGATTTTCCGTATCTGGATATGATAATCCTGTTTCCCATTTGGAAACAGCTTGCCTACTTACCCCAAGTTCCTCCGCTATTTTTTCTTGAGATAATAGTTTTTGTTGTCTTAATTCTTTAATTCGATTACCTAACGTCATAATAACACCTCCACCCCAAGCATATAAAAACCCAGCGCAACTTACCACCAACTTTATGTCAACTATTGGTTGCATATTCCTTATAATCGTCTTGATGTTTCTTTCGCCTTCAACCCATTTTGTTTCAACTGGCTCTTCAAGCCCATATGAGCTGCTAGTATATATACAAACCTCGGAAAATTAGAATCTATGTATATACTATCTACAGATTTCAAATTTATGATATTATCTACTAATTTAGCAAATGCTTTCCCCATATTCTTTTTTCAGCTCATTGTACTACAAAGTCTTTATTTAGCCAATGGGTTTATGGTAAGTTTTTCAAAAAAAGACTGCGTCATCAATTAAGAACGCAGCCTTGGTTAATTTCATTATCATTCCATCCAAGATAGATATATGCAAAGTTTATTGGTAATCCTACTGAATAGATTGGAAATTGCATTTTGGTAGGATCATTTTGTTGATGTTGAAAATGTAGATGTGGTTCTGAGGTAGTTCCTGAGTTGCCAACTTGGGCAAGTTTTATTCCTGGAGTTACTTTATCTCCAACCGTTATACAAATACTGTCCCGTTTTAAATGAGCAAATATCAGATAGGTGTTCGTTTCTTCTATTTTCATAAATATATAATTACCAAAGGAAGAGGTAAACTCTTCTGAATTGGGTATAATATCTGGTTCCCCATCATGAACTTCTAAAATGGTTCCTTGGATTGGTGCAACTACATCACGTCCAAATATTCCGTAGTCCTCTAAGTTATTACTTCCTACTTCATAAGGCTTTGCTAAGATATCATAGGCGTAGCATTCTGATGGCCACATAGCATGTGTACGATAAGATTTACCACCAAATACTACTGTTTCACCTACCACCGGATTTTGAAAGATTACTGGTGGTGTAACATTTATCTTCCCTGGGTATGGAATGGTAACTAGGTCAAACAACATTAGTATTGGAAATGCAATCATCATAAATGTTACCTGATGGATAATGATCCATTTATATTCTTTCTTTCTTATCATTCGAGTGATAATCCATACCATATATATAATACAGGCAATTGTACTAATTGGAGCTAAAACAAAGATAGCCGTAGACCATGCAAATGCCCCTATCATTCCACCAACTACATATATACTAATAAGTGTTGCAATGATAAAAAAGAGCAAGATGCATTCCACTACAATAGCAACTCTATGGTTTTTAGAATGATTACTATTTTTACTCATATCTATAAATCACTCATCTGATTTACGATAAACCATCTATCTTTTTTTCGGTTCACCTGTTTGGTAATTTGAAATAAGCAGATAATACCAGCAATCACTCCGATTGGCTTCCATAGACTAGCCACCTTACATCTTTTTTTCTTTATTTTCACATTACGTTTCATTTTTTCTTCCTCCTATGGTTTTGTTTATTTATTGCTTCCATAGATTAAAACGAATGAAATATGAAAAATACTTCAAAAAGTTGAGATTAAATGTCAATTTGCATATTTGAATGTATATAAAGTGATACACCATATAATTTGATTCGCAACACGCTCTCGCTTGGATGAAGTTCGTAATGGTACATAAGATCCTAAACTACAGGATCTAAGTACCAACGACTTCATAACAGTTGCTCTTCAAATTATATGGTGTATCACTTTCGTGTAGGTTATGTAGTGCAAATTGGCATATCAAGGTTGTTCAAAGGGCTTTTAAACTTTTAAACTATACATCATTATTAAAAATTTTATAAGTTAATTTAAATTAGGTATTTCTTTATTTTTCTCAAACTGACCGGGTTTAATGATACGATAAACTAGTTTCAGCATATGTTTTATTGTACTAGTCCATATGTATAATAGCGCAATTTTCTTTAGATATGCATCATTACCCCAGCTACTAAAACGAACTATTTCTTTTAGGTCTCCTTCAAAAATTGCGAATTCATCTAGGTAATGTTCCAATTCTGCAATGGAGTAAATTTGGTTAAAGTCAATATCGTGATCTATACTACTTATATTTAGTACTTCACCAACGAATTCAACACAGGTATATGACTTTTCAATTGGTAAACCCTTATGTACGGAATGTAATATAGCTGAGAATGTATTATAAATATATTGATTGGAGGATTGCATTAAATTAACATATCCTAGAATCTGCTCATATGTTTCCATGGTAATTGGAATTCTGCATACTTTTACTTGCACTTGATTGTTCTTGTCTTCAAAATACCTTAGAGTTGATTCTTCCACAAATCCACCAACCAATGGGCTATTTTTAGAATACCTTGCAAAGGAATACATGCGATCAAAATTCTTTACAAACGTTAAAGATACATGGTTATATTTATATTTTGTAAAAAACCGAATAAATCTTCCCATTTTTGTATTCGTAGAAGAAAATACAATATACATATATTGCTCTTGCTCTAACCTATTTAATTGTGAAATCATACGATATCTCCTTCGTGTTCAAGAGTAGGCAACATTATCAATTATTTTTCTCTAAAATATGATCTTTTCTTTATATTTTATCATATATATTGCAAAATACCAAGAACTCAATTTTTACCTACTCCACTTGAACCATTATTCCAAACATTCTACTTACTCTTCTAATTTTTTGTGTAAGAAGCGAAATGCCAACTGCCATAATATGATATTAGCAATTACTGAAAGAAACATATTAATATATATCCCATATGGCAATACGGTCGCATAATAATGAATTCCACATAGAACGCCAAATATTGCCATCAGAATTAAGTTGGATGCAACGCTTGCATTCTGTACTGCTTCAAACGGTCTTGAGAAAGGTAATGGCTTTTTCATTATCAGGAAACATAAGGCCATATTAATCATCATATTTAAAAACACTAAAATTAGATCAGGTATAATATCAAGTCCATAGATACAGATAAATAAAATCCCATCTAGCAAAAAGATTGGAAGAAATAATTTACCTAAAAACGCTTTCAAAGTTCCTTTAAATATACTTGCTATATTATTAATAGGCACTACCTTATATACCCATGCACCCTTATATTTTGCGGAACACTGCATAAATAAAATCACAGATGGAATCATCAAACCACAAAAGTAAATAAACAAATAACTTTTTCCTTTCGCTATCTCCTTGATGGATACCTCCGTTAATCTTTGAAACATAAAGATAAATGGAAATATCAACGCAATCCCAATAGATGGGTAAATTTTTAACTTAAATTCCCGTTCCTGTTTCATCATATCCAATGCAAATCGAAAAAATATTCTCTCTTCTTTCGACTTACAAAAAATACTTGCCATAAATGATACATAATCCTTTCTTTCTTTCTTCTTCCTATGATAATGATTGGTTAACTTATTTAAATTCTGTTCAAATTCAGGCATTCGATGAAGGAAAAATATCATAGATAGGATTGGAATGACTACCGCCATAATGGTAAATATTATATATACTAAGTTAATATCTGATTTCTTAAGCATTTGAAATGGTGCAGAAAACCAGACCGGTATAATAAAATACTGCCACCACTTTGGAGTAAATTGTATATTGATATCCATGATGCGAAAAAGTCGACTAATCAGCTGATAACCCACTGTGATTGTTAAACTTAAAAGTATTTGAACGATATTAATAATATCTTTTAATTTCTCCCCGTCAAAAAATCTAAGAATAAAGAAATATACTAACGAAGTTAATACGATACTAAAACTATCTACTAAAATAACAGATATTAAAAAGAGCACGAAGAACGCTATCCCTTGGGTAAATATACTCAAAATAAGAGCTGGCCCTACCAATGCAATAGTAATATAGAACATATAAATAGTAACATGAATCGTCTTTGCCATTCTTAATGTTCTCAAATTTATAGGTCGTATGCCAAGGATACTTTTATCCTTTATATCTAATAGAACCGAAGAAAAGTCAGAGATTAATGAGCTCATTACTAAAAACATAATAATTCCAAATACAATACTCATCTGAAATATATAATTGCTTTTCATTATGATGAATGGAATGATGGATATCCCCATAATTAGATAGACCAATAGCATCTTCCACTGATTTCCTTCTGATTCTGATTCTGTTTTCTTACTATCAGAAAAAACAGTAGGTACTCTTCTTCCATCCATTAACAGTTTAACCTGAAGAATTTTCCTTAGCACAACCGTATCAATACCTAATTTTTCAAACAGGGGTTTTAGTATATCTATGATTTTTAGAACTGCAAACTCTTTCATATTATACCTCTTCTACAATCGCTACAAATTCCCTAGCAAGTTTTTCATATTCATTGAATCCAGTAATTTGATTAAAGATTTGTTCCAGTGTCCCCTCTTTAGAAACCTTCTTTAATTCTTCAAAGCTTCCATCCGCCACTACTTGACCATTATTTAATAAAATAATCCGGTTGCTAATCTTCTCCACTACATCCATGATATGAGAGGAATAGAAAATTGTCTTACCTTGCTTTGATAAAGTTGACAATATCTCTTTAACAATCATTACACTATTGGCATCTAAGCCGCTGAGTGGCTCATCTAAAAATAATATATCTGGGTTATGAAGAAGGCTGGAGATAATTAATACCTTTTGTTTCATTCCTTTGGAATAAGAATTGATTCTTTCACCATAGGAATCCTTGATTCCGAAGATCTCCATAAGCTTCTGAGCTTTCTCATCTACTTGCCCATAACTCATTCCATACAGTTCTCCAATGAAGGTAAGATACTCTTTAGCAGTCAGATTATCATAGATTTCAGCTATCTCAGGCACATACCCAATCCGCCTTTTATACTCTATCTTATCCTCCTTAATATCCTGGCCAAACACTTTAACTTCACCAGTGTAACCTTCCACAATACCTAATAATATCTTTATGGTCGTACTTTTGCCAGCGCCATTGGTACCAATATACCCAATGACCTCCCCTTTTTGTACTTTAAAATTAACTCCCTTTAATACTTCTTTATCTCCATAATTCATACATAAATTATTAATCTCTACTGTAACCTCTTGCTGCTCCACCTTTATGTCCTCCTGCTTTTACGTAACGATTTGTTTTTTATTTTATTTACAATTATTCTCATTATACTATATAAGGCAAAGTATTTCCATAAGTTTTCCAATTATGTAATTTCCTCACTGCAGAACACTTGTTCTTTTGTTTTGTGTGTGGTATAATTTAATTGTAACATTGTTACCAAAAAGTAGTCTATCACATAAGTGGAAGCTTATGATTAAGCAGGGTGGTTACCATCTCCAAAAGGAGGTGGTGTCATATGAGTACATACGAAGAGTTTATGATTATAATTGCTTTTGCTGGATTAGTCATTACAATCTTAAAGTACCATAATGATAAGGACATAAAAAAATAACCGCCCACTCTTTGCCCAAAGAACGCGGTTATTTCTAAGTAAATTTGGGTAACCACTCTGTCGATTGGCTACTTTTTGTATCTTTATTTTAACACGATAAGACTTATCTGTCAATTCATTCCATCCGATTATAGCTCTTTTAACCAACTAGTATCCATTTATGGCTCTCAATCAAATATCGAATTTTAATACACTTCATACAACCATCTAAAAGAATATTACATCCAAATAGCAAGCTTTTAAACCCAGCATGACTCTCATCCTTTATAAATTCAATATTTTCCACCTTATAGGTATGCAATTCATGGTTCTCATCTTCGATTCTTATAAAATTAATCTTCATATCCCCTGCCGTATTAAATATGATAACCGTATCTACTGGCACGTTCATTTTGACTCCATTCCGCCTGCTTTCACAGGCATTAAAATCATGGTAATGAAAATTGTATTCTTCACTTTAAGTTCACATCCTTATAATCTACCGTTTTCTTATCTCGGCTAATTCCACCGGACATATGATCAATCTTGCATTCTAAAAAAGTTGCTCGTTTAACAGCATCAATACCATATCTAGATCGAATCCTATCTATGGCCTGATCCATCTTCTCTAGTTTTTCAAACCGGTTATTATCAAATAAAGTAAGTTGTCTCTCGGACTCATCTGCAACAATCCTACTGGTGTGTATGCCAAGATTTCTAATTGGCTCCCCTGACCAGCTTTCATCAAACAATTGACATGCTGCTGCATGAATTTCATTCGTTACGTTGGTACCTGAAAAAAGGGTCATCTGATGGGAACAATGACGAAATTCGAAGTCCTTGATACTGACTGCAATTACTTCCGCTTTCACGTTATCTTTGCGAAGACAGGCACTAACCGACTCTGCCAAAGCAAGTAAGACCATTTTAGCAGTCACCTCATCAGTTACATCAAACGCTATAGTGGTACTATTGCCGTACCCTTTTCTTGCTGGTGGTGGTTCCACCACTGAAGCATCAATGCCATTAGCAAAATTCCATATTACTTCTCCGTGCTTATTTAAATGTGCCCTTAACATATTCACGTCTGCCTTGGCTAGTTCTCCAATGGTTCGTATTCCTAAGGAAAATAACTTTTTGGTCGTGGCTCTTCCTACAAAAAATAATTCTGAAACAGGAAGATGCCAGAACTTCTTTTGTACTTCGTCTGGAAATAACGTATGCACTAAGTTTGGTTTCTTAAAGTCACCTGCCATTTTCGCTAACAGCTTATTATTAGAAACCCCAATATTCACCGTAAATCCCAGTTCTTTATATATTCTGTCTTTAATTAGATTCGCAACTACCACTGGTGCGCCAAACAAACTCTGGGTTCCTGTCATATCCATATAGCATTCATCTATGGAATACTTCTCCACATCCGGTGTGTATTCTTTCAAGATTTCAATAAATGCCTTGGATGATGTTTCATAAAGGTTATAGTGAGGTTGCACCAGCTCAAGTGTAGGACATTTCTTTAAAGCCTCTCCTATGGTTTCTCCAGTCTGAATACCATACTTTTTAGCCGGAACTGATTTGGCCAGAATAATGCCATGCCTCTTCTTAATATCACCGCACACTGCAGATGGTATATCGCGAAGATCTTGCGTACACCCTAAATGTTTCATTCGGTAAACCGCTTCCCAACTTAAGAAAGCACTATTTACATCTACGTGAAAAATGATCTTTTCCATACATATGTTCTCCTTGTATGTGTTTATTATACCAGAACATGTGTTTGTTGTAAAGTGAAAATAATGCCACTTAATATTTGTAGTTTTATTCGTTTTATTCGTGTTTAATCAATAACCCGGGCACATGTCCCTTTCTCTCTATCTGATGTCTGGCTTTTCTATTTTCAACAGAATCAAATATAATAGAAAAATCATAATCCTCTGGATACATATCTTTTGCTGAAGTTTTAAGCTGAAGGCGTTTATAATTAATCAAGCTTTTCTTTTTTTGTATTTGAACACCAACATCACCTTTGACATCTGCTTTTTGATATACTATTCCTAGTTTCTTTTGAGGATAGACCATAACACTATCACCAATCTGAAATTTCTCCATTCTCGTATTCACAGGTTTTGGTGGTTCCATCTTTTTTATTTTTCTAGAATTCGGTAGCGAAGAATTATTATGAATCGCCTTTTCATAAGCAAATCTTTCCTCGGAGTATATTTCTTTTGGATATTTTTCCTTGCAATACACTTCCTCGAATAATTCCTCCTTGGATTTCTCAATAACCTCTAATACCTCTTTCTCTACCGTAACCTGATGGCTGCCTCTTTGATACGTTGCTTCATAGGCTCTACTTAGCATTTTACTAGACATCCCTAATCGTTTCGCTATATACAAGGCACAACTTTCTCCCGCTTCGCCCATCTCCAATCGATACAACGGTTTCAGACTCTCCTTATCAAAAGCCATTCTGGCATTGATGATACCTTCCGTTCCGTCCGCATATTCTTTTACCTCTGGATAATGGGTGGTAGCGATGAAGTTACATCCACTATTTATTAACTCTTCCAGAATAGCAATTGCAATTCCCATTCCTTCCATCGGATCAGTACCAGAACCCAATTCATCCAATAACACTAAAGCATTCTCATCCACCAATTGAATGATATCTATGATATTTTTAATATGAGCAGAAAAGGTGGATAGATTTTCCGTAATACTCTGTCCATCACCAATATCACAAAGTATTTGTGTATTCATGCAAATATCTGCCTCTTCACAAGGAATGTGAAGTCCACATTGCGCCATAACGGAATAGATACCTACTGTCTTTAAAGCAACTGTTTTTCCTCCCGTGTTTGGTCCAGTAATTACAATTCCTTTTACTTCATTTCCAAATTCGATATTCAGTGGCACGCATAAATTCTTAGAGATCAAAGGGTGGCGTCCATTTACTATACGTACTGTTCGATCCGTATTGATATTTGGTTCCTTTGCATGCATCTCAACGCTTAACTTTCCTTTAGCGAAAATGTAATCTAATTCTTCCATATAGTCTAGATTCAACGTGATTTCACTAGCAAAATCATTTACATTGGCAGAGAGCATATATAGAATTTTTCTTTCTTCATTACTCTGTGCAATCTCAAGTTCGTTAAGCTCTGATTTTAACTTAGCCACACTAGTAGGTTCTATAAAATAAGTGGCTCCCGTTGATGAAGTGTCAATTACACTTCCACTGACTTGGAACTTATATTCCTTTTTGACAGGTAATGTAAAATGTCCATTTCGATTGGATACAAAACTTTCTGAAAAATATTCTTTTTTACTTCTTAATAAACTTTCAAGCTTGGTACGTATATTTACCGTTATAGATTCCATTTTTCTTCGAATCTCTTTCAGCTCTTTGGTAGCAAAATCATCAATTCTACCATGTCGAATACAACGCTCTATTTCATCCTTTAATAATTCTAAGTCCATCATACCTTTTCCATAAGCAGAAATTGATAGATTTAGTTCCTCACTTTTATTCAGATAACGGATTAATTTCATACAAAGTACCGCAAACTGTCTAATTTTCTCCAGATCATCAATCGAAAGCAGTTCGCCTCTCTCTGCAGCATCCAATAATTCACGTATTGCATTTCCTGCACCAAGTGGTGGCGTTCCTTGGACATCCAATAACGTTCTTGCTTCAGTCGTATCTCTTAGGCTATTTCGTAATTCTCCTTCTGATAAAATAGGCATTAGGTCCTGAAACCGTTTCTGAGCTTTATCCGTAGTACAATATTCTTTTAGCTTTTCTATAATTTCATTAAATTCTAACATATCTCTTATATAATTCATTTTCATTTTCCTTTCTTAACTACTAGCGCTGTTATAATGTTTCAGCCCTAGCTTCCATAATGACAGGGTAAATATAGTAAACAGGCTAACAATAAATACACCAAATACCGTTCCCCTGGGTGTAATCGTCCCAGTAAGGATCTGGGTTGGAATGGTGGAAATAATTCCATATGGCAATATAACATAAAATAACACTTTATAAATTCCTTTCATAACAACTCCAGGGATCTTCATACATAGGTCAAGACCAATCTCTTCAATTTTAGTAATGTTGGTCGTTGATATGACAAAAAAGGAAATGGTTCGAATCAAAACCTCCATATCGTACCATAGAATGGTCATCAGCAGCACAAAGAAAACATATCCCATAAGTTGAAACACGGTTATATGAAATCCCCCCGCTTTCACTCCAAATAAAATAATGAAGATACTCATAAGAATCAACGGAATGGATCCTGGATTAACCTGTTCAAATGTAATACGTAACAATGGATTTACAGGTTTGGTTAAATAGAGGTCAAAATCACCGGTTCGTACTTTATCTGGTATGGTCAATACACCAAAGAAGTAGATAACCATATTAAGCGCATTAACTAAGGAAAAGGTTCCAATAAAAATAATCATTTCTCCCTTACCCCAGGTTCCAATCATATCTACATTATCATAGATGGCCTGAAACACTAATAATTGCACAAGAAATAAGGTACTGTCTACAAAAAACGGCCCAAAGAAACCCAATCGGAATGTCATTAAGTGTGACATTCTTAGTTTTACTAGTTCTCTCACAAATTTTAAATTTCTAATCATTACAATCCCACCCCGTCAAATTTCACTCTATATGTTTCATAGGTTACCTTGTTAATCATTCCAAACGCCACACACCAGCCAGCCATAATCACAATTCCAAACATTGCTTCACTACCGTTTCGTCCAATCAATAGCATAGAAGGCAGATACGTAACATAATAAAAAGGAAATAGCTTCATCCAGCTTATAACCGTTTCTGGAAGGAGTGCCAGAGGAATAATCGTTCCCGTTATAAGAGCAACCAAATTATCCTTAATCATAAGAAATGTGCTTATCTCTTGAAACTTTAAAGTTAATATTCCTAGGAAATAATTAAGCTGTACCATAAAGATAAGCCCTAGTACAATTAAAACAATTGCACTGCCTATCAACATAATATTGGTACTTATTACAAAATGAATCTGAAAGATAAATATCCATATAACTGCTGCCAGTAGATCAAAGCTAATATAAAATAGAACGACTCCTATTTCCATAGCTAAAAAATATCTCATAGGGTTTACTGGTATGGTCATATATTTTGAAAATGTCCCATTTCGAATTCTAGTACTAATCTCTCCACTAATACCGGATGACATTTCAAGCTGTGATAAAAAAGAGCTGATAATATAATAAGACAGCATACTATGAAAGGTAAAACCAGCTACCAATTCTTTCCCTTCAAAAATTACACCCCACAGTAAATAAGCAAATATAATCTTGGATATGGTAAATAACATATTAAAAATGGCATCTGCCCTCCAGATTAATTGAGCTTTTAAATATACTTTAGAGATTTCCATATACTTTCTAGCACTGCGAAACACGCTAACACCCAACCTTTCCTTTGTAGATTCGCTCTACAATATTCCCGATTTCCTCTTCTTCAATGGATATATCACTTGGAGAGAAATTCCCCATAATGTGTTCCAGTATCTCTTTGGATCTTTGTTTTGGAATCTGGATGATTTGTTTAAACGGTGTTTTCTCAACTATGACACATTGGTCATCTAACTCCATTTGGGAAGGTTCCTCAAAGGATACCGTAATTTTCTTATATTGTTGATACTGTTCAAAAAGCTGTTCTGTATCACCATCATAGATCTTCTGCCCTGAATTAATCACAACCGAACGTTTACATAGCATCTTAATATCCTCCATATAATGAGAAGTCAAGATAATGGTAGTTCCCTTTTCTTCATTTACCTCTCGCAGAAATGTTCTGATCTGTTTACTAGCAATGGCATCCAGTCCAATGGTTGGTTCGTCTAAAAATAGTATCTTTGGGTTATGAAGTAGCGCTACAATTAACTCCATCTTCATTCTCTCACCCAGTGATAGGGTTCGTACTTGCACATCCATTAGTTCTTCCACTCCAAATAGTTTTACAAAATACTCTTTATTTTTCTTATATTCTGCTTCACCTAAGCCATATATTTCTTTGAACAAGCGAAGGGTATCATCTGCAGTCAATTCAAAAAATAATTGACTCTTCTGCCCCATTACAATAGCATATTGTTGTTTAAACGCATTTTCTAGTTTGTTTGGATAATAACCCAACACTTCTATCTCTCCTTGAGTCGGAGCAACAATCCCAGTCAACATTTTAACCAATGTGGTTTTTCCAGCTCCATTTGGTCCAATCAGACCAACAAACTCTCCTTCTTTAATTTCTAAATCAAAATTATTTACAGCTATCTTTTCTACATATTCCCGCTTGAAAAGTCCTTTGATACTACCTTTTAATCCTTCTTGTTTTTTATACCGTTTAAATGTTTTCGTTAATTTGTTTACTTCGATTACGTTACCTTTCATGTCTAACCTCCAATTTATAATAAAAAATCCACGAAAGTTTCTGCCTTCTAAGCATACTACTTTTCGTGGATTTTCTATAGTTAAGAAGCCTTGGTAACTCACATCGGTTTTCAAGGAACTTTTATAAATATAGAGGAATCTAGAGCCTATTTGTTATCATGATAAACAATTGCAGAGACTAACTCTATGCAACACAAAACTATAAAAAAGAGCATGACCAAACAGTCATGCTCTCAAAATAGTCCAGTTCTTACGATAACTATAGACTTCTATTTCGAAATGTATGAAGCATCTGTACGGCAGAAACCATCAACATTTGTTTTATCAAATGTTGACACCAGGGCAGACTTATAGCGTAAATCGCAAAGTCACTTGCCCCTTTACAACTATTTAGTTGCAATCTCCGATATAGACACATTTAACATACACTTACCTCATTCTTTCATCATTTTATAAGTGGAACTTCGTCACACTTTGTTTTCATTATACCCTATAAAAGGAATATGTCAAGACTATATTACACTTACAATCAAATTATATTGTGTATCACTTTATATACTTTCATATATGCAAATTGGCACATGAGCTTTTGTAGACTGGCTTTTTGAATCCTCTTATCATACTTATTATTATATTCCCTTGTTCCCGTTTAGTGCAATCAAATCAGTTTCTTCATAACGATTATGTCCTGGTTGACTCTTCTTATAGTTCCAACATTGAATTGCATCTTGTAACAATTTATCTTTATGATTTGCAAAGAAATCACGTATATATGAATTGTATTCAAACTGTTGCCCAATCTCTGGCTTTTCTGTTAGCTTTCTTTTTTTCTTTTCATCTTGGATAATGTTATATGCAATAATAGCCTCCAGATATGTTTTCCCTGCATTCTCTTTTAACCATGCCTGAAATGGTACACAAAAAGTGAAACTAGATCCAATCGCAGTTCTAAAAAATTCTCTGTGTTTTTCAGAACACACGAAGTTCTCTTCAATCATACTAGTTTCAAAAATCTCGCCTTCTCTGATTTTTCCTCTAACTTTCTTTTTTATTTGGTTATTGGTAATGAGAGATTTACCATTCTGAAGGTAAGAAGCAATCCTTTGAGTTAACTCCATCTTCCCACCTGTGGTCTGTAATCCTTCCTTTCTACAAAAGGCCATTAATTCTTCTTTTAAATAATAATAGTTTCTAAATGTCTTAGCATCTAACTCTTTACTTACTTCTGGCCTACTCTCACTGTTCATTCTTGTTCTCCTAATCTAGACTTACGTTTGTCTTATAAAACCTAATACTTTGTTTGGACTCTACTTAAGTTTATTTTCCAGTAATATAATACTTCGTTTAGCTTCCGCACATATAATTGTGTTTTGATAGGAATCTATTATATCTTTTAACATCTCAATACAACCTGGAATTGGAAATGCAGAACAACAAAGCGCTAGTTTCCAAACCATAAGTTCATCCTCTCTTAACTCATGATAGGTATTAAAGATAACCTGAAAATTCTCCATTGTGCCAAGATCCCTATGATAAAAGATTCCAAACCCAACTGCATCAATTAATTCGTACTTTGCAGGTATATCAATGCTTGGCAACTGATTCACCAAGCACGCAAGAACGGAATCATTCATTTTTCCTAAAATTCTAGCAACAATATCTCTAGGAAGTGGATAACTTTTTTTCTTAGAGACAGCGTTAGGAACACAAGTATGTTGGTTGGTTCCGATTGATCCAAGATACTCACACATCCAGATTGCTGTTTCTTCCTTCCCTTGTTCCAGTGAACTGCTAAGTTCTAATCTTGTATACAATGCTCTTTCACAGGATAAGCGTTCCAGTAGCAAGGATACATACTCCCTATCCTGTAGATTACCATTTTTTCGCATTGCAATCACAGCAGCTGAGCGTATGGCTGCATCTTCATGATTCAATCGAATACACAGTTGATTAAAGGACAGTTCTTTCATTCTTTCCAAATCATCCTGAAGTGGCATTCCACGTCTTCTTAGTTCCATCTGATTGCTTATCATTACAATAGTGGTTTTCCTGTTTCGCTAGATATTTCATTATGCCATGCTCTACATTGCTCAATGCGTTTCCCTTCATCCCCTTGTTCCTTGTCATATGCAAATTGATTTAATAAATCACATGGAAATGTCTTACATTCACCACAATGTTCGTTGCTTTTTGACTCACAACAAGACTTTACTGGACAGTTGTCTCCCCAAAAAGGCTTATCCATAGCAACACATCCAACACAGTTCACCTGTTCTTTGTAACTACATTCACTACATACAATCCCACATCTTGATTCTATCATACTTCTCCAATCTCCTCTCTGCCCCCTATGAGCAGCCTTGCACTCTTTAAGTTTAACTCCTAGAGAGTAACAACTCTTATTTATTTTTTGTCAGTATAGCAAAAGAAACATGCCAACAGTATGTCATGTTTCTTTATAAATAAAGTTCATTCTTTTAATTAGCTCCATATATTCCATTCTTAAATTCATGGGTTCTAAAATCTCTGCTTTATCTCCAAAACCAAGGATCCAAGAGATTAGATTATCCCTATTGGTAAAATCCATCTCTAGAAATAACTCTTTTGTTTCTAACTCACGAAAACAATCTGGACCATATTCTTCGATTAATTTCCATTTTACCTCAGGATGAAAC
>JAEZUR010000075.1 GCA_023420935.1 Bacillota bacterium | reverse complement strand
GCCGTGGCAGGTAAGTACATCTGCCACAACCTAAGTACCGATGGCGGCAAACGGTCTCTTTATGGACTGACAGTCACACTCTATTCTTTTTAAATGACTGATGTGATAAACATTCTAAGTCGTTGTTGGCACCGCCTCTTTTTACGGCAAAAAATAAATCCCAGACTTCGAAAAGAATGGGATTTATGGTAAAATATCAGTATGTTATTACAAAATATCTTACACAGAAATTATACTGTTAATCAAAGATTTTATCAATTAAAACTTCCATTAAATATCGATTATATGATATCAGAGAATGATTCGGTGCGTTTGCTAAGTCAGTTTGTAGAGGAGATGGATTTAGAAGATTTGTATACGACTTATTCCCGTATTCGGAAAAATCAGGCAACACCACGTCAGATGCTGAAGATTGTACTCTATTCTTACATGAACCATAATTATTCATCACGGGCTATGGAAACCTCCTGCCACCGTGATATCAACTTCATGTACCTTCTTGAGAATTCACCTGTCCCTGACCACGCAACATTCGCCAGATTCAGAAGCATTCACTTTGCCCCATGTTCTGAACGGATTTTAGCTGAAATGACAAACTTTCTCCATCGCCTTGGGGAAATATCAGGCGAAGCCATTTTTATTGATGGAACCAAGATCGAAGCCTGCGCTAATAAATACACTTTTGTCTGGAAGAAAGCAGTTACTAAAAATCAAGCAAAGCTTTTTGCAAAACTAGCTGAGTTTGTTGCAGAATGCGAAGAACTGTATGGAATAAAAGTAGTATATCCAAATCAGGTAAAAATGAAGCATGTAAAAAGGCTGCGAAAAAAGCTTTATACCTTAAAACAGGAAGAAAATATAGAGTTTGTAAGTGGTAGTGGAAAAAGAAAAAACTCCGCTGCAGCGTTCTATTGAGAAGTTGGAGGAATATCTTGATAAACTAAAGGAATATACCCAGAAAATACATATCTGCGGAGAACGTAACAGCTATTCAAAGACGGATCACGATGCCACGTTTATGAGGATGAAGGAAGATGCCATGGGGAATGGTCGGCTGAAGGCCGGATATAATGTACAGCATGGTGTTGATTCAGAATACATCGCATGGCTTACCGTTGGACCACAGCCTACCGATACGACAACTCTGGTTCCATTTCTGAAGAGCATAGAATGGTATCTGAAATTCAAATACAAAAAGATGGTTGCCGATGCAGGATATGAAAGCGAGGAGAACTATGTATTTCTGGAAAGGAATGGTCAGTTAGCTTTTATCAAGCCATCCAACTATGAGATATCAAAGACCAGGAAGTACCAGAATGATATCAGTCGCATAGAAAACATGGAATATAATGAACCGTATGATTATTACCTCTGCAAAAACAACAAAAAGCTTACTGTAAGCAAAGTAATCAAGAGGAAAAGCACAACTGGGTATCAGAGCGAGAAAACCATCTATACCTGTGAGGATTGCAGTGGTTGTCTACATAAAGGCAGTTGTACAAAGGGGAATAATTATAAAACCCCATTAGAAGAACGAGTTAAAAATCTAGAAACCTCAAAGTTATTTAATCGCTTACGCAAAGAAGACCTTGAAAGAATTCTAACCAGGGAAGGCTGTGAATTAAGGATGAACCGAAGTATACAGGCCGAGGGTTCTTTCGGGGAATTGAAAGAGGATATGGGATTTCGAAGATTTCTGTGTAAGGGTAAACAGAATGTACTAGCTGAAAGCATTCTACTGGCATTGGCACATAATATCAATAAGCTTCACAATAAAATCCAAGCAGGAAGAACCGGATTACACTTATTCCAGCTCAAAGAAACAGCATAAATTTTATGTTTCAAAAACTATAGATAAAAAAATCAGTCTAAATTCTGTAGGTTTATTAAGGTGCATCATTTTTAATGATAATACTCGGATATATCTATAAAAAATATAGAATTCCTAAAAAATAACCTAAAAAATGAGCTGCACAATGGCGGTTAAATAACCGCTAGTGCGACAGCCCCATTATTATATCTATAACATAATTATTAAAACGCCTCAAAATTATTAAAATTATTAAAATTTCAAAAAACAGTTGAAGTAATGGGATAATATGGTATAATTTATGTACATAATAAGGTGAGGTATTTTACTAATGAGGTTAATGAGATTTTTATACATATTTATAAGTGTTGTTATCTTAGCTATGGTACCTATATCAAATGATGCGTTTGGTATTTCGACCTTCATATTTGGTTTTGGTATGATATATGATTATACACAAGTAGTATATGTTGAAAGCAAGACCAATAAAGCCAATATTTTAATGGGTTATATTGGATTGGCTATAAGTATCATATTAGCATTAGTAGGAATTATGGCCCTCATTAATTGTATAGAATTAGTAACTTCAAGTGGAACCAAAATGGCTAATGTCTGTATTGTAAATAATCCTATGAAATTTGCATTTTTTAATTTCAGGATAAAATATAGTACATTTGCATGGCTGTTACTAATTTTTCCGTTCTGGGCAGGTTTAGAAGGCTTTCTGCAATTTAAGCGTTTAAATCAAATAAAGGAAACTCAACCTGCATAAAGAGGAGTTGATTGTATGAATATATGGATTTATATTTTTTTAGTTGCGATTTCAATGTTACTAGGTATTATCGCGGGATGTTGTATAAGACTAAATCAAGAAAATGTATCAATTAAATGGTCAATAGAAGTTTTCAAGGTTCTGTATTATTTTACTTTTGGATTTGTAGGGTTTGCTTCAAAGAACAAAGATATCTTGATTGATATCATTGCTAATAATGGAGTTGAAAAAGGATCTGATAACAGAAAAGAGAAAATAATTGAGAGAAAGCGAGAACTTGAAGAGGCTTGGAGTAAGAAGAAATATCTTAAATCTATAAGAAACATTATGATAAAAGCACTTTTTACTCAATTTGATTTTTTGACTAATGAAATTATAGGAGTAATTAAGTCATTATCAAAGTATAAGAATAATTATAAGAAAAATAAACGTGAAAAGGTTATACGATCTTTTAATTTTACAGAAGTGAGTAATTGTTTTAATATGTATATAAAAGCAGGACAGTTATAAATCAAATATGATTTATCATAAAAAGGATCTCAATTGAGATCCTTTTTTGGAATAGATCATATGTCCTATCACAATAAATGCACTTCGTGTTGCGAACCTAAGTCTGCAAGGGATTGACGTACTTCGGCTCTTTGTCAAGTGTTGGGGTGAGATTCTCTGAATCCCTCTCAAACACTGGATGAAGAGCTATTTTAATGTTTAAGGTTCTATAAGCAGTTTTTGGGTACACTTAATAAGCCTGCCTTTTTTTCT
>JAEZUR010000018.1 GCA_023420935.1 Bacillota bacterium | reverse complement strand
CCATAGCATAAGCTAGTAAGACCCCTTGAAGACGACGAGGTGGATAGGTTAAAGGTGGAAGTGTGGTAACACATGTAGCTGATTAATACTAATAGGTCGAGGGCTTGACCAAAAATCTGGTCTAAATATTTGTGAATTGGAAGTCATACAGTGTGTAGTTTTGAAGGTATCGAGAGCAATATTGCATTCTCAGAGAATTTAATATTCTTAGGATACTAGAAAAGAAATATTCCTCGATAGCTCAATGGTAGAGCACACGGCTGTTAACCGTGGGGTTGTTGGTTCGAGCCCAACTCGGGGAGTTTATTTTGACGAAACTAGTCAAAATGATTGGCATAAGAGTCAGGATAAGTAATTGACAGAACAACAAGAAATATGATATAATATCATTCATGGCTCATTGGTCAAGCGGTTAAGACATCGCCCTTTCACGGCGGTAACACGGGTTCGATTCCCGTATGAGTCACTTAAACATAATTTAGGTTATGGATATATGGACCTTTAGCTCAGTTGGTTAGAGCAATCGGCTCATAACCGATCGGTCCTGGGTTCGAGTCCCCGAAGGTCCATTAAATTTACAAAAGTTAATATGCCGACGTGGCTCAATTGGCAGAGCAGCTGACTTGTAATCAGCAGGTTATCGGTTCAAGTCCGATCGTCGGCTTTAGTTATTAAATATGGCCTAGTGGCTCAGTTGGTTAGAGCGCCGCCCTGTCACGGCGGAGGTCGAGGGTTCGAGTCCCTTCTGGGTCGTTACTTCTCAATGAGAAAGTAATGAATTAAATATGTGAAAGTAATCTTTATGTTTACCATCCCATGGGATCTTAGCTCAGCTGGGAGAGCATCTGCCTTACAAGCAGAGGGTCACAGGTTCGAGCCCTGTAGGTCCCATTGATGCCGGCGTGGCGGAACTGGCAGACGCACAGGACTTAAAATCCTGCGGGACTAATCTCCCGTACCGGTTCGATTCCGGTCGCCGGCATTATTAGTAAGATGGCACGCAAGTGCTATTTTTACTATGTAAAGTAATTAAATATTATGTGTGTGTAGCTCAGCTGGATAGAGCACTTGGCTACGGACCAAGGTGTCGGGAGTTCGAATCTTCTCACGCACGTAACAAGCCCCTAAGTTTATACTTAGGGGCTTTCCGCATAAATTATTATATAACCATTAATTATAAAACTTCTTTTTAGTATTATTTTATAAAAACTTTAGGATAAGAATATTTCATATAGAGAAGATATATGATAAAATATAAGAATATTTTTAACAAAGGATCAGTTGATTGGAGGTGCTGTGGTGAATAAAGATGAGTTCTTAGCTAGTTTAAAAGAAAGTCTCTTAGGGGAAGTTCCAGAGTCTGAGATTCGTAATAACATAGAATATTATCAAAATTATATTACAGATGATAGTAAACTAGAGCAACTGGGTAACCCTAGATTAATTGCTAAAACTATAATAGATTCTTATAAAGCGTCTGATGCTGCTAAATATAATAAGAATAATAGTCATAATAAAGCGGGATATAGTGAAGGTAATTATAGTTTTAATAAGGAACGATATGAGAATCAACATAATGAAAGTATGAGAAGTGATTATAATTCACAAAATAATAATGGGAATAATTCCAATTGGAATATTAACTATACCGCAGGTTCTGTTCCATGGTATTATAAATTATTAGGTACTATTTTATTAATCTTATTGGTAATTACCCTTGTGATCGTGGGAGGAGTTGTTCTAAACTTGTTTTTTACTGTAATTCTTCCAATTATACTATTAGCTGTTATCGTGAAGATGGTTATGAAAATTGTAAAACAAAGATAATATATGCTGTTACGTAGAAGCACTGTTGATTTTAAGAGTATTAGTGCTAACATGTAGCAGCTTTTTATTCTGTATTTTAATTTGATAAAAAGCGAAAACACCACAAGGGGGAGCCATGTGGTGTTTTCAATGAGGGGAGTATAAATAATTAATAAGGGGTTATATAGTGTGCTAGTTAGAGTTTCTTAAAGAAATCACCTAACACAATAAATATTATAATACATTTACTAATAAAAAGCAACAATTTTATCTAAAAATTAAAAAATTTGATAGCTAGTATATTCTATGTTAATTTGAAGATAATAATTTTGTAACTTAAATTATTATTTAGGAGGAATTATTATGGCTAAAAATTATTCTAATGATTTTGGAAGCAACTCAAGTAATTCAACTAATGCCAATTCACAAAATGCAGCAGGTACTAGAAATGCAACATCAACAAACGCTAATTCACAAAATGCAGCAGGTACTAGAAATGCAACATCAACTAATGCTAACTCACAGAATGCAACTGGTACTAAAAATATAACTTCAAATGCATCAACAAGAGACGCTTCAAGCAATTATACAAGTGGATCTAACACTTCAAGTAACAATTATACAAGTAATACTTCAAGTAGAAATGCATCCAGCAGAAATGCTAACTCAACAGATTTTAGAAACTAATTACGTAGCGAATTACTGCCTATAAGATAAGAAATGAGTGCCACTATGTGTCGTTAGCCAGATAGTGGCACTTATTTTATCACAAGATGCGAAAAATGGAATATAATGAAATAGGGAATTGAAGGTGATAATATGGATATTGAAACGATTTCTGCTAAAGATGTTGAGAAGTTTATTGGACACAATGACGTACTGATTGTTGATTTGAGACTGTATAATGACTATAGAAAAGGTCATATTCCCTCAGCAGTAAATATCCCATTTGAACAGTTGGATCAGCATAGGGTGATTTTTAATAAATATCGCCAAATAGTGTTATACTGTGAAAGAGGGAATATTAGCCTCTTAGCAGCGAGAAAGCTAAGTAGTCAAGGATACAGCATCATTAATATATGCGGAGGAATACATTCTTATAGAGGAAAATTGTCCATTGACGATTAAGATAAAGTCATTCATAATGTAGAAGGAATACTACTTAGGAAAAAGGAGATATAAATGAGTAAATTTGAATTAATTGCACCATGTCATTTTGGATTAGAATCTGTATTAAAAAGAGAGATACAAGATTTGGGATATGAGATTGTAACTGTGGAAGATGGAAGAGTAACTTTTACTGGAGATGAAGATGCTATCTGTAGAGGAAATATTTTTCTAAGAACGACAGAGCGCGTTTTACTAAAAGTAGCTAAATTTAAAGCAGAAACATTTGAAGAATTATTTGAGAAGACAAAACAGATACCTTGGGAAAATTACATTCCAAAGGATGGGAAGTTTTGGGTAGCAAAAGCTACATCGATCAAGAGTAAACTATTTAGTCCATCTGATATTCAGTCAATTATGAAGAAGGCTATGGTAGAGCGATTAAAAGTGAAATACAAGGTTGATTGGTTTGACGAAGATGGAAGTGAATATCCAATTCGTATCACTTTTATGAAAGACGAAATTACCATAGGTATAGATACATCTGGAGAATCATTACACAAGAGGGGCTATCGTAAATTGACGAGTAAGGCGCCTATTACAGAAACATTAGCAGCAGCATTGATTATGTTGACACCATGGAAGAGCGATCGTATCTTAGTTGATCCTTTCTGTGGTAGTGGTACAATACCCATTGAAGCTGCTATGATAGGCGCTAACATAGCCCCAGGTATGAATCGAAGCTTTATTTCAGAAAAATGGACGAATTTGATTCCACAAACGGAATGGGAGAAAGCTAGAATAGAAGCAAAAGAACAGGTTACTACAGACGTAGAAATGAACATACAAGCATATGACTTAGATAGTGACATGGTTAAAGCTGCCAGAGAGAATGCTAAACTGGCAGGTGTCGATGAGTTTATACATTTTCAACAAAGGCCTATGAAGGATTTAAAGAGTCATAAAAAATATGGATTTATTATTACCAATCCACCTTATGGTGAACGTTTAGAAGAAAAAGATGCAATGCCAGCGCTATATCGCGAAATTGGACAAACTTTTTCTGCGTTAGATTCATGGTCTTATTTTATAATAACTGGATTCGAAGACGCACAAAAATATATAGGAAAACAAGCAACAAAGAATAGAAAAATCTACAATGGTATGATGAAAACGTATTTTTATCAGTATATGGGACCAAAACCTCCAAGAAAATAAACATCCTGTAGAATAATATTATAAATTTTTATAAAAAATATTGCGAATTTTGTAAAAATATAGTATAATTTCTACAATTGTAGGAGGTGATAATTGCAGTTGGAAACGAAGATCTTAAGAAGTCTAGCAATGAAAAGCATAGGCTTAATGTTATCGGTATTTTTTATGTCTATTTTAATAACTCGGTATAATGATGTAACAATCTATGCCAATGATTCAGAGCCTGGTAAATTAGTTGCTAATAGCGCAGGTTTATATTTTCAACCGCAGAATATTGCTACTCTGGAACAATTATCAAAACAGTTAACTGCCTCTAAGGTAAAAGAGACTATGGTTGATACGAAACAGGAAAACATAGAGGATATTCTAGGCGATAAATATATTAAAATTGTGAAACCGAGCAGTAAAACGTTGACAGTTAGTTTGGAAGACTTTTATTTAACTCATAGCATTAAGGTTAATATTGAGGGATTAGATACTCAATCATTAAAGGAAGAATCAGTACAATCTGTTAATGAAACGGAACAGGAAACAGATAAGACAATTGAAAGTATGGAAGTAACTTATCTCTTCAATGAGAAAAATTATACTTATACAGCCATTTACCAAATGACATTGGACACGGTTTATGTACATAAGGTTTATGAGGATGATTCCTATATCTATATTGATCTAGTGGATCCTCATAAAGTTTATGATCGTATTATTGTTGTAGACGCAGGTCATGGTGGATCTGATGTGGGAACTTATACACCAGATATGAAATATTTAGAGAAAGATATAAATTTAAATATAGTAAAGTATCTAAAAGAACTTCTTGACCAAGAAAATATAAAGGTGTATTATACAAGAACATCGGACGAGAAAGTATATCTAAACCCAAGAGTTAACCTTGCTAATAATGTAAAAGCAGACTTTTTTATTAGTATACATTGTAATAGTAATGTAGATCAAAATCCATATGGTACAGAAGTTCTTTATGGAAAGAATCGTAAACATTATCCAATTGATACGAAAGAACTTGCGACAATCTGTTTAGAAGAAGTAATTAAAGAGGCAGGAACAAAAGATATGGGTATTATTTCAGGTGAGAATATCTATATCATTAATAAGTCAAAAGTACCAGTTTCCTTAATAGAAGTAGCTTTTATGAGTAACAAAAAGGATATGGAATATTTGAGTAAAGATGAGAATCAGAAAAAGATTGCAACAGGAATATTTAATGGTATTTTGAATGCCTATAATGAGTTGGAAGACTAAAGGAATAAACATGAAGAAAATAATATTTGCAACAGGAAATGAAGGAAAAATGAAGGAAGTCCGCATGATTTTAGCGGACTTAAACTTTCAGGTGCTTTCTCTAAAGGAAATGGATATCGATATCGATATAGTAGAAGATGGCGAAACATTTGAGGAGAATGCGATCATCAAAGCTAAAACCATTATGGAACTGACGAATGAGATTGTATTAGCAGATGACTCTGGTCTAGAAGTAGATTATATGAATAAGGCTCCAGGTATTTATTCAGCCAGGTTTATGGGTGAAGATACATCGTATCACATTAAGAATGGTCATATAATCAAAGAATTAGAACAAGCAACGGATGAAGAGCGAAGTGCTAGATTTGTTTGCGCCATTGCTTGTGCCTACCCAGATGGGACTATTGAGACCACTAGAGCAACCATAGAGGGCTACATTGGATATGAAGAAAAGGGTGAGAATGGATTTGGATATGACCCTATATTTATGGTACCAGAATATAAATGCTCCTCTGCAGAGTTGACTCCAGAACAAAAGAATGAAATAAGTCATAGAGGAAAAGCATTAAGGGCTATGAAAGATAAGATTAGGAATAAAGGAGTAGGCTGTAATGAAGATACTAATTGTCAGTGATTCTCATGGCCGTAATACGTATTTAGATATGGTTCTGGATAAAGTGAGTCCAGTTGATTTATTAGTCCATTTAGGCGATTTAGAGGGCAGTGAGGACTATCTTACTATGATAGCACCTTGCCCTGTTGAAATGGTGTCTGGAAACAATGATTATTTTACAGAAATTGAACGTGAAAAAGTAATTACAATCGGAAAATACAAAGTGTTTTTAACACATGGTCATAGATATCGTGTCAATTATGATATAGAGACCATTAAAGAGGAAGGAAGGCAGCGAGGAGTTGACATTGTAATGTTTGGTCATACTCATAAGCCGCTAATTGATCTGTCAAGTGGAGTGATGGCCATCAATCCTGGAAGTATATCCCAGCCTAGGCAGGATGGAAGAATTCCAACATATGTCATAATGGACATTGATAGCAAGGGAGAGGCTCATTTTACTCTTAATTATGTGTCATGCTAAAACAGGGTAATCCTGTTTAAATGTGTAAATATTATGTATTTCTCAGGACATAGTGTCTATAAAAAGTCGGAATTTCATATATTTTTTAAACAAATTAACGAATAGAAAAAAATATAAAAAAGATGTTGACTTTTATTATGACCTGTACTATAATAATTCTTGCGTCCGACAGAGACGACAAAATAAAAAACACCAACGGGGTGTGGCTCAGCTTGGCTAGAGCGCTTGATTTGGGATCAAGAGGTCGCAGGTTCGAATCCTGTCACCCCGACTAAAAACTTTTTGTTTTTAACAATTTAATATGCGGGTGTAGTTCAATGGTAGAACACTAGCCTTCCAAGCTAGATACGTGGGTTCGATTCCCATCACCCGCTTGCATTCTAAATAACGACAAGGATTAATTTCTTTGTCTTAATTTATGGATGAATACGTGCTAGTAGCTCAGCTGGATAGAGCATCGGCCTTCTAAGCCGGTTGTCGGGGGTTCGAATCCCTTCTGGCACGTTTGTTCTAATCGCCGTAAGGTGGAATTATGGTGGGTATAGCGCAGTTGGTTAGCGCGCCAGATTGTGGCTCTGGAGGCCGAGGGTTCGAATCCCTCTATCCACCTTCGTCAGTTTCTAGCATGGCGACATTTTATATTTGATGGGCTATCGCCAAGCGGTAAGGCACAGGACTTTGACTCCTGCAGTCGCTGGTTCGAATCCAGCTAGCCCAGTTCAAGATTTTAATTAATCTTGCATCTGTGGTGTACATAGATGAAGTTCTTATGGGATATTAGCTCAGTTGGTAGAGCACTTGACTTTTAATCAAGTTGTCCCGGGTTCGAACCCCGGATGTCTCATTTAAACACTTCGGTGTTTAACATATGCGGATGTGGCGGAACTGGCAGACGCGCTAGACTTAGGATCTAGTGGGAGACCGTGCAGGTTCGATTCCTGTCATCCGCAGTATTGAAAAGAAGAATCCGTAAGCATTGAGCTTACGGGTTCTTCTTTTTTTGCTGATACAATATATTGAACTCTAGACAAATTATGAAATAAAACGTTAGTTAGACGGGAAGTTGGAAATAATTAATATAATAATTATTTTCAATTTTCCGTCTTTTATTTTATTTCATATATATTTGTGAAGGAGGTTTTTTCATGAGAATCTTATTATATAGTGGTGGAATGAATCTAGTAAAGAAAAGTGGGGTTGGACGAGCCTTTGAACATCAGAAGAAGGCACTACATGATAACGGGATACCTTACACAACCAATACAAGATCTCAATACGATATTATACAATTAAATACCATACTGCCTGATTCGGTGTTGGCTGCAATCATTGCAAAATCTAAACACAAAAAGGTTATCTATTATGGTCATTCCACCATGGAGGATTTTAAACGATCATTTCTTGGGTCGAATTTGTTTGCGCCAATTTATAAAAAGTGGATTATTTTTTGCTATGGTTTGGGTGATATAATTATTACGCCTTCCGATTATTCAAAAAAATTAATCGAAAGCTACGGGGTAAGAAAACCAGTGGTGCAATTGTCCAATGGAATTGATTTGGCTTTCTTTTCAAAGGAGCAAGGGGATGGCAAAGAATTTCGAAAGAAATACCAATTTAAGTCTGATGATAAGGTAATTGTATCTGTGGGACATTATATTGAACGAAAAGGCATTTTGGATTTTGTGGAACTTGCAAGAAGTATGCCGGAGTATAAGTTTATCTGGTTTGGTTACACGAATCTAAGTCTAGTACCCAAAAAAGTAAAAGAGGCAGTCTGCACCAAGTTACCCAATCTTTTCTTCCCGGGTTATGTAACAAAAGAAGAGATACGGGATGCTTATGCTGGTAGTGATGGTTTCTTATTTTTAACTTTTGAAGAAACGGAAGGAATTGTCTTATTAGAAGCGCTTGCAATGAAGATACCAGTTATCATACGTGATATACCTATATATAAGGATTGGTTACAAGCCAATGAAATGGTTTACAAATGCCATACCATAGAAGATTTTAAGAATCAGATTAATAAGTTATTATGTAAGGAGCTTCCAGAGGTATCAGAAAAAGGGTATGAGATGATAAGAACCAAGGAGTTGGGATCTGTTGGTCTTCGATTAAACCAAATATATAGAAGGCTGTTGACCTAAATATTAAAATATAATTCTGTAAAATAACCTCCAAATTATACGATGCATGTGTTATAATCTAGAACGAATAATAATGATTAGAGTAAATGTAAAATACGGAGGTAATAGATGGCAAGTAAAAAAGTAAAAATACGTTCTATTATTAGTAGAATGTTGATGATCATGGTGGGTGCCTCCTTGACTTCGGTAGCATTAGAGGTTTTTTTGGTACCGAACAATATCATTGACGGCGGGATAGTTGGTATTTCCATAATCTCTAGTTACTTAACTAATATTCCCTTGGGGGTATTTACATTTGCGCTGAATATTCCATTTTTTATGCTTGGGTATAAACAGATAGGAAAGACATTTGTAATTAGTACATTTTTTGCAGTAGTATGTTTGTCATTTGGTGTTTCTGCTTTACATCCTGTAGTTGAGCTAACCCATGATGTATTTCTAGCTGCCATTTTTGGTGGTATTATTAATGGAATTGGAGTGGGGTTAATTATTCGTGCTGGTGGTTCTTTGGATGGAACAGAAATTGTAGCAATTATATTTGATAAGAAGACAAGTTTCTCCATAGGAGAGATAGTCATGTGTATGAATGTATTTATTCTAATTGGTGCTGGTTTTGTCTACGGATGGGATAGGGCAATGTATTCATTGATTACATATTTCATTGCATTTAAGGTAATTGATATCGTAGTGGAAGGTCTGGATGAATCAAAAGCGGTCATGATTATATCAAGTAAGAATGAAATAATTGCGGAAGCTGTTATTGCCAGATTAGGCCGAGGAATTACGTTAATTGATGGAAAAGGTGGGTACTCCAAGATGCCTACTAATGTAATCTATGTAGTTGTGTCAAGACTTGAGCTAACGAAATTAAAAAGTATAATATTAGATTTTGATCAAAATGCACTGATTACCATTGGTAATGTTGAGGTTGCAGGAAAGAAATATAAAAAGAAGGCAATTCACTAGGAAGTTCAATACATATTGAAGCAATGCAAGGGTTAGATTCGTAGGAGTCTAGCCTTTTTTGATTCGTGACAATAGAAAGTTCGCGGAGCATACTTTCTATTGTTGGGTAGCTTGTATGAAGTTATATAATTCTTAGGGATAAATTATATAATTTGTGGGGTAATTTGGAAGAGGATAAAAAGTATAATGATAGCGTCACTTTTAGTGAACAAAGAAAAGGGGGGTTACAATGAAACGAAAGGTTCAAAGATCACTTGCCATCTTTATGGCAGCAATACTAGTTCTCTTATCTGCGCCAGTTAGCTTTGCAGAAGGAGTAAATGAATTACCGACAATCGAGTCGGATGTTACCGTACTTGTTGATGAGAATTTCGAAAATGGAAGTTATGTTACCTCTATTATGGGACGAGGGGCAACGATTGGAGTAACGGAACAAACGAATGGAAATCACGAGCTAACAATCAGTGGTAGAAGTAATGATTGGAATGGCTTACAGATTCAAGCTGATACTACGATTGGTAAAACAGTCTCGGTTACCGCTAAAGTACGCAGTGCCAACACGGAAGGTATATTGGGCATTCAGTACAAGCAAGGAGATAATACAGAATATAAATGGATTCAGAATGCCGCAACGTTAGTGGATTCTTATACCACTTTTAGTGGATCCTTTGATGTTCCAAGTGATGCAATGGAGGTGTATATTTATATACAATCCAACGGTGCGGTTGCATTAGAACCAATCATGGTAGATGACATTAAAGTTACGATACCTTCTTCTGGAGGAACTAAAATATTAGAGGATTTTGAAGGAACAAGTCATCTTGCTATAGAACGTGGTGCTACACTGACCATTGAAGAGGCAACAGGAGTAGAAGGGTCGAAAGCATTGAAAGTTTCTGGTAGAACACAGAATTGGAATGGGGTTAACTTTGATGTGAATCAATACATTGGAACAACGGTGAAATTTGCAGCTAAAGTGAAGAGTGAGAATCCCTCTATGTTCTTAAGTATTCAATATGATATGGATGGCAGTACAAGTTATAATAGAATGGCTACCGTTGCCACGGGAAGTGCTATTTATGTTGATATCGCAGGAAGTTATGATATCCCATCCAATGCAACCAATGCATTTGTCTATATGGAATCAGAAGAATTAGGTGATTTCTATGTAGATAATATTGTGATAGAGGGGGAAGTGAAACAAGGACATCCAATCCAAGAGGATTTGACACCACTGAAGCAATTTTTAGGTAGTCAAGAAACTTTGGCAGGAAAAACAGGTGTAGCTATACCAGTAAGTGCATTAACAGATAGCGATCGTATGAGATTAGTAACCAAACACTTTAATAGTGTTACGGCGGAAAATGAAATGAAGCCAGAATCCTTTCTTGGATCTACAGCGACTCTAGATTCACAAGGAGACTTGGTATTAAACTTTACCAATGCAGATAAAATTATGGATTATATCTTACAATACAATACAACGCATCCGGAAGATACCATTGGAGTCAGAGGACATGTCTTAGTGTGGCATTCACAAACTCCAGATTGGTTCTTTAAAGAGGGATATACCACCCAAGGAGCATACGTTACCCCAGAGGTAATGCTAGGTCGTCTGGACAACTATATTAAAACGGTAATTCAGCATTATGATGGGGCAGACAGTAAGTATAAGGGCATCATATATGCATGGGATGTTGTAAATGAACAAATTGAGACCAGTGATTATAACAGTGGTTCCAATCCAAATAGTTTACGCATCTCCAATGGTAGTCAAGGAATCTCCAATTGGTACCAAGTGTTTAAAGGGGATGATAGTTACATAACAGAAGCATTCCGTTTGGCAAATCAATATGCACCAGAACATGTTAAGTTATTCTATAATGATTATGGTGAGACAGATCCTGCAAAATGTGTCGCAATCTGTAATCTTCTTCGTAAGATTAAAGAGTATCCAGGTGCAAGAATCAGTGGCATGGGTATGCAAGCTCATTACAACATGGATTCTCCATCTGTAGAAGGATTTGAACAGGCATTAAGAGCTTATTCTGGTATCGTTGATGAGGTGCAATTGACGGAGTTGGATCTACAATCTAGTATGGATTATAATGGAACCAATCAGGCAGCAGAATATACTAAACAGGCATATCGTTATAAATCTTTGTTTGATACGTTATATGCACTTGATAAAGAAGAAGGAATCGAGGTTTCAGCAGTTACCTTATGGGGAACTCATGACGGGGCATCTTGGTTACAAAGTGCAAGCTTTGTAGGTGGTGGAGCAGATGGAAAGAGAAAGCAATGCCCACTTTTGTTTGATGATAATTATCAGGCAAAACCAGCTTATTACGGAATCGTTGATCCTGGCCAATTAGAACCTTATATTAATTCTATTACCACTCTTTATTCTACCAAAGATAAATGGAGCACTGTTCCAGTGACAAGATATACAAGTAGTGGGACAGAGATTAAATTCCAGATTGCATGGAATGAGACACAAATGAAAGTACGTGTTCAAGTACCAGATAAAACAGATACCGTAGGAGATAAGATTACGTTATTTGTAGAAGCAGACAATAATCGAACGGATACTGCAACGATTAATACGTATTCTCTGGATCGAAGTAATGCTGTTTTAACAGAACAGGGATATGAAGGAGTTATTTCAATACCTCTTAGCAACAAAAAGGTTGGAGATAAGATCGGATTTGATCTGGTTGTCACTAAAGATGGAGTGCGATTACCTTGGAATGATTTAAAGAATACACAAGAAACATCTAGTAAGTATTATGGTGTAGCGACTATGAAACCATTTGCTGAATTAAATTATGGAACACCTAACTTGGATGGAAGCTTAGATAACATATGGCAGAAGCAAGGGGTACTTCCACTAACTGTGAAAACAGGAACTCCAGAAGCCAGTGCTAATGTACGAGCAATGTGGGATGATACCTATCTTTATGTATATGCGGATGTAACAGATCATAAATTGTCCAAAGCAAGTGTCAATAAATATGAACAAGATTCTCTCGAGATTTTTCTTGATCAGAACAATGGGAAAACTGCTTCTTATGAAGTGGATGATTGTCAATACAGAATTAATTATGACAACGAAGCATCATTTAACGGAACAAAATGTACGGCTGAAAATATTAAGTCTGTAGCAAAGCAAACAGAAACGGGGTATAGTATTGAAGCTGCAATTAAGTGGACAGATGTGGTGCCACAGACAGGACAATTGGTAGGTATAGACTTTCAGATCAATGACGACACGGGAAATGGAAGTAGAGCAGGTACCTATAACTGGTACGATGAAAAAGGTGTAGGTTATACAAATCCATCCGTATTTGGTACGGTATCCTTATTGAAAGGTTCAGGAGGAAATGATGGTCCAGGTACACCATCCAACCCATCGAATCCATCTAATCCGACAAACAACACACCATCAAATCCAGAAGATAAAACAAAAACAAATCCAGATAATAATATAATTAAAGTGGAAGAGAGTTCCCTTCAGAAATTAACAGATAAAAATGTTGTTATCAGCAAATTATTAAAGAATCAAACGTTTCAGGGAACCAGTGTTATCCCTGCAAAAGACAGTGTTTTCCCTGGTATCGTCTCTCTTTCAACTAAGATTCGTAAGGCTGGAGAGAGGGTTTATGTTTACAGAGTAAATGAAGTGACGCAGAGATTAGAAACCATAAAAGGGGGATATTCAGCGGTTGTAGATAAGAACGGAAAAGTGACCTTTTATGCAACGGATGGATCTACCTATGTGGTTCTTAACCAAAAAGCAGATGCATCTCTTATTACACCACTGAAAGATCAAATAAAGCTAACCACAGCCAAATCTAGTGTAAAATCAGGAGATAGCATTTCTATGGATGTAGATCTTCCAGATTGCTTAGAACTAACTGACAAGGTTACAAGTAAAACTACATCAGATGCAGTTGGTGCTGTTACAATTACGTATCAGGTTAGTGATAAAAAAATTGCTAGTATTGATAAAACAGGAATGATAAAAGCAAAGGCAAAAGGGGAAGTTATCATAACTGCCACTATCAAATTATATAATGGATCAACAAAAAATGTTAGATTAAAACTAAAGGTAAAATAAGCGATCACGTAATAAGTAATCATAGATAAAATGTATAAAGTAGCGGTGAAATAAGTAAAAGGCTGTTGTAAAATCTAGCAATCTCTAAATAGATTGGTCTACATTTTACAACAGCCTTATCTAAGCTTATTTATACGGTCTCTTCTTCCTCCACCATACGATATCCAACCCCAACTTCTGTAAAAATATATTTTGGATCAGCAGGGTTTTTCTCTAATTTACGGCGTATATTGGCCATGTTAACACGTAATATCTGGTTATCTTTCAGTGCAAAAGGTCCCCATATTTTATTAATGATATGTTCGTACGTTAATAC
>JAEZUR010000106.1 GCA_023420935.1 Bacillota bacterium | reverse complement strand
GTAGTTCATCAAAGGATATACGATTGAATCATGTAATAGAATTAAAAAAGGAATATTGTTATAACTAAGTTAATCGTAATAAAAAGTAAAAGTATCATTTTTGGTTGTCGCTTTAGGGACGGTTGCTGACAAGATGTTGCGCCGCCCCATGCTGTTCGAAAAGTCAGATGCAGGATTACTAGCATTTCTAAGGTATTTCGTTCACTTGGAGCAATCAGAACACGCAAAAACTCCTCAGAAAATCAAGGAAAAACCTACCCAGTAGCTTTTTCCTTGATTTTCTTCGTCAAACATTTGCGTTCGTGCGATTTATCGCACGTCTGATTTGATCGTTCACTCAATACCTAAGAACTGCACGTAACCTGCAAATGCTTTTCGCCCAGCATAGGACAGCCCAACATCTTGTCAGCAACCTGGTTCTCGATAATTTTAAAGCATAATTATGTTTCATTTTCTAATGGTTTTAAGTATATATATAAGATAGAGGGAATATTATCTTTACATATTTTTATTTCTAATACAATTCCGTAGTTGATATTAACGTAAATTCTTGTGATATATAAATTCTGTATCTATCTTAAAATAGCATCTTATCCTATAATATATTATTATTATTATTTTGAAAGAACATCACTTACTATAAAACAGTTATAACTGTAACATTAGAAACAAATAAATGATTTCATCATCTTTTTATACAACTTCCGATACACAGCCGGCATATGGATGGATATAATCCCGTAATGCATTGTTGGGAAGACATACACCTGAATTGGTATGGCATAGTCGAACAGTATTGTCCGCCTTTGACATACCAATTCAGGTGTCTGTCTTCTCATCTATGTGTGAGGGAATATATCCATCCATATGCCGGCGTCCTCATAGCCAGTTATGTCCTCATAGCCAGTTATGTCCTCATAGCCAGTTACGTCCTCATAGCCAGTTCATACCCAAATATAAAAATTCTATAAACTCAAAAAGAAAAAAAGGAAAAAAGGATTTTGTGTAGAATAGTAATAATAAGGAGCATACCAAAGGTTGGAAAAGGAGGGGATAACATGGAACAGAAACTTAACTTAAGACAGAAACAAGAACAACGTGAACATGCAAACTTAAGTTCCTATGCAGCATTTAGTGATCAGTCCTTAGGACATGATCAATTTGAAGAACTATGTGATATCCGAACCATTTACCAAAGAGATCGAGATCGGATTCTACATTGCAAATCCTTTCGAAGATTAAAACAAAAGACTCAGGTTTTCCTAGCTCCCGAAGGTGATCATTATAGAACTCGTTTAACTCATACATTAGAAGTATCACAGATAGCCCGTACAATAGCAAGGGCTTTACAACTGAATGAAGATTTAACAGAAGCCATAGCATTAGGGCATGATTTGGGGCACACCCCGTTTGGACATGCTGGTGAGAGAGCACTGAATAAGATTTGTTCGGAAGGGTTTGAACATCATATACAGAGTATACGAGTGGTTGAATTGCTTGAAAAAGAAGGTAGGGGATTGAACCTGACCAAGGAAACAAGGGATGGTATTACAAATCATCAGACCAAGGGTAGACCAAGCACCTTAGAAGGAAAAGTTGTACGTCTATCAGATAAGATAGCATATATTAATCATGATATTGATGACGCTGTCCGAGGACATATTATTACTGAGAATGAGATACCGTTAGAATATCGAAAGATATTAGGTCATAGTGTAGCAAAACGATTAAATACATTGATTCATGACATTATTTCACAGAGTGAAGGAAAAGATGATATTATCATGTCACCTGGAATTGAGAATGCCATGCTTATGTTAAGACAATACATGTTTAAAAGCGTTTATACGAATCCCAAAGCCAAGGGGCAAGAAGAAAAGGCAGAAAATATGATTATTCAATTGTTTGAGTACTATATTAAACATATCGAACTTTTACCAGAAGAATATCGTAATATGGTAAAGGATGAAAAGTCATCAACAGAACGAGCTGTATGTGATTATATAGCTGGAATGACGGATCGTTATGCCATAGCAAAATATAAAGAATTAATGATTCCAGGAGTCTGGAGTATATATTAGTAATGTTACAGTTGGAAGTTTCAGGAAATGGAGGCAATTATGTTTTATCCTGATGAAATAGTAGAAGAGATTAGACAAAGAAATGATATTGTGGATGTGATTTCTTCTTATGTTAAGTTACAGAAAAAAGGTAGTAATCATATGGGACTTTGTCCGTTTCATAATGAAAAATCACCATCCTTTTCCGTTAGCGGACCAAAGCAAATGTACCATTGTTTTGGATGTGGTGTAGGTGGTAATGTATTCACCTTTATTATGGAGTATGAAAACTACACCTTTGTGGAGGCACTAAAATTACTAGCTGAGCGTTCAGGGGTTGCTTTGCCGGAGGCAGAATACTCAGAAGAAGCGAAAAAGCAGGCAGACTTAAAAGGAAGATTGCTAGAAATTAATAAGGTGGCAGCGAAATATTTCTATTATCAATTAAAAACGGAACAAGGAGCGTTAGCTTATCAATACTTAAAAAACAGAGAGTTAACAGATGAGACAATAACGCAATTTGGACTTGGATACTCGAATAAATTCAGCAATGATTTGTACCAGTATTTGAAGAGCAAAGGTTATGATGATACCATACTTAGACAATCTGGATTAATCACCATGGAAGAATCCAAAGGTGTTTATGATAAGTTCTGGAATCGAGTTATGTTTCCAATTATGGATGTCAATAATCGAGTCATTGGTTTTGGCGGAAGGGTAATGGGAGATGGCATGCCGAAATACTTGAATTCGCCTGAGACTAAGATATTCGATAAGAGCCGTAATTTGTATGGACTTAATTTTGCTAGATTATCTCGTAAACGTCAGATGTTAATTTGCGAAGGCTATATGGATGTGATTGCACTGCATCAAGCCGGATTCACCAATGCAGTTGCTTCTTTAGGAACTGCTTTTACTGGTTTACAAGCCAATCTTTTAAAACGATACACAGATGAAGTACTTTTAACCTATGATAGTGATGAAGCTGGAACGAAAGCAGCCCTTAGAGCAATTCCAATTTTAAAAGAGGCCGGTTTGTCTGCAAAAGTAATTAATATGAAGCCGTATAAAGATCCTGATGAATTTATAAAAGCGTTGGGTGCAGATGAGTTTGAGAAACGAATTGATCATGCAACCAATAGTTTCTATTTTGAGATTGAAGTCTTAGAGCGGGATTATAAATTAGATGATCCAGAACAAAAAACCAAGTTTTTTAATGAAGTAGCTAAAAAATTATTAGTGTTTACAGAGGAAATAGAGCGCAACAATTATATAGAAGCAATTGATCGAAAGTATAATATTGGGTTTGATAACCTGAGAAAACTGGTGAATCGGTATGGAGCTCAGATAGTAATAGGAGCCGATTATGATAGAAGAGATAACACAGAAAACAATCACAAAAAGAAAAAGAATGAAGATGGATTTACTAAGTCACAAAAGATACTTTTAACCTGGCTTACCAACGACACCGGACTTTTTCAGAAGATAAAGGGGGTTATTACACCAGAAGATTTTATTGAGGATTTATACCATCAAGTGGCTAAGATGCTATTTACACAGTATGAAGAAGAGCATGTAGTCACGCCTGCCAAGATAATTAATTATTTTGAAAGCAAAGAGGAACAGAACGAAGTTGCATCTCTATTTAATACTAATTTAAGTGAAGAGATGAGTTTGATTGAGAAAGAGAAGGCTTTTAATGAAACGGTACTTCGTATTAAAAAGTTTAGTCTGGATTACGCAAGTAAGCATGTAACCGATATGGATCAGCTTCAAAAAATCATAAAAGAGCAGGCAAACTTACAGAAATTGCATATTTCTTTGTAGGATGGTTAAAGTATAACTAATGGAACTGTAATGGAAAAGGATGGGTTGTCTATGGATGAAAATATGATAAAGTTTTCCGAGAAACTAAAAGATTTATTGGTGTTTGCAAAACAAAAGAAAAATGTGCTTGAGGTTCAAGAAATTAATGAATTTTTCTCTGATATGGAGTTGGATCCATCCAGGATTGATAAAGTTTATGAATTTCTAGAGTCACATGGTATTGATGTATTACGTATTATGGATGATATTGATGATGAAGATATTATCTTAGAAGTGGAACGTGATACAGAGGAAGAAGATTTAGAAAATATTGATCTCTCCGTTCCAGAGGGAATTAGTATTGAAGATCCAGTTCGTATGTACTTAAAGGAGATTGGAAAGGTACCGCTATTAAGTGCAGATGAAGAAATTGACTTGGCTAGAAGAATGGAAGAAGGCGATTCGAGTGCTAAGAAGAGATTAGCAGAAGCAAACCTGCGTCTAGTAGTAAGTATTGCAAAACGATATGTTGGTAGAGGTATGCTCTTTTTAGACCTGATACAGGAAGGTAACCTAGGATTAATTAAGGCAGTGGAGAAGTTTGACCATACAAAAGGTTTCAAATTCAGTACCTATGCAACATGGTGGATTAGACAAGCTATTACGAGAGCCATAGCAGATCAAGCAAGAACAATTCGTATCCCTGTTCATATGGTAGAAACTATTAATAAATTAATTAGAGTGCAAAGACAGTTACTACAGGAATTGGGGAGGGAACCAGCTCCAGAGGAAATTGCAGTGCAAATGAATATGCCAGTGGATCGTGTTCGTGAAATACAAAAAATATCCCAAGAGCCAGTTTCTCTTGAAACTCCAATTGGAGAAGAGGAAGATAGCCATTTAGGTGATTTTATTCAAGATGATAATGTTCCAGTACCTGCAGAAGCAGCGGCATTTACATTGCTAAAAGAACAACTTGTTGATGTGCTTGGTACATTGACAGATAGAGAACAAAAAGTATTAAGACTCCGTTTTGGTTTAGATGATGGAAGAGCGAGAACACTTGAAGAAGTTGGTAAAGAGTTTAATGTTACCAGAGAAAGGATAAGGCAAATTGAAGCCAAAGCGCTTCGAAAGTTAAGACATCCAAGTCGTAGCCGCAAGTTAAAAGATTACCTAGAATAATCAACCTATGGAGGGTGTATGAAATTAAATTATAAGAGGACACTACTAGTAAGTTTGGCATTTATGTCAATCTGCTCTTTTTGGCAAGTTTACGATAATATTATTCCCTTAATTCTGCAAAATACATTTGGACTTAAGGAAACAATCATTGGTGTTGTAATGGCTTTGGACAATATAATTGCAATCTTTTTACTACCCTTGTTTGGTGCATATTCTGATCGGGTGAATACGAGACTAGGTAAACGAACACCATTTATCATAATTGGAACTAGCTTATCCGTTATTTTAATGATGTTACTGCCAGTTGCAGACGCTACTGAGAACTTTGTATTCTTTGTAATAGCATTGGCGATACTCTTGCTAGCGATGGGTTCCTATCGATCTCCAGCAGTTGCACTAATGCCAGATTTAACCCCCAAACCACTTAGAAGTAAAGCGAATGCCATTATTAACTTAATGGGTACAGCAGGTGGTATCTATTCACTTGTTGTGATACGGCTATTTGTAAAAAAAGTAGAAGAATCACAGAAATCAGATTACACACTTGTCTTTTTATTTGTTGCGATTCTTATGATAATTACAGTAAGCATTTTAGTAATTACCATTCGTGAAAATAAATTGAGGATTTCTGAGGCAAATGATGGATCCGTAGAGACTGTTCCAGTTGAAAAAAAGGAGGATAAATTACCAAAAGAGGTGCAGAAAAGTTTGTATTTTATCTTACTATCTATTTTTCTCTGGTTTATGGCATATAATGCAATATCAACCGCGTTTTCAAGGTATGCAACCCAGGTGTGGAAACTCCAAGGTGGTAGCTTCGCCAATAGTTTATTAGTAGCTACGATTGCAGCAATTTTCAGTTACATTCCTATTGGTATCATATCCAGTTATGTGGGTCGTAAGAAAACCATTATTGGTGGAATTATTCTAATTACTATAGCTTATTTTACAGCATTCTTGTTTACGGAGTATTCCGTATTTATCAATGTGATATTTGCAATAACGGGAATTGCATGGGCTGCTATTAATGTTAATTCATATCCTATGGTTGTAGAGATGAGCAAAGGATCTGATGTTGGAAAATATACAGGTTTATACTATACATTTTCCATGACTGCACAAACCATTACGCCAATATTATCTGGATTTTTATTACAGTGGGTATCTTATCGAACCTTATTTCCATATGCAGTTTGTTTTTCGCTACTTTCTTTATGTACAATGATGTTTGTAAAACATGGTGATGTGAAACCATTAGCAAAAGGAAGCATATTAGAGAACTATGATGTAGATGATGAAGCATAGGAGAGAGAGATGACGTTATACATAATATTTATAGTTACAATTTTAGTGATAATCTTGTATTTGCTTGCAATTATGCCAAGGATGATTCATAGAGCAGATCGAAGTCCGTTTGCTGGTAAATTTTATGCTCATCGAGGAATTCATGACAACCATTCTATGAATCCAGAAAATTCTTTGGCAGCGTTTTTATTAGCTTTGGAGAAGGGATATGGCATCGAACTAGATGTACAACTAACGAAGGATCATGTCTTAGTTGTGTTTCATGATCATACGTTACATAGAGCCTGTGGAAGTAAAGAAAAGGTTTCCAATCTTACCTATGAGGAATTAAAGAAGTATCCTCTATTTCAATCAAAACAGGTAATCCCAACTCTGGAAGATGTGTTAAAACTTGTAAATGGAAAGGTGCCACTGATTATTGAGTTAAAAGTGGAATGGGACGCTACCAAAACATGCGAGAAGCTAAATCGTATCATGAAGTCCTATCATGGACATTATTGTATACAGTCATTTAGTCCACTGGCTTTAATTTGGTATAAAAAAAATAGACCAGAAATTTTAAGAGGGCAACTCTCAACTGACTTTTTGAAAGAAAAAGAAAATGGAAATAAGAAGATCAATTTTTTGCTTCAGAATTTATTATTTAATTTTCTAGCTAAACCAGATTTTATTGCATATAATTACAAATATGGTAATAAACTATCCCTTGTTATATGTAGAAAATTATACGGGGCGCTTACATTTGCTTGGACCATACAATCAGAAGAATCCTTGCAAAGGAGTGAAACATCATTTGATCGATTCATTTTTGATAGTTTTTTACCTAAATTAATGTAAAATTAGTAAATAAAACTAGTAAAATGTTACAAAATATGTTATGCTTATGAAAAGTAGTAATCTTTTATTGTAAGGTTACGAACGCTTGTATATATGGCAAGCAGAAAGGTTAAGATGCAACTATCCGACAGACTAAAAACCGTGGCAGATAACGTAACCAAAGGCAATATTGTAGCAGATATTGGCTGTGATCACGCTTATACTTCAATCTATCTTGTTGATAATCAGATAGCTCCTAAAGTGATTGCCATGGACATCAATCTTGGCCCACTAGAGCGAGCGGGAATCAATATAGAGAAATTCGGGTTTGGCAACCAGATAGAGATTCGACAATCCGATGGTGCAAAAAACTTGAACAAAGATGAGGCAGATACCCTATTAATTGGGGGAATGGGTGGAGCATTAATTATTAAGATATTATCAGAGAGCATACAGGTGGTTCAATCAGTAAAAGAACTGGTATTGCAACCACAATCTGAGATTGGTTCTGTTAGGAAATATCTTCATAGTATAGGATTTGGTATAATTAGTGAAGATATGATTTTAGATGAAGGAAAATACTATGTAGTAATAAAGGCTATTCCGAAAGCTGAAACATACGGAAAAGAGATTTTCTATCTGTATGGAAAGTATTTATTAGAATCTAAGAATCCCATTTTAAAGCAATTTCTGATAAAAGGCCAAGAGAATCATAACATCTTAGCCAATAATCTTGAACATCATAATTCAGATAAATCCCAAGAACGTTTGCAAGTAATTAGGAATGAACTACACTATATGGAAGAGGGGTTGGGATATTTCAAATAGAATAACAAGGAGAAACTGGACATGGAAAACAAAATAACTGTGACTGTTGATGGTATCACAAAAGAATATGAACAAGGAACTACATTATTAACAGTCAGTAAAGAATTTCAGAGGAACTATGATTATGATATTATTTTAGCTTTAGTAAATCATAAATTGCGTGAGTTAAACAAGACGCTCAAAGCTAATTCAGATATTACATTTGTAACAACCAAAGAGGATGCGGGGCACAAGACATATGTAAGAGGTATGACTTTAGTTATGCTTAAGGCTTTGTATAGTCATTTGGGTAGAGAGAACATTAATAAAGTAATTGTGGAATATGCGTTAGGTTCAGGATATTATTGTGAGTTAAATGCAAAGGCAAAACTAACGGAACAAGACCTAACAGAGATTCTTGCCAAGATGAAACGAATCGTGCAAGAGGATATTAAGTTTGAAAAGAAATCAATTGGTACAGATGATGCGATTACACTTTTTAAGAAATATCGCATGTATGATAAAGAAAAATTATTTCGTTATCGCCGAGTTTCGAAAGCAAATATCTATAATCTGGATGGATTTGAAGACTATTTCTATGGTTATATGCCACCAAGTGCAGGGATGCTAAAATATTTTGACATGTGCTTATATGATGAAGGATTTATTCTACAAGTACCGGATACTGAAAATCCAACAATTATACCAGAGCTTAAACCAGCTGAAAAATTATTCAAAACCTTAAAAGAATCCAATCAATGGGGCAAAACAATGGAGATTGATACCGTTGGCGCCTTAAATGATGAGATAGCAAAGGGAAGCATTAGTGATCTGATACTTGTTCAGGAAGCATTGCAAGAAAAGAAAATTGCTGAAATTGCCGAACAGATTGTATCATCTCATGATAAGAAATTTGTTATGATTGCGGGACCATCATCTTCAGGAAAAACAACCTTTTCTCATCGATTGTCTATTCAACTTCGTGCACATGGAATAAAGCCACATCCGATTGCTGTAGATAATTACTTTGTGAATCGAGAGAATACACCTCTTGATGAAGATGGAAATTATAATTATGAGTGTCTTGAAGCGTTAGATATTGAGCAGTTTAACCAAGATATGTCGGATTTATTAAATGGTAAAACCGTTGAATTGCCAAGCTATAACTTTGTAACAGGAAAACGAGAGTATAAGGGGAATTATAAAACTTTAGGACCAGATGATATTCTTGTTATCGAAGGAATTCATGGATTAAATGATAAGTTGTCCTACTCACTTCCGAAAGAAAGTAAATTTAAGATATATATTAGTGCACTTACTCAGTTAAATATCGATGAGCATAATCGTATCCCAACAACGGATGGAAGATTAATTCGTAGAATGGTTAGAGATGCAAGAACAAGAGGGGCATCGGCTCAGCAGACCATTGCAATGTGGCCATCAGTGCGCAAAGGTGAGGAAAAATACATTTTTCCATTCCAAGAAGAAGCGGACGTTATGTTTAATTCAGCATTGATATATGAGCTAGCTATACTAAAACAATATGCAGAACCTATTTTGTTTGGAATAGATAGGGAATCACCAGAGTATATCGAAGCAAAAAGAATTTTGAAGTTTTTTGATTATTTTATTGGTGTCAGCAGCGAAGGTGTACCTAAGAATTCTATTTTACGAGAATTTGTTGGAGGTAGTGTCTTCAAAGTTTAAGACATTAGAATGAGAAGAGAAAAGTATATAATAGAAGGGTTTCTTTTATTGGATGAGCAACACTATAAGCCGAGTTCTGTATTAGACGATCATCTATCTGGTCCTAATGTTACCACTAGGCTCAAGCGACCTACCCTAAAGCACGACGGGCAGCCGTATCGCTTTAAATTCGGTCTTGCTTCGGATGGGGTTTACATGTGCCCTCCTTGTTACCAAGGAGGCGGGGAGCTCTTACCTCGCCTTTCCACCCTTACTGATGGAACATTCCTAAGAATGAACCTAGCAGCGGTTTATTTCTGTTGCACTGGCCTTGGAGTCACCTCCACCGGACGTTATCCGGCATCCTGCCCTTTGAAGCTCGGACTTTCCTCACCTAAAATCTTTCGATATCAATAGGCGCGATCATCTGTGTTACTCATCTTTGTTATTCTAGCATGATTTCTTTTAAATGTAAACTATGAAACTATTTACAGAGTCGACAATTACTTTTAGAAATCAGCACAATTAGTGCGGTTAACAGTGAAATTGCCACGTTTTTAAATGGTATATAATGAAGACAAACTTCATATAAATATCTACGTAGGCAAAGAATCAAAACAAAGGAGGAGTTATTATGAAAATATTAGATGCATCTTTGTCATTGAGCGAAATGGAAACTGTACTAGAACATGCAATATTAAATAATGAAAATGACATTAGAATTATTGGTGATTTAGAATTGTCATATGAAGATTACAAGTGTCTAGCATTAAAGTTAAAGGGTATAACCAAATATAAAGAAAATATCGAACTATTTGATAGATATAAACTTTGTGCAGTGGTAGCTTGGGTATTTGCATTACGTTATGAAAAAGAAGATAAGATTGATGTTACTCTGGTAAAACGCTTATTGGGTAATCTACCACAGCATCAATTGAGATATGTCTTAAATCTATTTACCACAACATTTTCCGATTATGGTTTGGATGATTATGAGGTAGATACCAATTCATTAGATGGTTTTTTTGTGGTGGCTGCAATTCATGCGGGTATCCCTACTGATTTACAGGATGATTTTTTTCATATGATGGAGGAGTCTTTGTTACATCAAGATATGACAGAATTAGAAGAGCAGATTATGAAAAACTTATCAACACGTATGGTGGAGATATATAAATACATAGACGAATCTATTATAAGAGATATGATACGAGTATGCAGGGAGCTGTTTGTTGATTATAAGATTAACCAATTAACCAAAGAAGAGGTAATGAACAAATATTCAAGTACATCAAGAAGTATTATAGAAGGATGCTTTAAATGGTGCGAGGAATATGAGGAGAACAATGAATTGATGTCTTCTGTTAGATAGGATATGAACGTGATACACAACCTAGTTCGATTCGCAACACGCTCTCGCTTGGATGAAGTTGCTCATCAAACTAGGTTGTGTATCACTTTAGTAAGTATTTGAATGTGCAAATTGACAAATTAAGGTTAGATAGAGGGCTTTTAACCCCAACATCATGATAATGAAACTAAAAATAGATTTTTTTACTGTTATGGGAGGGAACAGTGAAAGAATCTATTTTATTGTTAATACAGATATAATAGGGGTCAATAGTTGCTTATAATGGAGGTAGTATGAAAAATACTACTCTAAAATCCAAAAGTAGAATATCATTTTTGGCATAATAATGTATACTTTAAATATCAGATCTGAAAAAATTTACATAGGGATGAAAGGAAGTATGAATTATGAAAAGAACAAAAGTAGGAATTGTAATGATGATTCAAATAATTAGTCTTGTATTTGCGGTGTTGCTTATGACAGGAATGAGTGGAGATTTAGGAATGATGGTATATCTATATGATCTACCTACACTGCTGATTCTTTTGCTGCTAGCACTACCATCATTATTTGCCAATGGTCTTGCTGGTGATTTTATTCGATTGTTACGAAAAAGTAAAGACAAAAAAGAAAGTTTAGGTGACTTAAAAAAATCACTCTTAGCAGTTGAATTGTTACAGAAGCAGTTTATATATGGTGGATTAATGACAATTGCTTTTGCAGTTGTAGTTGTCTTACGTCAACTCTCTGAGATAGAGACAATTGGACCAAATCTAGCAGTTGTAGTAATTACTGTATTCTATATGGGGATTTTGGAACTTCTTTTAATGCCGTTAAAAGTAACTGTTCAGAAACGAATAACGGAATACATGGAGGAGGACGTTTGAGGCTGAAAATAGCCAAGATTTGCAATATCCTGCTATATATGGTAGCTCTGTTCTTTCTATTATTTCTTCAGAGTAACCGAATGGAAGAGATGGTATCCGGAATCATAGCAAATCTGTTAACATTGGTTTTGACTATACCTACAGTTTTAGTGTTCGCATCTTGGCTAAAAAGTGAAGAAATGAATAGTTGCTCCAATAACCAGGAAGTTTTAGCTAATGATACCACGTGTCCTATAGATTTGGATATACTAAGAAAGCAATTTGTGGCATATATGATTAATGAATCATTAACTGAGCGTGAAATAGAGGTAGCATGGTTGATTTATCGTGGCTATACGAATTTGCAGATTGCAGAAGAACTATTTGTTTCAGAAACAACCATTAAAAAGCATGCAACACACATATATGAAAAACTAAAAATTTCTGGACGGAAAGAACTGAAAGAGTTGAATATAATATCAAAGCCTTGCACTTAGTGTGCAGGGCTTTCTCAAGTGGCTGAATTATTTTATTTGATTTTGATTCTTTTAAGTTGTTTTTTCTTTCGTAATTAGACTTTTAATCGAGCATATAGAAAATCTTTTTTCTCTTGTAATAATTGGAAAATCCATTATAATTAGGATGAAGCATTAAATTATGAAAGAAAGATACAATATGATAGATCGTGTTTTGTAAACAAGAATAGAACACAGTTAGGAGCTAATATGAATAAGAAAATATATGAAGAACAGAACATGGAAATGAAAGAGCGATATGAGTTAGCGATAGAACGTATTAAGATGATACCAAGTGAAGATAGCGTGAAAGAACCTTATCGCGATTATTTCAAAAATGTTGCGGAGTTTCTCATGCAAATTGATCAGGTGCTTTCTCTAATCTCACAGGATAAATTAGATAAAATGTCATTAGAGGGATTACAACAATTAAATGAGCAGTTATATATTGATATATCAACCAATTACGAAGAAAGCTATTGTAATCCATCTTACGCTGTAGCTAAATTGGGAAAACAATTTGGAAGTATATTGAGTTTTCTAATAACCGAATTGAGGGGATGCATAGCATACGCTTTTGAATATAGAATGTTTCCGATTACAATAGGAATGGAATTATTTATAGAGATATATAATAATTTTGAACAAGAAGATGAGGATACGTTTGAGACTGTAAAGTCAGCCATCTATTATTATGTAAGTGATTACAGCGATGTAACAGTACCAGAGAGAGTAAGAGAGTTATTAGACCCATCATTATCATTTGCAGTAGATGTAATTATGGAATCGGATCTTACCGATCTTAAGTATTTATATGCATATGGAGAGTACATCTCAGAAAATGAATTAAAGATTGCAGCATATTTGAATGGCTTAAGCCAAGAGCAGATTGATGCCATGGCTGAAACATATACAGAAGGTTTTCGTAAAGGATTTATTACGAACCGTATTGATATGAGTAAAAAATCCATCGTTAATATACGCTATAACATTGGTTTTGAACGAATTGTGAGATCTGCAATCCTAAAATTTAAAAAGATGGGACTTAATACTACTGTCTACCGTATGGCTGTAAGTAGTATTAACAAAAGGCAGAATTTAAGAATTGGTTACTGTTCTACTAGTCCGAATAAACAATATGATTATGACCATCGCTTTGATGAAGCACTATATATGGATAAAGCATTTATTGAACGTAAATTAACGGAATTAAGGGTAGGATATGAAAAATATAAAGATTTTGCTGCTCAGTATGCAGGCCCTGCTGTGATGGAGATCTTCGGAGAAATGCCGTATGCTCCACAAACAAAAGAAGATAATCTAAATCTAAGTGAGAAGCAACAAAAACTCTCTGTCCGCTACCAAGGGGAAGCTAGCCTTATTATTGAAGAGTATATTAAAAGTGAGGAATATAGTTTTACTATTATTGCTTTTCCAATTCCAGAGATCGGAAAAGATTTTGAAGCAATCTTTGATGAAACAGTAAAAGTAAATACACTTGATATGGATCGATATCAGAGAATTCAACAAACTATAATTGATGCGTTAGATCAGGGATCCTATGTAAGAATTCTTGGTATGGACGGTCAAAACAAAACAGATATGAAAGTTAAACTTACTCCGCTTTCCAATCCAGAGAAAGAAACTAAATTTGAAAATTGTCTGGCAGATGTTAATATTCCAGTAGGTGAAGTGTTTACATCCCCTATGTTAACAGGGACAGAGGGGATTCTTCATATCAAAGAAGTATATTTAAATGAATTGAAATATATGGATCTTGAGATAACCTTCCAGAATGGAATGATTGCGGACTATACCTGCAAGAACTTTCAGGAAGAAGCGGAAAACAAGAAATTTATCAAAGAGAATCTCATGTTTCAGAGGGACACACTTCCTTTGGGAGAGTTTGCAATCGGTACTAATACAACAGCATACATGATGGGAAAACGATTTGGAATTTCTGATAAACTTCCAATACTAATTGCGGAGAAAACAGGACCTCATTTTGCGGTAGGCGATACTTGTTATCGGATGAGTGAAGATCATAGTGTGTTTAACCCAGACGGGAAGGAAATTATAGCAAAAGATAATGAGTGTTCCATTCTTCGTAAAACGGAAATAGAGAAAGCATACTTTAACTGTCATACTGATATTACAATTCCATATGATGAGTTAGGTGAGATATCTGTATATAATGACAAGGATGAGAAAACAGTCATTATAAAAAATGGAAGATTTGTTCTACCTGGTACAGAGTGGTTAAACGAAGCGTTTTAGAATGTGTTATGAAGTGTTCTTAAACGACAAGATTAGTTAAAATAAATGTAATTATTTTCTATTTTTTCGGTTAAAAATGTGTAAATAATTTACAAAAATAATAAAATATTGTTTGACAAACAGTCTAAACAGTGTTATTATGATTATGTTGCAAAAGCAACACAATATATATTATTTGGAGGAATTTTAAATGAACAAAGGTACAGTTAAATGGTTTAATAACCAAAAAGGTTTCGGATTTATCTCTGATGAACAAGGAAATGATGTATTCGTTCACTACTCAGGACTTAACATGGATGGTTTCAAATCTCTTGAAGAAGGCCAAGAAGTAGCTTACGAAGTTGTTAACGGAGCTAAAGGACCTCAAGCTACAAACGTTACAAAATTATAATCAAATTAGTTTTCAGTGTACCTTTTTCTATTATATAGAATTTTATTGAAATTTTTATACAGAATGAGTTATATTGTCAGGAACGAATTGGTTAAGGTTATCCTTAGGGATAACCTTTTTTGTATCTTACTTTTTATAGGAGTGTGGATATGACTAGGCATATACATGAGATATCATATGGTTTATTGGATCATTTAGCAGAAGAATTTTATATGAAAATGCCTGGGAACACTTCGGAGGGCATGAACTTAGCTAAGCAATATTGCAAGGGGATGTCTATTAGATATAGTACCATTTTCTTGACGGATGATGATGTAAAGCAAAAGCAGTGTTATTTAAGAGAAGATTCATTGTATACATATTCTTATAACTTCTCTTGCATCGGGTTCAAACAGATTGTTGAATCTTCCATGATTGGGGCTGGTTTTTATTTAATGGTTAGTGATGAATGCGAGCCTACAGGGCAATTGTTAGATGACTATTATAATCATATGTGGCAGACAGCATATATGGATGCGGCTAGAGCCTATATCAAATCATCGTTAGAATCGTTTTGGATAGAGCAAAGTAATGAAGTGAGGCCGATAAAGATAACCAATTCCTATGGACCAGGTTTTTATGGCATGGGGACAGGTGAAATACAGAAGTTTTATACATTTTTAGGCGGTAGCGATATTGGGGTGTCAATCAATGGGCATATGTTAAATCCTGCAAAATCTTGCACAGGAGTATTTCTGGTGATAGAAGCAGGGATGTATCAGCATGCTCTACCATGTGAAACATGCGCTATGGATGGACAATGTGAACTATGTTCAGCTAGATAAAGGAGATAATACATGTTAGTAACTTTCTTACCATGGAATCTTAAATTAGAAGTACAAGCAGGAGATAATCTATTACAGGTTGCCAGTGAGGCAGGAATAGATTTAAATGGTGTTTGTGCTGGAAATGGTACTTGTGGAAAATGTAGAGTAATCATATCCAAAGGAAATGATTCTGCGTATACCAAACATGAGATACGGATATTATCAGAGGATGAGTTAAAACGTGGGATGCGCCTTGCGTGCTGCGTTACAATCAATCATGATATATGCGTTTTGGTGGATAGCCAACAAAAGAAAATTCTTAAGCAAGAAGTCGAAGATAAACCTATTGTTTTGAGACAAGTTGCAAGTAATAGTGAGCTTGGTATTGCTTTTGATATTGGCACTACATGTGTAGAAGGAACGTTGTATGATATTCAATCAAAGGAAGTTCTTTGTAATATTGAAGTTGATAATCCGCAACGTATCTATGGTGCTGATGTGATTTCAAGATTAACCTACATTCACAATAAGGAAGACGGACTTTCAAAACTACATGCTCATATCATTGATTGTTGTAATGATATGATAGAACAAATGATAAGGAAAAGCCAAACTAATCTAGATATGGTAAAAACCATCGCTGTTGCTGGAAATACTACAATGAGTTATGTGTTTGCAGGTGAAGATATTAAACCACTTATGATTTCGCCATTTCAACTAGAGTTTAAAGGTGGAGTGATAAGAAAGGCTAAGGAACTAGGTATGGAATGCAATCCACATACCAAAGTGCTCCTTCCCAAATTAATCGGAGGACATGTGGGCTCCGATACATTGGGCTGCATTTTAGAAACAAAGGTATATGAGAAAAAGGGGATTTATTTAATTGTGGATGTGGGAACCAATGGTGAAATTGTTTTATCGAACAATGGTACTATGTCAGCTTGTTCCACTGCAGCTGGGCCAGCATTTGAAGGCGCGTCTATCTTGCATGGAATGAAAGCTGTAAGTGGCGCAATTTATGAAGCTGCACTTCAAAATGGTCGTCTTACCTACAAAACAATAGAGAATGCAAGACCAAAGGGAATCTGTGGATCTGGTCTTATCGATCTTGTTGCAGAATTAATAAGATGTCATGTGATTGATGAAACTGGACGAATGCTAGAGGATTATATCATTGCGTCAAATCCAGATGGAACTAATATAAGATTAGTACAAAAAGATATTCGAGAGTTACAACTTGCGAAGGCTGCAATCTATACTGGTATTCGTGTTTTGTTAAGAAATAGTAATGTAAAGGTAGAAGATTTGGATGGTATGTATATTGCAGGTTCCTTTGGAAGCCATTTAAATATGAAAAATGCAGTAAAAGTTGGATTGTTTCCAGATGTAGTAAAGGAACGTGTGCAATGTATTGGAAATGCTTCACTGCGTGGCATGAGCAAACTGATTACCCGTGAGATTGAGTTTGACAGAGCAAATGAAATTGGAGAAAGTATCACACATATTGAATTAGCCAATAGAGAAGAATTTACAGAAGAATACATGAATTGGATTAATTTTACAAAATAATCTTGCGTACATGGAGAAAGTTGTTTATAATTAATAAATAGATTATTTACGACAAATTACCAGGAGGGAAAGAATGAAAGCTTATGTAAAGCAACAATATCAAGACTTTGTTGAGTATGTCGAATTCCCCACTTTAGTATATATTTATGAGACAGGCAGGATTATTGCAGCGAATAATGACGCTATCGACATTATTGGGAAGAATCACAAAAACATGAATACGATCTGGGAGAACCAAACCAGATTAAAATTTCGCAAGGAAGTACTAAATAATGGTAATGATATAATATTTAATCAGAGTATTTTAGTCGATAAAAAAGCAATTGAAGTCGACATTGAAATAAATGCTTTTATTGTTGATAAGGTTCATATCATGTTTTGTTTTTTTGAAGAGTCCTATAAACAAAGATATATCAAATATTTAAGTAGTCAGGTACCAAGACTATTTTGGAAGGATAAACGATTATCTTTTCTTGGAGGCAGTTATTATTTTAAACAAGATGTGAATGTGGAAAGCCACTTATGTTATTTACAAACTGAAGATTTATACGAGAAAGAAACAAGTGAAAGCATCAAAGAAGATGAAAAATTAATCCTTTCACAAAAAGAATGTCAGTATAATGTGATACAACAGTTTAAAGGAATCAACGGAAAGGGTTTTTTTGCAAAATTACATAGAATGCCTATCATTAATAAAAACGGAACTGGTATTGGAATGATAGGTGTTTATAGTTTAATATTAAATCGAGATGCATATAAAAACTTATTTGATACTACGTTACATATTAATAATATTCTAAATAAAGCAGTGAGTAGAGCAGATTCTATGGTAGTTAGTTGGACAGCGGCGGATGGCTGGCCTGTGGAATACATGTCGCCTAATTTTAGAAGATATGGATATAATATCAATGATTTTTATACCAAAAAGCTCGTGTGGAAAGATATTGTTCATCCAGATGATTATGATAAAGTATATCAGGAAGTTAAGAATTGCAATGGATATACAGCATTGGAATATCGAATTAGAAAAGCCAATGGTGAGATTGTTTGGGTAAAAGATGAAACGGTATCCGTTGTACGTAAGAATAAGATTTGTCATCGAGAAGGTATGTTGAAGGACATTACACTTCAGAAAAAGATAGCAAGTGAAGTGAATTCAGAAGAGATTAATACGAGTGGTTACGATACCCATAAAGATTTTATAACTGGATTACCTAACAGATATAAGTTCGAATCTGATGTGGTATGGCATATTACTCAAGCAATTGATCTGAATAAACAAGGATATGTAGTGTTATTTGACTTGGATGATTTTAAGCATATCAATGATGGATTGGGTCATGAATATGGAGATATTCTATTAAGACATATCGCTCAATTTCTAATTAGCATACCAGAGATTGCCGACTGGACGTATCGAGTAGGTGGAGATGAATTCTTATTTATTATACCCAGCGAATTTCAAGAACGAGCAGAACAGATTGTAAGCCATATTTTTGAGACATTTCGTAAACCTTGGAAACTATACGGCAAAGAATATTTTTGCACCATGAGCATGGGAGTTACAACATATCCGAATGACAGTAATAAACCAGTTGAATTACTTCGGTTTGCAGATATCGCTATGTTTGAATCAAAGAGGACTGGGAAGAATAAAGTATCCTATTATAAAACAACGGATAACGATAAATCCATTGAGCGCATTAACTTAGAAAAATATCTAAGAAAAGCAATCACCAAGGGATGTGTTGAGTTTGATGTATACTATCAACCAGTGGTTAACAGTAAGAGCAAAGAATTAACCGGTGCAGAGGCATTATTACGTTGGAAAAGCCCTGAGCTAGGATTTATCTGCCCTGTAGATTTTATATCATTATCAGAATACTTGGGATTAATTGTACCTTTAGGTGAATTTGTACTGCACGAAGCATTTTCTATGTGCAAGTTATGGAATGATAAGTTTAGCAATAATTTTACTATGAATATTAATCTCTCTGTAGTACAATTAATACAACCAGATATTATACAGCGTATCATAGAAATTGCGAATCGAGTTGGTATTAATTGCAATAATATTGTATTTGAAGTGACAGAGAGTCTTGCGATTGAAGATATGGAACTTATGAAATCAGTACTTGGTGAATTAAAAAACCATGGTTTTCGAATCGCGCTGGATGATTTTGGAACAGGCTATTCTTCATTAAATCACATTATGGAGATTCCTCTTGATTATATCAAGATAGATCGAAGCTTCATATCAAATTATGGAACAAAACAATTTAATCCGGTATTACTTAGCGCAATTACAGATTTGGCGCATAGTATGGATGTTGAGGTGATTGTTGAAGGAGTGGAAACAAAGCAGCAAATGGAATTTCTTATGTTTTTAAACACCGATAAGTATCAAGGGTTTTTATATGGTCATCCGGTGCCTAAAAAAGAATTTGTTGCAAGCTATAAAAGTAAAAGTTAAAGGAGAACAAAGATGAGTGTATCAAAAAAACTATTTGGAAAAACCAAAAATGGAGAAGAGGTTACAATTTATACATTAAAAAACGATAAAGGAATGACAGCTACATTCTTGGATTATGGTGCAGTTTTGGTCAATTTATTGGTTCCAGATGCCAACGGTAAATTTGATGATGTTGTACTAGGATATGATACTGTAGCTGAATATGAGATAAATGGACCAGGATTCGGATCCTTTATAGGAAGACATGCCAATCGAATTGGTGATGCTAAATTCACTTTAAATGGTAAAACTTATGAACTTGAAAAGAATGATGGAAAAAACAATCTTCATAGTGGATCAGTGGGTTACAACAAATTTATGTATGAAGCTGAGACTTTTGAAGAAGAAGATTCTGTATCAGTGGAATTTTCACGTCTAAGTCCTGATATGGAACAAGGATTTCCTGGAAACTTAGACATTAGTGTTACTTATACATTAACAAATGATAATGAATTGGTTATTGAGTATTTAGCAGTATCTGATCAAGATACAATTGTAAATTTGACTAACCATACTTACTTCAATCTAGCAGGTCATAAATCAGGTACAATATTGAATCATCTTGTTCAGATTGATGCAGATCAATTTACACCAACAACAGATGATCTTATTCCGACGGGAGAGTTTGCGGATGTTACCGGAACACCTATGGATTTCAGAAAATTAAAACCAATTGGGCAGGACATTAATGCAGAGTATAAACCACTGATCCAAGCTGGTGGATATGATCATAATTATGTTCTTAATATAAATGAGAATGAGGTAACAAAAGTTGCGGAATTAGTTGAGGAGAAGAGCGGAAGAAAAATGACTGTTTATACAGATAAGCCAGGTCTTCAACTTTACACAGCTAATTTCTTAACAAATGAAAAAGGGAAAGATGGTGTGGTATATCAAAAAAATGATGGTGTATGTTTTGAAACACAATACTATCCAAATTCCTGTAATATAGAAGCATTTCCTTCAAGTGTTTTAAAGGCTGGAGAGGAATATGATTTTGTAACAATCTATAAATTTTAATACACTAAACTTTGTATTCTGAAGTTTTCTGGTGAAAAATATTAAAAAATTAAGAAAATCAAAAGATTTATATGCAATGGTTACAAGATAAAAAATAAATATATGAGAATTTCTACAAGAATAGCAAATATTTGTGTCAAAATAACATTTTTTTTGTTGATTTTGACTTCTGCCGGGAGTATAATACCGTTGTGTCAATATTTAGTAAAAGATAAAATCTGGAAAGATATTGTATATGACAAATGTTTATTAACATAATTCGAGAGTAAGGCGAGGTCAAAAGTATGAAGTATCTTAAAGTTTTACTAGTTTGTATTCCTTTATCAATTATAGGCCATTTTATGGAATGGAATGCAACCTCATTGTTTATATTATCATGTATTTCTATTGTTCCATTAGCTGGATTTTTGGGAAGTGCCACAGAAGAAATAGCAGCTTATACAGGACCAAAATTTGGTGGGTTTTTAAACGCAACTTTTGGTAATGCGACGGAGCTTATTATTAGTTTCTTTGCTATTAAGGCAGGGTTATTTGATGTAGTAAAAGCTTCTTTAGCAGGGTCAGTTTTGGGTAATATTCTTTTGGTATTGGGTTGTAGTATTTTAATTGGTGGATTAAAACACAAAGAGCTTAAGTTTGATACTCAGTTAGGTACATTTACAGCAACCATGCTTTTGTTTGCAGTAATTGGTTTGGCATTACCTGCTGTTTTTACATCTAATGTGCCAGAAGAATTAATTTCATCAAAATATGAGAATTTTAGTGTAATTACAAGTATTATAATGCTATGTATCTATGTAGTGGGTATGATATATTCATTTAAGACTCAGAGTGACCTGTATGGTGTTGAACATGCTGAGGATATAGATTCAAAATGGAGCCTTCCAGTTAGTATCACTATCTTAGGTCTTGCAACAGTTTTCATTGCCATTGAATCTGAATTACTTGTTGGCAGTATTGAACCCATGACACAGGCAGCAGGTATTTCTGAAATGTTTGTCGGTATTATTTTAATACCAATAGTAGGTAATGCCGCTGAACATAGCACTGCAGTTATTATGGCTATCAAAAATAAAATGGATATTACTTTGGAGATTGCAGTTGGTTCCAGTTTACAAATTGCGCTCTTTGTTATACCAATCTCAGTGCTTATCAGCCTTTTTGCTTCTTCCACACCGATGAGTATCGTATTTAAACCAATTGAATTATTCTTATTTGCTTCTAGTGTTTTTATTGCGAATCAAGTAGTGAAATCGGGAAGAACCAATTGGATGGAAGGATTAAAACTGATTTCTGTATATGTAATTGCTGCGGTTGGATTCTTTATCGTAGGTTAATTAATTTAATAAGAGCCTGCTAATCTATGTTATCATAATTAGCAGGCTTTTCGATTATAATTTTGTATAGGGGGAGATGCTAAAATGTTACGATCAGTTAAAAGTAGAATTGTTATGTTTTCTATTGTCTTGGCTGTAGTTATGACTACAAGCTTGTATTTGGGGTATCATTCACTAATGCCTACATTAGTGCCAAAAGATTGGGATGAAAAATTTATTACCTTAGATGAAGTTACGAAAGGTGAACCATCCTATACTATGACATTAAGTCATGTAAAAGAGATGGCGCAAGTAGCACATCCATCAGGTTCTCAGGAAATCGAACAAGTAAGAACTTATCTGAAAAACCAGATTACAAGGATAGGATGTCAATATACAGAAGAACTTTTTATGACCAGCGGTGAGGATTTTCCAACAATGGAATTTAAGAATTATCTTGTTAAATTAGACGCGCCAAATACAGATAAAGGTGTACTCTTTGTATCTCATTATGATAGTACAGCTGGTGGACCAGGGGCTGGGGATGATCTTATTGGGGTGGGTTCTATTTTAGAAGCCTTAAGACTTGTTACTGAGAAAACCACAATTGAAAACGATATGTACTTTTTGTTTACGGATGGAGAAGAACTTAATTTATTGGGAGCAGACTATTTTGTGAAGGCTCATCCGGAGATGAAAGATATGATTAAACTGGTGATAAATGTAGAAGCGAGAGGCAATCAAGGAGCTTTATTCATGTTTCAGACATCGGAAGGGAATAAAAACATAATCAAAATGCTAAATCATTCCGTTGATCATGTGACAGCATTTTCTCCCTTGGTAGATGTCTATAAAACTATGCCCAATGATACTGATCTGACTGTATTTCTAGAGAATGGTTATCCAGGTATTAATTTTGCAGTTGTGGATGGTGGTGAACATTATCATCAAGATTCGGATACCATCGAAAACCTTGATCGAAATACCGGTTATATGTATTATAAAACGGTTATTTCTTTAGCAGATTATTTAAGCACAAGTAATCTGGAACAATTAGTGAGCGATGAAGACGCAGTATACTTTCCTTTCTTTAAAGGAAGAATGGTTATCTTATCAGAAAGAATTTTTCAGGTATTTGAAATTGTTCTTTGTATTGTTTCGTTTCTTTGGATTATGCTCTTATTTGTATTGTATAAACAAATAAGAAAAGAATTACTAGTTACGGTTTTGAGTGTTTTAGTACTGACTTATGGCGCTGTGCTATTTGCTTTTTTGGAAAAGAAGACAGCAGGTCTTTTCTTATCGGGTACTTTAAGAGAATTGGTTCCAATGCTGGATCTTTTAATGATTCTATTAACTGTAGTTTTGTTAATCGGTGTCACGTTGGGTGTATTTGTTATTACTAAAAAGTTAAAAGAGGATCAGGCAATGTTAGTAGGAATCATGTTATTACTACTTGTAGTATCGATTATCTTATTAAACTATTTTCCAAGTGCTACCTATCTATTTACTATACCATTGTTTATACTATTGCTATGTTCCGTAATTATTTTTTGCTTACGTAATCAAAAGAAATTAAAGTTCAAATTTGTTGTTTTGGGGGCAATACTGTTAATCATAACAACAGCAATGTTATATACTCCGTTGATAGTGATGTTATATCAAGCTTTCTTTATTGAATTGTTTTACGGTTATGCTATTCTTATAGCATTGCCTTGCTGTATTGTAGCCAGTGTTGCAGCGTGCGTATATAAAGATGTTATAAGCTATTCTAAATAAAGCTTTTTAAATTGTTCAGAAGATATAAAATAGATCAAATAGGTAGAAAAGGAGATAATAAGTAGTTTGTTAAAATGTTTATCATTCATATGATTGATTCCTTTCAAATTATTCAGGAATATCTGTCAAAAATAGTAGTATTATTAATATTATTTTATCATAATATAGGTTGTAATCCAAGTGATTCAAACTGGAATTTCGTAAAATATTTCGTACAGAAAGACTATAAAAAAATGAAAAGAATTGACAAATAGGAATCCTGCTGTTATTATCTTATTAAGTTGGGCAAGGACGTTCCTTTAAGGATTTCCTTGCCTTTTTTTATTGGTTGGAATAACATGGTAATGAGGTATTAAATTAGATTAGTAAAAGGAGAAATGATCATGAGCAGATACACGAAAAATGATATTATCAGAATGGTTGAGGATGAAGATGTTGAGTTTATAAGGCTTCAGTTTGTTAATATTTATGGTGAACTAAAAAATATGGCAGTAACCACAAGTCAGCTTGAAAAAGTGCTTGATAACCGTTGTATGTTTAATGGCGCTGCAATTGAAGGATTTTCTGATTACTCTAAATCAGAGTTATTCCTTGTTCCAGATCTTGATACGTTTGAGATTTTTCCATGGAGACCACAGCAGGGAAAAGTTGCTAGATTTATTTGTGATGTAGTAAATTCCGACGGAACTCCATTTGAAGGGGATTCCAGATATGTTTTGAAACAGGTATTGGAGGAAGCTCACAATATGGGGTATCTGTTTGAGGTAGGCCCAGAATGTGAATTTTACTTATTTGATACAGAAGAAGATGGTACTCCAACAACAAAAACTTCAGAACAAGGCGGTTATTTTGATATTGGACCAATTGACGCTGGTGAAAATGTTAGACGTGAAATAGTGTTATTTCTAGAAGATATGGGATTTGAGATAGAATCTTCTTATCATGCAGCAGAACCTGCTCAACATGAGGTTGATTTTAAATATGGAAGAGGTATACAGACTGCAGATAATATTATTACGTTTAAGTTAGTTGTTCGTTCTGTAGCCAAACGTCATGGCTTACATGCTACTTTTATGCCAAAACCTAGATATAATCTAAGAGGATCTGGATTGCATTTAACAATGGCATTAACAAAAGACGGCAAGAATATTTTCGCAGATGATAATAATAAAGTTAGCAAGGAAGCGTATGCTTTTATGGCTGGAATTATTGAACACATTGAAGGAATGTCACTTATTAATAATCCGATTGTAAATTCTTATAAAAGATTGGTTCCTGGCTACAATGCACCAATAAAAGTTACAAATCAAGCATCCAGTCCGGAAGCATTATTTCATATGACTTCATTAGGTGGAGGTGGCAATCGATTAGAGTTTAGAAGCCCAGATGCATCCTCGAATCCATATTTAGTGTTAGCTGTATGTCTGGCTGCAGGACTAGATGGTATTAAAAGAGGTTTAGTTCCAATTGCTGGGATAGAAGAAGGAATGGAAGCACCAAAGACGTTACCTGCCACACTAAAAGAAGCGATTACTGCGTTTGAAAAGGATGAGTTTGTACAGAACGTAATTGGTAAACATATTGCTGAAAAATATATTGAGACAAAATCAAAAGAATGGAAAGAGTACTGTAAACAAGTAAGTGCGTGGGAAGTTGAGCAATATTTATATCGTTTTTAAATCATAACCGAAAGACTTTAGAACTATTAAGCTGGAGGTGATTTGATATGTTAAGTATAATTATTGCATTTCCAAGAATTGAAGATGCAAAAAATATTAAAAATGTGCTTGTAAGAAGTGGCTATGATATTAGTGCGGTATGTTGTACTGGTGCGCAGACTATTAGTGTTGCAAATGAATTAGATGAAGGAATTGTGCTTTGTGGCTTTAAATTGCCTGATATGCATTATAGTGAGTTACATAATTATCTGCCAAAGGGATTTGAAATGCTATTGATGGCATCTCCGGCTAAATTAGCAAACGGAGTTAATAGCCAAATCGTTTGCCTTGATATGCCAATTAAGACTAACGATTTAATTAATACCTTGGAAATGATGACTTATCATTATAATCGCCAAAAGAAGAAGAATAAAGACAAACCAAAACAACGTACGAACGAAGAAAAAGAAACAATTTTAAAGGCAAAAACACTTTTGATGGAGCGAAATAATATGTCTGAAGAAGAAGCACACAGATATATACAGAAGACTAGTATGGATTCAGGAAATAGCATGGTAGAAACTGCGGCAATGATTTTAGCTATGATGTAGAGCAAGAAGATGAGTAAATTTATATTTGCATATCTAGAATAGATAGGGTACAATAGTTGGCAGTAATACTTCTGAAAAATAAACAAATAAATACAGGAGGGCAATATGTTTAAAATTAATGACAATTATTTAAAATTACCGGGAAGCTATCTGTTTTCCACAATTGGTAAAAAGGTAGCTGCTTTTACGGCTGCTAATCCAGATAAAAAAATTATTCGATTAGGAATTGGTGATGTTACTCAGCCTTTAGCACCAGCTATTATTGATAATCTTCATAGTGCAGTGAATGAGATGGCAGATGCTGCTACCTTTAAAGGATATGCGCCAGATTTAGGATATGAATTTTTACGAAGTGCAATTGTAAAAGGCGATTATGAAAAATATGGTGCAGATATCGCAATAGATGAAATTTTTGTTAGTGATGGAGCAAAATGCGACTCAGGTAATATTCAGGAAATCTTTAGTCTAGATAATAAAATCGCAGTATGCGACCCTGTTTATCCAGTGTACGTTGACAGTAATGTAATGGCGGGAAGAACAGGGACATATAATCCCAATACCGAAGTATGGAGTGATGTTATCTATATGCCATGTAAGGCAGAAAATAATTTCGCACCAGAGTTACCAGAAGAAACTCCAGATATTATCTATCTATGTTTCCCAAATAATCCAACCGGATCCACAATTACAAAGGATCAATTACAAGTATGGGTTGATTATGCCAATCGTGTAGGCGCTGTTATTATTTATGATGCAGCGTATGAGGCTTATATATCAGAAGAAAATGTCCCTCACACTATTTATCAATGTGAAGGAGCAAAAACTTGTGCTATTGAATTAAAAAGTTTCTCAAAAAATGCTGGATTTACAGGTGTTCGTCTCGGTTATACCGTTATTCCAAAGGAATTAACATGTAATGGAACATCTCTAAATGCACTTTGGGCTAGAAGACATGGAACAAAATATAATGGAGCACCTTATATTGTACAAAGAGCTGGGGAAGCAGTTTATTCAGAAGCAGGCCAGGCTCAATTAAAACAGCAGGTTGCTTACTACATGAATAATGCAAAGACAATTCGTGAGGGATTAGCTGGTGCGGGTTATACTGTATCTGGTGGTGTAAATGCGCCATATATCTGGTTAAAGACTCCAGATAATATGACTTCTTGGGAATTCTTTGATTATTTATTAGAAAAAGCTAATGTAGTTGGTACTCCTGGTTCAGGATTTGGACCTAATGGAGAAGGATATTTTAGGCTTACTGCATTTGGAAGTTATGAGAATACGTTGGAAGCAATTGAGAGAATTAAGAAATTGTAGATAAAAAATAAAGGGCGTTGGTCGGGGAAGGTTGTGTTCATGAATCTGGTTGCAGATAGATTCATTTGGTCGCCTTACCTTCCTAGGCATATTCGCTTTTGAGCCTCAAAACATAGAAAAAACGGTGCTTAAGTGGGCACCGTTTTTTCTTGAGTCTCAAGTCGAATATAAGCAGCCGTCGTCAGCCGGTCTGACCAAGCTGAATCTATCTGCAACCAGATTCATGCATCTGCGTTTTCGTGAACAAAACTGTAATTAGGTTTCAATGATGTTATAAACATATCTGTAATCAGGATTATATTTTGCTGTTGTTGAGAACTTGATTATTATTTATCTTATATTTTTCTATAACAATGTATAATTGTCTAGTATTTGTGCTTTCACCGATAGCGCATGCGGTTATATATTTAGCTTTCCAGTTTTCATCTAGATATTGTTCACGAAATCTAGGACATCGTCTTCTTTTGTACCTAATATTTTTTTATTACATATGTTAAAACGTAGAGAAATCAGCCTTCTTGGGTAGGCTGGTTTCTTTTTGGTATTAAATAGAACTAAACACAATATATAGTTTCGAAAATAAATTTTCAACTATATTTAGTAGACATTTGATTTTTCTCATGCTATAATTAGTGATGTTATTATAGCGCACTTTGGTAGGTCCGTTATAATAATTTGTTATGATAAGCGGCAATGTTGCTTAGGATAACGTCTGGAGAAATGGAGGGATTTCCCCACGAAAGATAATATATTGGGTGAGAAAGGAAGAGTATAATGAAAGTGATTAAACGTGACGGACGCATAGCAGATTATGATAGAAGTAAAATCTTAGTTGCGATTCGTAAAGCCAATGTTGAAGTTGAGGATTATGAGAAATTAGCAGAGGATAAAATTGAGGATATTGTAAATGGTATAGAACGTATTAATAGAGATACCGTACAAGTAGAAGAAATTCAAGATATGATCGAACAAAAGTTAATGGCGCAGGGGAAATATGTCCTAGCTAAAACTTATATTATATATCGTTACACAAGGGAGTTGGTTCGTAAGGCAAATACAACCGATGATTCTATTATGAGTTTGATTAAGAATAGCAATAAAGATGTTATGGAAGAGAACTCTAACAAAAACGCAGTTGTTGCTTCTACCCAGAGAGATTTAATTGCTGGTGAAGTGTCTAAGGATTTAACTAGAAGAGTCTTACTGCCAGAGAAGATTTCTAAAGCACATGAGGATGGCGTGCTACATTTCCACGATGCAGATTATTTTTTACAATCAATCTTTAATTGCTGTTTAATCAATATTCAGGATATGTTAGATAATGGTACTGTAATGAATGGTAAGTTAATTGAAAGCCCAAGGAGTTTTCAAGTTGCATGTACTGTAATGACGCAGATTATTTCTGCGGTTGCCAGCAGTCAATACGGCGGACAATCTGTAGATATTAAGCATTTGGGAAAATATTTAAGAAAAAGTTATGAAAAGTATAAGAATCACTACAATACAAAATATGCCGGTAAAGTAGAACCTGAAATTATAGAGCAATTTGTTTCAGATCGTCTTCAGGATGAATTGAAATCAGGAGTTCAGACAATACAATATCAGATTAATACGTTAATGACAACCAATGGACAATCTCCTTTTGTTACCTTGTTTTTAAATCTTGATAAAGATGATGAATACATTGAAGAAAATGCTATGATCATTCAAGAAGTGCTAAGACAACGTTTAGAAGGAATCAAAAATGAGAAAGGTGTTTATGTTACGCCTGCATTTCCAAAGCTAATCTATGTGTTAGATGAACACAATTGTCTAAATGGAGGCAAATATGATTATATCACCAAATTAGCTGTTCAGTGTTCCGCTAAACGCTTATATCCAGATTATATTTCGGCTAAGAAAATGCGTGAAAATTATGAAGGCAATGTATTTAGCTGTATGGGCTGTCGAAGCTTTTTAACTCCATGGAAGGATGAAAGTGGAGAATATAAATTTGAAGGAAGATTTAACCAAGGTGTTGTAAGTCTTAACCTTCCACAGATTGGGATTATCGCCAATGGAGAAGAAGAAGTATTCTGGCAATTGCTAGAGGAAAGACTAGCATTATGTTTTGAGGCACTGATGTGTAGACATACTGCGTTGGAAGGAACTTTATCAGATGTAAGTCCAATTCATTGGCAGTATGGTGCAATTGCTCGTCTTGGTAAAGGAGAAAAAATAGATAAATTATTACACGGAAGTTATTCTACTATTTCATTAGGATATATTGGCCTTTATGAAGTAACGAAATTAATGAAAGGTGTTAGCCAAACCGAAGGAAAAGGATTAGAATTTGCACTTCGTCTCATGAATCGTTTAAGACAGGCGACTGACACATGGAAGGCAGAGACTGGAATTGGATTTGGTCTATATGGAACACCAGCAGAATCCTTATGTTATCGTTTTGCATCCATAGATTTAAAGAAATTTGGAGTGATTGAGGATATAACAGACAAGGGATATTATACGAATTCCTATCACGTTGATGTTCGAGAGAATATTGATGCATTCCATAAATTCGACTTTGAGAGTCAATTCCAAGTGATTTCTTCAGGAGGAGCAATCTCTTATGTAGAGATTCCGAATATGAGACACAATTTAGAAGCATTAGAAGAAATAGTGAAATACATTTACAATAATATTCAGTATGCAGAATTTAATACCAAATCAGATTATTGCCATGAGTGTGGTTATGATGGAGAGATTATTATTAATGATAATCTTGAGTGGGAGTGCCCACAATGTGGTAATAAAGATCATGCAAAAATGAATGTAACCAGAAGAACTTGTGGTTATCTAGGTGAGAATTTCTGGAATGTAGGTAAAACCAAAGAAATAAATTCTAGAGTCCTTCATTTATAGGATAGTTTTGGGCTTTATTGAGTCTTAGGTGAATTTAAGCGTGGTAAACGCAGACAGGAGCAGACATGAATTACGCACAGATTAAGCCCTGTGATGTGGCCAATGGACCAGGAATACGGGTATCTTTATTTGTCAGTGGTTGTACCCACCACTGTAAAGGTTGTTTTAATGAAGTGGCGTGGGATTTTCAATATGGGAAACAGTTTACAGACGAGACCATGGCACAATTACTAGAAAGTTTAAGACCAGATTATATAGCTGGCTTAACGTTACTTGGTGGAGAACCCTTTGAACAGATTAACCAAAGGGGACTATTACCATTTGTTCGCAAAGTAAGAGAGTTATATCCAGAGAAATCGATTTGGTGCTATACGGGCTATGACTTTGAGAAGGACATTCTTGCAAGAATGTATGAGCAATGGACAGAAACAAGAGAATTAATTAGCAATATAGATGTTTTGGTAGACGGTAAATTTGTAGAAGAACAGAAGAATTTAAGTTTGCGGTTCAGAGGATCTTCCAATCAACGAATTATTTTAGTTAAAGAATCCATAAAACAAGGTGAAATTGTTTTATGGGATGAGAAATAAATTTTGTAAACATAGGAGATGGCAGAGTTCGAATTAGAGCACTGCCATTCCTTTTGTTGTATGAAAGAAATAATGTATAAAATTTACATAAACTTCTTTCTTGATTACAAAAAGTGTTATATAATAAGAGGAAATCACAAAAAAATCAAGGAGAGAACAGTATTTGACAGATTTAGAAATTCTAAAAAAGTATTTTGGATATGATAGTTACCGAGACGGACAGGAAATGCTAATATCCAGTATTCTAAGTGGACAAGATGTATTAGGCATCATGCCAACAGGTGCGGGTAAATCCATTTGTTACCAGGTGCCGGCACTCGTTATGGATGGGATTACAATTGTAATATCACCGTTAATATCTCTTATGAAAGATCAAGTTTCATCGCTGAATCAGGCGGGTATTCATGCTGCGTATATCAATAGTTCATTAACAGAACGCCAGATTGCAACAGCTTTGTCCAATGCAAAGAATGGACAATATAAGATTATTTATGTGGCGCCGGAACGATTGGAAACAACACTGTTTCTGGAGTTTGCTATGAACAGCCCTATAGCAATGGTAACCATTGATGAGGCACATTGTATTTCTCAGTGGGGTCAAGATTTTAGACCTAGTTACTTAAAAATTGTAACATTCATAAAACAATTGCCAATACGACCTGTGGTGAGTGCATTCACTGCAACAGCAACCAAAACGGTAAAAGATGACATTGTTTGTATCTTAGGATTAAAGGATCCCAAGGTATTGCTCACGGGATTTGATCGGAAAAACCTATATTTTGATGTGCAGACACCAAGGAAAAAAGAAGAGGTACTACTTCAGTATATTGATAAGCATCGGGAAGAGAGTGGCATAATCTATTGTGCAACTAGAAAAAATGTGGATAAAATCCATGAGCTTTTACTGTCACGTGGATTACCTGTTACAAAGTATCATGCAGGGCTTTCCAATGGGGAAAGACAAACTAATCAGGATGCATTTATTTATGATACAAAACCAATTATTGTAGCAACCAATGCATTTGGTATGGGTATTGACAAGTCAAATGTAAGATATATCCTTCATTACAATATGCCACAAAGTATAGAAAATTATTATCAGGAAGCGGGCAGAGCAGGTAGAGATGGGGAACCAGCAGAATGTATTTTACTCTATTCGCCACAGGATGTGGTGGTGAATCAATTTCTAATACATAGCAGCGAACAAAATCAGGAATTATCATCGGATGATCTAGCAGTAATACAACAACGAGATGAAGAACGTCTAAGACAAATGAGTTATTATTGTATGACAAAAAATTGTTTGCGAGAATATATATTGAATTATTTTGGAGATTTTGGTAATGGGAGTTGTGGTAATTGTTCCAGTTGCTTAACGAAATTTGAACAGATAGATGTAACAGATATTTGTAAAGATATTGTTTACTGCATAATGGAATCTGGGCAAAGATACGGATTGAATGTCATTGTGGGGACGTTACGTGGTGAGAGAAAAGCGAAGCTTACGTCGTATGGTGTGGATAAACTACTAAGCTATGGGAAACGATCTGAACTTTCAGAGGGGAGACTTAAGCAAATCGTTCATTATATGTTAATGGAACAATATCTACATGTTACAAAAGATAAATATGCTTTGCTAAAACTTAATTCTGGTACTAAGGAAATCGTAGAGGGAAGCAAGGAAATTATAATGAGATGTTCACCGGAGGTAGAATCAGCAAGTTCAACAAGAGGTAGTGGAAAACAGAGAAAATCGGATATATTAACTTCCAAAGGACTGGATTTGTTTGATCAGCTACGTGAATTAAGATTGACCATTGCGAAAGAAGAAAACATGCCTCCATATATCATTTTCTCGGATAAATCCTTAGTTGATATGTGTGTTAAATTGCCACGGAATAAGCAAGAAATTCTACAAGTATCTGGTGTTGGTGAGAATAAATATGAGCGATATGGAGAACGATTTATAGAGTGTATTTTAACTTGTACCGATGGATTAAACGAATCATATAGCTATGATACGGAGGTTGTTCTTCAGGAACAGTGCCCTAGTGAATTAAGTGGCAGAGTGAAAAAGAAGAAATCGGAATTTTGTTTAACAAAGGAAATGGCGAATCAACTTATTTATTCTCAAAATAGTCTCCTCGGCGAACTGGTAAACCAAATGAATGAACTTAGAGATGAGAAAAGTATGAAACGTATTTCTGGAGTAAGTATCATGAGACAACTGGAAAAAGAGCAAATCATTAAGGAACAACAGTACCAAACGGTAATTCTTGATAAGGGAAATGCGATTGGCATAACTGCAGAAATAAGAATGAGCAAGATTGGAAGAGAATATAGCGTTCTTCGTTTTAGTGAAGAAGCTCAGAGGTTTATAGTTGATAATCTACTGGGTAACTGGGGAGATATCTTGACTATAGAAAGTTAGGATAGAAACTTAGAATGGTAGATTGGAAACGAGGCTTAGAATACCTTGCATTCTTTATTTAATTATTTTATAATTTCAGAGAGACAAAAAAGATAATATACCCGCATGGGAATAAACATACCGAAAGGAAACAAAAATGTTAAAAGCACAAGTTAGATTAAAAAAATTAAATAAAACTGCAAGTATTCCAACTTATGGAACAGAATTTTCTGCAGGTGCAGATTTATATGCTTGTTTAGAGAATGCAGTTACAATAAAACCAGGTGAGACCTATCTTGTTAAAACCGGCATAGCTATGGAAGTTCCAGTTGGCTATGCAGGACTTATTTATGCAAGAAGTGGATTGGCGAGTAAAAAAGGGTTAGCACCAGCCAACAAAGTTGGGGTAGTGGATTCCGATTATCGTGGAGAAGTTATGGTGGCACTACACAATCACGGAACCGTAGAAGCTATGGTAGAGCCCGGCGAGCGTATTGCCCAGATGGTTATCACACCATACCTTGTAGCTGAGTATATGGAAGTAGATCAATTGGAAGATACCCTTCGAGGAGTAGGTGGTTTTGGTTCTACTGGACAGTAGGAAAATCTACGTTCTTATAGAAATCAATGAACTTATGAACAGAATCACTTAGATAACCATGGGTGGAATACACAAACCCCACCTGTCGTTTCGGAACCGAAACATCCAAAGGTAGCTGAGTTAAGCTACCTTTTTTGATATCATCTAATACAAATTCCTTTATCACGCAAGCAACTCCTAAACTTATTTTAGCAAATTCAATTAATAAATCCATATTGCTAATCTCTAAGATTTGATTGGTTTCAATTTCATTCTTTTTAAAATAATCATCGATATATACTCGGGTTATATTTTCCTTATCCAACAGCATTAAATTGGCAGTAGAGAAAATATCCTTCTGATCTGCGCCTTCTCGCACTTTTAAATTATCTAGATACATATTGGTTGCAACAAAGATATCTTCTATCTCCTGAATAGGATGAAAATCTAATTCTTTCATATGATCGGTTTGGCCGATCAATCCGATATCAATGGCACCATCTTCAAGAGCCTTTAATGTATGAAAGGTGGATTGGCATTCAATGGTGATCTTGATATGTGGATATTTCTCTATGAAATGTTTTAAATACGGCAATAATAAATATTTACACAAGGTTGTACTAACTCCGATGCGAATATGGCCAATTCCTAGATCATTCATTTGTTTAATGGTTTCTTCTCCTTGGCTGATTGCCAAAAATGCAGTTGCCGTGTGCTTGAATAATAATTGCCCTTCCTCTGTTAAGGTTACTCCTCTTGAACTGCGAATAAATAAAGTGACCTGAAGATTTTCTTCCAGTTTACTGATTGCTTTACTGATAGCTGGCTGACTGATGTACAATTCTTTGGCGGCTTTTGAGATATTGCCGTGGGTTGCTACGGTGTGAAAGATGCGGTATAAAGATAAATTGGATTCCATGATTTACTCCTTTATAATTAATGTTGTTGAGGCTGGGTTGAGGCTGGTTCGGGTGTTATAAGTCTGATGAAGGTTGTGATTGGAAAACGGCTGTATATGGTTTTGTTTGATTGCCTTTCCCTCCTAGGCATATTTGCTTATGAGCCTCAAGGCGTAGTAAAAATGCCGCATAAGCAGGCGTCATTTTTACCTGAGTCTCAACGCAAATAAAAACAGCCGTCGTCAGCCGGTCTGCACAAACGAAACCATATGCAGCAGTTTTCCTTAGTATAGTCTGTGACAGACTTATAACACCCGAACCAGCTTAAAAAATACGTTCATATATAGAGCAGTTATATTTAGCTTTTATATAAATAAATATTTTTAACATATAAGATATAGCTATTTTATGGAACTTAAATTAATAATTTATTATAATGTTTTACAAGTATGTAATTATATAAAGATTCTATAAGCAATCGTTAGAGTATAAATATTTCATTATCCATATAAGCATGTAGTATTTATAACAGTATTTTAGTAATACATTAACTTTAAATCACTTATAACAAAAATCTAACTTTATCTCAGCTTAGGTAAATTAAAAAAATCTGTGCCAGTCTCTTGGGATGGCGAAGACCGTCTGAGAGTGGTTGTTTATCTTTCGTTTAAGACCCAAGAAAAAAGCGACCCATACGGGAGCTTTTTTCGACGTACTGGGGCTTAATAAGAAAGATACCGCTTGAAGGTAAGGCGAGTCATCTCAAGAGACTGGCATAGATTTTTCTCGATAACATAAACAGTTATTCATACTCTTTTAAGTATTATAACAGGAAATAGTTAATTTTACCACATATTATAACTTGAAGTTATGATAAACATGATTTATATGTATTTTACTCATACTATAACTTATGTTACAATACATTCAGAATAAGAAATAGTTAGAAAAATAATGTGTAGAATGAAGGAGGAACAGGTATGGGAATGACGATGACACAGAAAATCTTAGCAGCTCATGCAGGTTTAGAATCAGTAACAGCAGGACAATTAATTGAGGCGAATCTTGATTTGGTGCTTGCGAATGATATTACTGGTCCAGTAGCGATTCATGAGGTAGAGAAATTAAATAAAAAGACAGTTTTTGATAAGGATAAGATTGCCCTGGTGCCGGATCATTTTACACCAAACAAAGACATTAAGTCAGCAGAACATTGCAAATGTGTGAGAGAATTTGCGAAAGCACATGATATCACCAATTATTTTGAGGTGGGAGAAATGGGTATTGAGCATGCCTTGCTTCCTGAAAAAGGGTTGATTGTTGCTGGAGAGACTTGCATTGGAGCAGATTCACATACTTGTACCTACGGTGCACTAGGAGCATTTTCAACAGGTGTTGGTAGTACAGATATGGGTGCTGGTATGATTACGGGTAAGGCATGGTTTAAAGTTCCTTCTGCCCTGAAATTTGTATTAACTGGTAAACCAAGTAAATGGGTTAGCGGTAAAGATGTGATTCTTCATATTATTGGTATGATTGGAGTAGATGGAGCTCTTTATAAATCAATGGAATTTGTAGGGGAAGGCATTGCTAACTTAGGTATGGATGATCGCTTTACTATTGCGAATATGGCAATTGAAGCTGGTGCAAAAAATGGAATTTTCCCAGTTGATGATTTAACCATCTCTTATATGAAGGAACATTCTAAAAAAGAGTATACTGTTTACACAGCAGATGAAGATGCAGAATATGATGAAACGTATGTGATTGATCTGTCTAAATTAGAGCCAACCGTAGCATTTCCACATTTACCAGAGAATACAAAGACTGTTAAAGAATCAGGCGAAGTTATAATAGATCAAGTTGTAATTGGATCTTGTACCAATGGACGAATTGATGACCTTCGTGTGGCAGCGAAAGTATTAGAAGGAAGAAAAGTTGCCAAAGGAATCCGTACCATTATATTCCCAGCAACGCAAGCAATTTATTTACAAGCCATTGAAGAAGGTTTGATTCAGACATTTATTAAAGCAGGCGCGGTAGTAAGTACTCCTACCTGTGGACCATGTCTTGGAGGACATATGGGAATACTAGCAGCAGGGGAGAGAGCGATCTCTACTACAAATCGTAACTTCGTGGGTAGAATGGGGCATGTGGAATCAGAAGTTTATCTAGCAAGTCCAGCGGTAGCCGCTGCAAGTGCTGTAACCGGTAAGATTTCAGAACCAAGCGATTTGGGATTATAATAGGAGGTCAGACAATGAGAGCAAACGGTACTGTTTTTAAATATGGAGATAACGTGGATACAGATGTAATTATTCCAGCAAGATATTTGAATTCCTCGGATGGTAATGAATTAGCAAAATATTGTATGGAAGATATCGATAAAGATTTTGCAAAGAACGTGAAAAAGGGAGATATTATTGTAGCCAATAAGAACTTTGGATGTGGATCCTCAAGGGAACATGCTCCTCTGGCTATTAAATGTGCTGGAGTAAGCTGCGTTATTGCTGAAACATTTGCAAGAATCTTCTATCGTAATGCGATTAATATTGGGCTTCCAATTATTGAATGTCCAGAGGCAGCAGAGGGAATTGAGGCAGGAGATCAGGTAGAAGTTGATTTTGATAGTGGTATGATTTACAACAAAACAAAGGGAACACAGTTCCAAGGCCAAGCGTTCCCAGAGTTTATGCAGAAAATTATTCAATCCGGTGGATTAATTCCTTATATTAATGAAACAAATTAAGTAGTACTTACTAATTTATTGACCAAAAGGACATTTTATCATCACTGTATTGTAGAGTAATTCTTTCTTTGTGGAAGAATTGCTCTAATGTCGTATATAAAGAGTCGTATTGGGAATTGTGGATAGAGTCTTCCATGGCTTCAATCCAAAAGGATTGTTTACCACAAGCATCCCGTAAATGGATTTTAAATGGAAGAGATAACTCATTTAATTCTTGATTTAGGTTTAATAGCGTTGTTATGGATATAATTGGCATAAGCATCTCCTTCTAAAAGTATAGCATTTTTTACTATTGTACAGCGGAACTAGAAGCCTTGTCAATTAAGATACCAGCTAAGTTTTTTCCTTGACAGCCCTTGGAAATATGTATATACTGTTTAGTAATTAAATGGAAGCACATCAAATGTGGATGTACTTCATGTTAAAAGCAGTGACAAGGAAGAGTACATACTCACCGAACGCAAAGAGAGAAGATGGTTGGTGCGAATCTTCGGGTAGGGAGTAAAGAAGTCGCCTTTGAGCTTTGAAACGAACGGGTATATGCTTTAGTAGTATTCAACGTCGATTCCAGACGTTACAAGGGAGCAATAGGGAATAGATTATTCTTTTTAATGAATAGCATATTTCAGATTGATGGAGAGCAGAGAGGTTTCTCTGAATTTAGGTGGTATCACGGACTTTCGTTCGCCCTAAGCAAATGCTATGTTTGCTTGGGGCTTTTGTATACTTATTTTCAAGGTATTGGCCATGAATATGATTCTCTATCTATTCATTTGGTCGCCTTACCTTCCTAGGCATAATCGCTTTAGAGCCTCAGGGCGTGGTAAAAATGCCGCGTAAGCGGGCGTCATTTTTACCTGAGTCTCTAGTCGATTATAGGCAGCCGTCGTCAGTCGGTCTGACCAAGCTGAATAGATAGAGAATCATATTCATGAATCTAGGTTGTGAAAAAGAATGAATGCGAGAGATGAATATTAAATAGCACATAAGAATAGGCGAACAAAAATTAGAAAAAAAGAATAGGAACGCAAAAAAAGAATTAGTATATAATCACAAGGACACAAAATATAAAACACAAAATATAAAACACAAAATATAAGAACTTAAAAAACAAGAACTTAAAAAAACAAGAACACAAAAATCATAAACACAAAAATAATAATCACAGAGAAGTAACTTTAATATAGGAACGATAGTTAAGAAATTAGATAAAGGACATTTGAACGAAATATTATGAATATGAAAGGGAGAGAAATATGAATTTTAATGTAGCAGTGATTTCGGGGGACGGGATTGGGCCGGAAATTGTAACGGAGGCTAAGAAAATTTTAGATAAAGTTGGTAAGCTTTTTGGGCATAGTTTTTCTTATACAGATGTGTTGATGGGAGGCGCTTCTATTGATGTTCATGGAGTTCCGTTAACAGAGGAAGCAATTGTTGCTGCTAAGGCAAGTGATGCAGTGTTGATGGGATCTATTGGTGGTAATACTTCTACTTCTCCTTGGTATCAATTAGAGCCAAGTAAAAGACCGGAAGCTGGCCTATTAAGACTAAGAAAAGAGTTAAACTTGTTTGCTAACTTAAGACCAGCAGTATTATATGAAGAATTAAAAGAAGCTTGCCCATTGAAAAATGAAATCATTGGTAGTGGTTTTGATATGATGATTATGAGAGAATTAACTGGTGGGCTTTATTTTGGAGAGAGAAAAACCGTTGAAGAGAACGGTGTGTTAAAAGCATATGACTCACTTACATATGATGAAAATGAGATTAGACGTATTGCAAAACGTGGATTTGATATTGCTAGAAAAAGAAGAAATAAAGTAACTAGTGTGGATAAAGCCAATGTATTAGATTCTTCTAGACTATGGAGAAAGATTGTGGAAGAAGTGGCCAAGGATTATCCGGATGTTACGTTAGAGCATATGCTTGTAGATAATTGTGCTATGCAGTTAGTTAAGAATCCAGGACAATTTGATGTAATACTTACAGAGAATATGTTTGGTGATATTCTTTCTGACGAAGCGAGTATGGTAACAGGATCCATTGGAATGTTATCCTCAGCTAGTTTAAATGATACAAAATTTGGACTTTATGAGCCAAGTCACGGTTCTGCACCAGATATAGCAGGGCAAAATATTGCCAACCCAATTGCAACCATCCTTTCTGCAGCAATGATGCTTCGCTACTCCTTTGATTTAGACAAAGAAGCACAGGCAATCGAGAACGCAGTCACGAAAGTGCTTAAAAAAGGCTATCGTACCATTGACATTATGTCAGAAGGTAATAAACAGGTTGGTACGAAAGAGATGGGAGATTTCATAGCAGAAGAATTATGTTAGGAATCAATTATAAACGTAATTGTTAAAGAAATTAGATACTTTAAATCACAACAGAGTTGAAAGGATGAAAATTATGAGAAGTGACGCAGTAAAGACTGGTATCCAGCAAGCACCACATAGATCCTTATTTAATGCACTTGGTCTTACCAAAGAAGAGATGGCGAAGCCTTTAATCGGTATTGTAAGTTCCTATAATGAAATTGTACCAGGACATATGAACCTGGATAAGATAGTGGATGCAGTAAAATTAGGAGTAGCCATGGCTGGCGGAACTCCAATCGTATTTCCTGCCATTGCAGTATGTGATGGAATTGCCATGGGACATATTGGTATGAAATATTCCTTAGTAACGAGAGACTTAATTGCCGATTCCACAGAAAGTATGGCTATGGCTCATGAATTTGATGCATTGGTAATGGTTCCTAACTGCGATAAAAATGTACCAGGCTTATTAATGGCAGCAGCCAGGGTTAATATTCCAACCATTTTTGTAAGTGGGGGACCAATGCTTGCTGGTCGAGTAAAAGGGGAAAAGAGAAGTCTTTCCAGTATGTTCGAGGCAGTTGGTGCTCATGCAGCAGGTCATATGACAGACGAAGAAGTGGAAGAATTTGAGAATAAAGTATGTCCAACCTGTGGTTCTTGCTCTGGTATGTATACGGCTAACAGTATGAACTGTTTAACAGAAGCAATTGGTATGGGCTTAAAGGGAAATGGTACGATACCAGCAGTATATTCTGAGCGTATCCGTCTTGCAAAGCATGCAGGAATGAAAGTTATGGAATTATTAGAGAAGAATATTCGACCTAGAGACATCATGAATGAAAAAGCATTTATGAATGCATTAGCCGTGGATATGGCACTTGGATGTTCTACCAATTCTATGCTTCATTTACCAGCCATTGCTCATGAAGTAGGAATCGATTTAAATGTAGAGATCGCCAATGAGGTAAGCGCTAAGACACCTAACCTTTGTCATCTTGCACCAGCAGGTCATACTTATATGGAAGATTTAAATGAAGCTGGCGGTGTATACGCGGTAATGAATGAATTAGATAAAAAAGGATTGCTTTATACCGATCTTATTACTGTAACAGGTCAAACAGTAGGAGAGAATATCAAAGACAGTATTAACTTAGATCCAGAGGTCATTCGCCCTATTGACAATCCTTACAGTGAAATTGGTGGAATTGCCATCTTAAAGGGAAATCTTGCTCCGGATTCAGGTGTTGTGAAACGATCAGCGGTAGCGCCTGAAATGATGGTTCATGAAGGACCAGCTAGAGTGTTTGACTGCGAAGATGATGCTCTTGCTGCAATTAAGAACGGAAAAATTGTTGCTGGTGATGTGGTAGTAATCCGCTATGAAGGACCTAAGGGAGGTCCAGGCATGAGAGAAATGCTTAATCCAACTTCAGCAATTGCTGGTATGGGATTGGGATCCTGTGTTGCTTTGATAACAGATGGACGATTCTCCGGTGCTTCCAGAGGGGCATCCATTGGTCATGTTTCTCCAGAAGCTGCAGTTGGTGGAAATATTGCTCTTGTGGAAGAAGGCGATATCATTAAGATAAATATCCCTGAAAACAGATTAGATTTTGTTATTTCCGATGAGGAATTAGAAGCAAGACGTGCTAAATGGCAGCCAAGAGAACCAAAAGTAACAACTGGATATTTAGCACGCTATGCTGCTATGGTTACATCTGGTAACCGTGGTGCAATACTAGAGATACCTAAGAAATAATAAAGTACGCAGAAACAAATAAGATTAAGAAAGAGGTGCCGTATGCAATTAACAGGTTCAGAAATATTAATTGAATGTTTAAAGGAACAAGGTGTGGATACGATTTTTGGATATCCAGGAGGCCAGGTATTAAACATTTATGATGAACTCTATAGACATCAGCATGAAATCACACATATATTAACATCACACGAACAGGGTGCTTCCCATGCTGCAGATGGATATGCAAGAGCAACTGGTAAGGTGGGCGTCTGTCTTGCAACCAGTGGTCCTGGAGCAACGAACCTGGTAACGGGAATTGCAACAGCTTATATGGACTCTGTTCCAATGGTAGCGATTACTGGAAATGTTCCAAACCCATTGTTAGGAAAAGATAGTTTTCAGGAAGTAGATATTGCTGGTATTACCATGCCAATCACAAAACATAGCTTCATAGTAAAGGATATTAAAAAATTAGCGCCAACCCTTCGAAGAGCTTTTGAGATTGCCAAAACAGGAAGACCAGGACCAGTATTAGTGGATATTACAAAAGATGTGACTGCGGATAAATCTGAGTATAAAAAAGTAACTCCTAAAATTATTGGAAGAATACAAGATACAATTTCTGAAAAAGACATAGAGAGCGCCTTGAAAATGATTCGCAAAGCTAAAAAGCCAATGATTTTTGTTGGAGGAGGAGCAGTTATCTCAGGTGCAGAAAAAGAATTAAAGGAATTTGTGAAGAAGGTGGATGCCCCAGTAACAGATACCCTTATGGGAAAAGGTGCATTTAGTGGTGAAGAACCATATTATACTGGTATGCTTGGAATGCATGGAACTAAGACTTCTAATTTAAGTGTAACAGAATGTGACCTATTGATTGCTATTGGCGTGAGATTTTCTGACCGTGTTACTGGTAATGCTAAAAAATTTGCAAAAAATGCTGAAATCTTACAGATTGATGTGGATCCAGCGGAAGTAAATAAAAATGTAATTATTAACAAGAGCGTTGTTGGTGATATTAAATCAGTACTTGAAATTTTAAATGTAAAATTAGAGAATCAAAATCATAAAGAATGGATAGATCATGTAATGGAACGAAAATCATCTCTTCCATTAAAATATCATCCTGAGTCTTTAACAGGACCTTTCATCATCGAGAAGATTTATGAGGTTACTGGTGGAGATGCGATTATCACAACAGAAGTTGGACAGCATCAGATGTGGGCTGCACAGTTCTTCAAATATAAGAAACCTAGAACGTTAATTACTTCAGGTGGACTTGGAACCATGGGATATGGACTTGGTGCTTGTATAGGTGCCAAAGTAGGAATGCCCGATTCTACAGTTATTAATATTGCAGGTGATGGTTGCTTCCGTATGAATATGAATGAAATTGCTACAGCAACCAGATACAACATTCCTATTATTCAAGTGGTGTTCAATAATCATGTACTTGGTATGGTAAGACAATGGCAAACATTATTCTATGGCAAGAGATATTCTCATACTGTTTTAGATGATAGTGTAGACTTTGTAAAGTTAGCAGAAGCAATGGGAGCGAAAGCATATCGTGTTACCAAGAAAGAA
>JAEZUR010000083.1 GCA_023420935.1 Bacillota bacterium | reverse complement strand
ACAGTTGCAATATAACTATATTCTGTATCACGCTTTAGTAAGGTTATAGGGCGCAAATTGACTCATGTACGTTATTGGTTATAGCAGTTGAAATTTTTACCTTATTATATATTGTAAATTTACAACTCTATACTACCTGAGAATATTCTGTGAATTGTTATATGAAAAACTGCCTTATGCTATGGCGATGAGACCTATCTTAAAGTGCTCATCAGAATGGTTAGCATAACCTGTTTTGAACATAACAAGTTACAGAATATTCGTATTATTTATCAGTATGTCCAATCCTTATAATTGAAAATTAAATTTATTATAACAATATTATATCCTATAAACAAGAAGAAAACTTGACAGTACGTTCCATTGTTTCTATAATGTGGGTAAAATAGTGGTTTTGATAAATATACAAAATGATTTATGCTTGTGAAAGCAAGCAGATTGGAGCTTAGATGAGAACGGAACAAGATAAACTTGGATTTATGGAAATAGAGGATGATACTTTATACGGAATTCAGACGGCACGTGCATTGGAGAACTTTAATATAAGTGGTAAGAAAGTTAATCATCAATTAATTCGGGCAATCCTTATAACAAAAAAAGCTGCTGCCATGACACATAAAGAATTAGGTTCTATTGAGGAAGAGAAGGCTGATTATATTATCGCAGCATGTGATGAATTGCTATCTAAGGATTTTATAATACATTTCCCTACCAATGCCCTTCAAGGTGGCGCAGGTACTTCAACCAATATGAATGTGAATGAGGTGATTGCGAATACGGCCTTGTTATTATCTGGACGAAAAGCGGGGGATTATTCTTATATTCACCCCTTAGATCATGTCAATAAATCCCAGTCTACCAATGACGTGTATCCTACAGCACTTCGTATTGCTGCAGTTGATCTGGTTCGTAATTTAAGTAATGTTTTATCCAAATTACAAGAGAGTCTACAACAAAAAGAACAAGAATTTGAATCGATCAAGAAATTAGGGCGTACAGAACTTATGGATGCGCTTCCTATTACTCTAGGTCAAGAATTTGGGGCTTACGCCCAAGCAATTTCTAGAGATCGTTGGCGAATTTATAAAGTGGAAGAACGGTTACGACAAGTTAATCTTGGGGGTACTGCGATTGGCACCGGAAGTAATGCAGATCGAAGATATACGTATAAAGTAGTGGAACAATTAAGGGATCTTACAGGTATTGGATTGGCAAGAGCGGAATATCCCATTGATTTAACTCAGAACAATGATGTTTTCGTTGAAGTTTCAGGCTTATTAAAGGCCTGTGCTGTAAATCTTATGAAGATAAGTAATGATTTACGACTGATGAATTCTGGTCCAAAAGGTGGTTATGGAGAGATTACATTGGAACCGCTACAGGCAGGTTCTACTATAATGCCCGGAAAAGTTAATCCTGTCATTCCAGAAATGGTAACGCAGATTGCCATTCAGGTTATGGCAAACGATAGTGCCATTTCTTTTGCAAGCGCAAGCGGACAATTCGAACTCAATGCATTTATGCCTTTAATTGCAGATAATTTATTAGAATCTTTAGAACTTCTTGTAAATGGTATCACGATATTCCGTACTAAATGTATTGAAACCATACTTCCTAACGAAGAAAATTGTCGTAAACATCTTGATGCTTCCACGGTATATATTACTGCTTTAGTTCCATATATAGGCTATACCGAAGCCGAAAAATTATCCGTGGAATGCCACGGTAATCCAGAGAAAATAAAAGCCCTTCTCTTAGAAAAGGGCTTGTTAGATCTAGATTCTATTGAAGAAGCATTTCTATCTGCTTCTACTTATCTTCCAACAGCATAGCAATGGATGGGAAAGGTTCTACACTTCGCTTTAAGATTCCTTGCATATAAGCAATTAAGATACCATAATTAACAATTGGTGTCTTTTTTGCTTTGGTATGACGAACTCGGTACTGCATTTCTCTACGGTTTAAAGTACATCCGCCACAATGAACCACCAATGCATATTTACTAAGATCTTCTGGAAATTCTGTTCCACTACACTGTTCAAAATTAAGTTTCTTGCCTGTATGTTGTAATAACCATCTTGGGATTTTAACTGTTCCGATATCGTCACACTGTCTGTGATGGGTGCATCCTTCTGCCATAAGTATGGTATCACCATCTTGCAGATTATCTACCACTGTTACTCCTTTTACTAACTCTTCCAGATCTCCTTTATGTCTTGCAAATAAGATAGAAAATGAAGTTAGCATGATATCTTTTGGAGTGTCAGCCGATACTTTCGCAAATACCTGAGAATCTGTTATGACTAATTTAGGCTTTCTGCCCAGGCTTTCCAATGTTTCTCGCAGTTCATATTCCTTGGTTACGATTGCAATGGCATCTGATTCTAGTATATCACGAATAGTCTGTTGTTGTGGTAGAATTAATCTTCCTTTGGGAGCTGCTTTATCAATAGGAACCACAAGTACCACAAGATCGGAAGGATTTAAAAGATCACCAACAATCTGAAACTTCTCTTCCTCTTCTGGTACCTGTTTTGCAATCAATTCTTTTAATTCATGAATTCCTTTACCCGTTACTGTACTAACTGCGATGGAATGTTCATTCTCAAACCATACTTTTTCAATCTCTTCCTCTAGTAAATCTCCTTTATTCCACACAATAATATACGGAATCTGTTTTTCTTTTACCATGGTAAGAATATCCTCTTCAAAACTTTGTTGAGCTTCATTCTTATTTGTTTTGTATGATTCCACATATTCATTGCTATCAATAACAATTAGTGCAATATCTGTTTTATTCAGCACTGCCTTTGCTTTGGCAATTCTCTGCTCTCCCAATTCGCCTTCATCATCCAGTCCAGGCGTATCTATCATCATAACTGGTCCAAGTGGCAATAATTCCATTGCTTTATACACAGGATCTGTTGTTGTTCCTTTTATGTCAGAAACAATCGCTAACGATTGTCCCGTAATTGCATTGATTACACTAGATTTACCCGCATTTCGTTTTCCAAATAATGCAATATGGATACGATTGCCTTTCGGGGTATCATTTAAGCTCATTTGTGTGCCTCCTTCTATGCTATCGATCGTGTGATTATATACTTTCATGAATTCATCTAAAATAGCCAAGGTTTTCAATCACGCTATTGTATTGTTATAGAGGTATTGTATCACAATTTTTGCTTAAATGGTACTGTATTTGCCTCATCATTTTTCTAGGGACTCCATTGGAGTCTTGTTCAGAATACTCGACAGTGTATTTAATAGTAATAAAGCATGTTTCATTGTTTGAACAGAAACTAGATAATTTTGGAGCAAAAGCTGTTCTAGAGATAAGCCTTGTACAATCCGCTCACGCTCTGCCCATTCTGCTGTTTCTCTGGTTAGGTAATTCGCATTTATTAGTAATTCGATTAAGTTTGGAAGTTTCTTTTCATGACGTGTTTCCCAGTCCATATCTTGAATAGTTTTATCCAGACTTCGCATTAAATTAGCAAGTTCACTTTTAATGTAATTTTTACCAGCTAACCATGGTAGAATTGCTTCTTGCTCTGGAACTTGAGATAGAATGATCGGATCTACCGCTTGTGATGCCTTTAAGATTAGTTCCTGACGGATAGAACCTCGGTAATAGGATTCTTTGAAATGATCACATTCCTCCCGTGATAAACGTTCATAGGGCGATTTCAACACGGTTTGGTCAGTTTGTCCTTTTTTATTGTTCTCCTGGTAATTCAAACGATCCAAGATTTCATATATTACAGATGGCCTAGCTGCAACTAAAAAAATATCTGAACCGAATGATTCTTGTAACGCATTTCTTACCCATTCTTTTCCAGATTCACTGCAGGCAATGACCAATTTACCATCTGCTCTGTGACCTACTGGTATTGCCATAAGTGCTTTTGCTTTTTGAATACTCATCTTATGAATCCAATTTGTATCCGTATAAGCCACAGTGGGATCCAGTTCATAATAATCCATCTTTTGCTGTGCTGCCAAGGTACTATACAAAGTTGCTTCATCAATAAATCCTAAAGCCATCAGGCTTTCACCCAGTCTACTACCTATCTTCTTTTCATAATGAATCCCAATTTCAAGTTGTTCGGGTCTTAGTAATCCTCTATCTAACAGCAATTTTCCCAATTGAGGTCTATTATCATTTTCTAAGTCAGGTCGTTCTCTATCATAAGCATATACTATATCTTCCGTTAAAACATAGTATTTATTAATTTTCGAGTCAAAGATCACTCTTCGATCCAAGTCAATTGCCAGATCAACCAAACCTTCTAGAGATAGGATATGAATAGTCAGCCGGTCTTTTACCTCCACGTTTCCCTCTGTAATCCATTCCTTAAAACGTCTGTGTTCTACTGCTGCTCTCGATTTATCATTATTCATGATATATATTAAGATCATAAGCAAACAGAATAAGAAAACTGTGACGGACACTGGTAATGGATTGCCTTGAATCCCCTCCACGATTAAATTCTTTGGAGTAGGATTTCCATTGCTTTTTTGAAGGGATACGTTTGAGGCCACATCGTTTGACTTCGGTATGGTAAAAAATGTACCCTGCAATTCCAGCGGCAAAATCTGTGTTATAGTTTTATCCACCACTGTACCATTGACAGTTCCTGTTACCTTCAGTTCTGATATAACCATCATTTGATAAATTCCATTTTGAAATAAAAGTTCATCCCCTATTTGTGTAATAATTTCGTATGCTGCAGGTATATCTAGCACTATATCCCTTGCATTTTCTACTAGCTGATCCGGTTGTTCTGTTACACCTTTGGATAAGTAAATAGATTGATTCGGCACTACCCCCATATTGTATGACCAATATACCCGTGACTTGTCATCTACCGCTTGCAGAATGATCTTAGAATTTATATTTCCTTTCAGAAATCCCTGTTCCATACCCTCTATTTCTATTCTTGGTTCAACCCGTACCTCCGGATCGGCTGCATAAAAATAAGCAGCCATACCTTGTTCAAACATAGTTCCAGCAGGCCATACCATCAATTCATTTCTAGATATTATCTTATAATCTGAAACTATTTCAATTCCTACTACCTTATCA
>JAEZUR010000048.1 GCA_023420935.1 Bacillota bacterium | reverse complement strand
TAGTATTTGAGCAAAATATTTACTGTCATTATAAACACGGTGAGTTTCTTGTAAGATCTCAACGCCAGGTAACTCAGCGCTATTCTCTTTAATAGCGGCAACGGTTACGTCGTCCACACCATTGGCTACCGTAATCGGTAAGTATTTGGAATAACGATTCATAAATAAAGAAAAACGTATGGCAATAATCTTTAATGCTTCTTCTTTCGTATATTGATCACCTACCTGGAAACTAGCACTATTGCTCTTAGTGTCGTGCCTTAAATAATCAAAAATATCTTCAGCAGACTGTGCATTTACTTCCTCGGTTAATTCTTCAGAATATGGAATAGAATAAAGATCTTTTTTAAACCGTTCCACCGCTTTTCCTTCTATATTAAATTTAGGATTTCCATCAGCATCTAGTTGAATATAAAAATCGTTAATAATAGTACCACCGTTTTTTTCGATGATATTAATTAATTTATAGATCATGGCATTTTTTTCATCATTATCTGTTAGTTCACCAATATCTTCTAAGGTAACCGAATAGGATAATTCGTTGTATGCCAACACATTCCCTTTATAGTCGCAAATACGACCACGTGTACTTTTTAATTCACGCTGATCCGTATCATTGGTTTCGCTTTCTTTTTCGTATTTTTCTCCTTTTACAATCTGTAATTCGAAAATACGATGTACTAGAACTGAAAAAAGTATAAGATATATAATTGCAATTGGTAATAATCTAGATTTCACAACTTTTTTCAGCCATTCTAAAAATGTATCAAGCAATGATTATACCTCCTTTTTTTCAGAATGTTCAAGATAACCATTCAAGGTATGTAATAATTTATACAGTACGACAGAAACTAGTACGGTATACACAAGTTCGGGTAACATAATTCTCCTAACATAGAATAATAAATGAAGGCGACTTCTTAATAAAAATTCAAATACATAATAGAAGAAATTATAAAACAAGTCACTCACACCAACTAAAATAATAGGTATGGTAAAATCGTCTTTGTAATATATTTTATTACAGTAACCATTTAAATAACCAATTACCATAAATAGCAAGGCATACAACCCAATTACACTACCATAAACAAGATCCAATAAAAGTCCACAAAAAAGTCCTGTATAAAGAGCTTCTTTTCTTCCTCTCATATAGCCAGTTGCTACGGTTATGACTAGCAAAAGATTTGGAACAACATCTGCAAGTGCAACAGCCTGAAATACTGTTGTTTGCAGAAGAAAACACAATATTATAATGAGAAAAATAATAATAGTACGTTTCATGTCCTTATCCTTTCCATTGATACTGGTTGATTATTCCAGATCATCATACTGCTCTTTTAATTCTGTAATAACAAGAACCATATCCAATGACTCGAAATCAACTACTGGTGTCAAATATCCGGATTTGGTCATATTAGAGGAATCTACGGTAATATCTTTCACGTAACCAATTAAGATTCCTTGTAGAAATTTATCACTGATATGGGCAGTTACAACTTCGTAACCATCTTCCACTTCATCATCTTTGTCTATCATTTCTACTTCAATAATTCCTTTATCAATTAATTCAAGATTACCTTTTACATTACAAGTATCTGAAGTCTTTAGAAACATTCCAGTAACGTCACTCTTATCATCAATAATAGATCTTACTTTGGCGCAATTACGACCAACCTCAATAATAATACCAACCAATCCACCATCCGCAATAACGTTCATATTTACTTTTAGTCCATCTTCGGTACCTTTGTCTATCGTAAAGACATTATACCAGTTGTTGGCATCTTTACTAATGACATGTGCAGCAACCTTAGGATAACTTGGATATGCTTGATCTAAATCATATAGTTTACGTAAGTTATCTAACTCATATTTTTCTTGTTGAAGCACTTTATTATCGTAAGTAACAGAATCTAATTTTTCTTTTAATTGATCATTTTCTTTTTTTAGTGCTTGCATCGTTGTAATCATCTCAGCTTTATCCCAAATCCATGCACCCACAGAATTAATTCCTTTTTGCATTGGAGTTACTGCATCGCTGGCTACCGTTTTGATTGGCTCCATCTTTTCTTTATATTTAAAAGAAACAACAATCAGCACAATGCAAACAATGGAGCATATCAGTAAGATATATTTGGGTTCAATTGAAATTCTTGGTCTACGTCTCATAATAACTCCTGTCTGCGTATAGATAACGCATTTTTAGATATCAACCTATTTTTTCTTTGAATTATGGTTTGACTGTTTTGGATAATAAGCCAAAGTTGCAAGTGTTGGATCTTGAATGATAGCACCTAATCCATTCACAACAGAATTCTCTGGATCTTGGCAAACATTTATTTTCAGATCGGTTTGTTCCGCAATTAACTTATCTAAATTACGAATATGCGCGGAACCTCCTGTTATATAAATTCCAGAATCAATTATATCAGAAGAGATTTCAGGTGGTGTTCTCTCAAGTATAATTTTAATAGAATCAATAATTGTATAGAAATGTTCTTTTACTGCTTCATATACCATGGAAGACATAATGTCCATCTCACTTGGTAAGCCACTAACCACGTTTCTTCCATAAACTTTTACACTTACTTCATCGGTTGGTAGTGCAGAAGATAAACTCTTTTTAATAACTTCTGCTGTTTTATTACCAATTACAAGGTTATATTTTTTCTTCACGAATAATTTTATAGATTCATCTAGTTTGTTACCACCAACTGGTATCAATTTGCTTAGCACAATACCACCTAAAGACATGATAGAAATTTCAGTTGTATCGGCTCCTATATCAACAGTCATGACACCGCGGGCATTGGTTATATCAAGTCCGATACCAAATGCAGCAGCAACTGGTTTATCTATCATACCAATGGATTTGGCTTTCGCATTGGAATTGGCAATTAATTCGTAAAAAGCTCTTTTTTCCACTTCTGTAACATCCGTTGGAACTGCAATTAAAAACTGAACACCATGTCTAGTTCCATTAATGTCCTTTAGAAACTTATTAAGCAATGCTTGCATATTAGCAATATCTGCAATTACACCATTTTTCACTGGATAAGAAACTACAATATTAATAGGTGCTTTTTCAAACATCTCATAAGCTTCATTACCTACAGCAATCATATTTTTTCTATTGGCAATAGCTATTACATTTTTCTCATCTAAAACGATACCGTTATCTTTTTTATATACTTTTATCATACTGGTACCTAGATCGATACCAAATACTCTCTTTGACATAATTATCTCCTTCCGGATGCAGCTGCGATTCTAATCACAGTAGACCTCGCTCTTTCAAACTTACAAATCTATTGTCTCCAATAATAATGTGATCCATAAGCTTAATTCCAATTAAAGTACCTGCCTCTTTCATGCGAAGGGTTATATTAAGATCTTCTTTACTAGGGGTTGGGTCACCGCTAGGATGATTGTGAAGCAATATAATATTAACCGCATTGTATTTTAATGCATTTAGATATATATCTCTAGGCGCAACAATAGAAGCATTTACGCTCCCACTGGAAATTATCATATCTTTAATGATTTTACTTTTGGAATCCATCATAATCAGAAGTATTTCTTCTCTTGCAAGATGTCTCATATCTTGCATATAATATTCTGCAACGGCACCAGGTGAATCCAATCGAAACCCATTCTCCCTTGTAGCCTTTACCATTCTCTTTGTTAATTCTGTTATACATAGTAATTGAATTGCCTTGACCTTACCTATTCCTGCAATCTCCATTAAATCTTCCATGGACATATAATTAAGTCCAATTAAGCCTTTAAATTCACCGTGATTACTTAAAATCTGATTGGCAACTTCAACTGCATGATGATCTTTAGATCCTGTTCGAATAATCACTGCTAATAGTTCAGCATCAGACAGGAATTTTGATCCGAATCGTTCAAATTTTTCATATGGTCGCTCGGATGCTGGTAGTTCTTTTGCTGTAAAGTGTTTGCTTTTCATAGTGCTCTCCTAATCAGCTCTCTCTTCGCACTAAGACCCTACAAAACTCTCACATTGCATTTTACCATAAATTGATATGTTTGTACACTGCAAATCCTTATAAAATTACGAAATTTTCAGACAAATTAAAACAAATTTACCAATCCTGATTCATATAATTTCTGTAACGACATTAAAATTCCATATTTTGCATGGTACCAGGTTAACCCTCCTTGGAAATATACGGCATAAGGTGGTTCAATTGGTGCATCTGCACTTAACTCAATGGAGGAGCCTTGAACAAAAGCTCCAGCCGCCATTATTACATCCGAATGATAACCAGGCATTGCCCATGGCTCTGGATTTACGAAACTATCTACTGGAGCTGCTGCTTGAATCCCTTTGCAAAATGCAATAATGGCTTCTGGTGATCCTAATGTAACGGCCTGTATTATATCGTGTCTACTTTCCGTACCATTAGGAACAACAGCAAATCCTAATTTTTCGTAAATATTAGCAGCATAAATAGCTCCTTTTAATGCACCTGAAACCACTTGAGGAGCCATAAAAAATCCTTGATACAATTGTTGATTCAGGCCTAGGGTAGCTCCTACTTCTTTTCCAAGTCCAGGAGCCGTTAGACGAAAAGCCGAATTCTCAACATATTCTTCTTTTCCAACTATGTAGCCACCAATTGGAGCAAGACCACCACCTGGATTTTTAATTAAAGAACCAACACATAGATCTGCACCTACATCCGTAGGCTCTATTGTTTCTACGAATTCTCCATAACAATTATCCACCATACAGATGATATCTGATTTTATGTTTTTGATAAATCGAATTAATTCGCCAATTCTTTCAACGGATAAGGTTGGCCTTGTTTGATAACCTTTGGAACGTTGAATCGTTACCATTTTTGTTCTCTTATGGATGGCTTTTTCTATATTTTCATAATCAAATCCACCATCAGACAATAGATCAACCTGTGAATAAGTAATACCAAACTCACTCAGAGAACCTTTCGAAGGGGTTATCCCAATAACTCCTTCTAACGTATCATATGGTTTCCCAACTGGTGAAAGTAATTCATCTCCCGGCCTTAAATTTGCTGATAATGCTGTGCTTAGGGCATGGGTACCACAAGTAAGCTGCGGTCTTACCAAGGCTGCTTCTGCATGAAACGCAGATGCATAAACACTTTCTAGTGTTTCTCTTCCAAGGTCATTATATCCATATCCTGTGGTCGCAGCAAAATGAATATCACTTACTTTATTATCTTGCATGGCTTTGATTACTTTTAATTGATTATATTCTGCAATCTGATCAATTTCTTCAAAACGTTTTTTTAATGATTCTTCTGTTGATTTGCAATAATTGTAAACATTTTGATCGATGGATAATTGACCATACATTGTTGTTAACTGTTGTATCATAATTGGTGTTCCTTTCTCTATCCAAGCTTAGCATGAGCCATTTTAAGCATCATAGTAAGAATGTTTTCTTCCTCGTTGTATTCATTTTTATTAATCCATATTACTTCTTTTTCTCTCTTAAACCATGTTAGTTGCCGTTTGGCAAAATGTCTGGTATCTCGCTTTAAAATATACACTGCTTCATCCAGTGTACATTCCCCTTCTAAGTAAGAAATGATTTCTTTATATCCCAGTCCTTGCATAGATACAAGATTTCTGTCATAACCACTTTCATAAAGTGCTCTAACTTCCTCAATCAAGCCTTGTTCCACCATAAGATCAACTCGTTGATCTATTCTTTTATATAGCACATCTCGCGTATGATTCAGAACAAAATATAAGAAATTATAAGGCGATTCTTTTTGACGCTCCGTTTCATTATGCTCCGATATCTTTTTACCTGTTTGTTTGTAGTACTCTAAGGCACGTATTACCTTTTTTACATTATTGGCGTGAATTGCTTTGGCGGAACCTTCATCCACATCCATTAACATAGCATGCAGATATTCAGGACCCTTATTCGTCGCAAGTTCCTCCAATTCATTACGATAGGTTGTATCATTAGGAGTTTCTTCAAAGTTAATATCATTTAATACTGCTTGGATATAAAATCCTGTACCACCAACGATAATAGGTAGCTTACCTTTCTGATAAATAGCCTCCATAGCAGCGCATGCAGCCTCTTTAAACTTAACTACATTAAAATCCTCCTTAGGATCTAATATATCGATTAGGTAATGTGTTACTCCACACATTTCTTCAGGCGAAATTTTAGCAGTACCAATATCCATGCCTTTATAGACCTGCATTGAGTCAGCCGATATTATCTCACCGTTTAACTCTTTTGCAAGTCTGATCGAAAGCTCCGTTTTACCAACTGCCGTAGGTCCTGTTAATATAATTAATGGTTTCTTCATTGTTATCTCCAAACCTTCAACTTGTATTATTGCTATAAATCACTAGATAATTCTTTTGAATTTTTTCTCAATTTCATATTTACTCATTGAGATAATAGTAGGTCTACCATGAGGGCAATGGTATGGATTGTCCAATTCTAACAATTCACCAATTAAGGCCTCTGCTTCTCTCTGCGACAATCGATTATTCCCTTTTACAGCCGCTTTACAGGACATGGAAGCAACTTTTTCTAATAATAATTCAGAAGATTGCTTGGTACCAACTTGAATTAAATCATCTAACAACTCAATTAATAGCTCCTTCTGACCAATACCTGGCAGATTTGCTGGAACAGCTCGAACAGAATACTCTTTTCCTCCAAAGGATTCAATTTCAAATCCTAATTCATGTAAAGAGCCACCAAATTCTTTTAGCACTTCCTCTTCTCTCATGCTTAATGATAATATAATAGGAGGAAGTAATATTTGCGAAGAATATTCTTTTTCTCTTAAGTGCTTCATTGTTTTCTCAAAAAGTACCTTCTCATGTGCTGCATGTTGATCAATGATAAACATTTTGTCATGATATTCTACGATCCAATAGGTTAAAAATAGCTGTCCTATAATTCGATGTTCTTTCACTGCCAAAGAGGATAATAATTTATCCTCAAATAAATTAAGTTGTGAAGATGGAGAAGTTCCATAGGTACTATCTTCTTCCACTTTCGCAATGTTATTATTACTTAAAACATTTGATGTACTATCTAACTTGACATCATGTAAAATAGCATCTTTTATCAACGGGTCAATTAACGAATTTTCTTTAACAGAATCTACTTGTCTTACGTTTTCTTGATTAATAATTTCTTGCTTTATTAAATCATGACTTTGTATAGCTTGCTTTCCCTCACATTGCCCTGCTTGGTCTCGCTTTAATGCATCTTGACTTTGTACATTTTGTCTTACTACTTCTTGTGTTTTAACTTCTTGTTTCGTAGCTTCTTGTATTCTCTGTTTTTCAAATGGTTCTGGCATAGGAACATGGATTGTTGCAGATGGTTTCTTTGATTCCTGCGTTAAAATCTCAGGAATTAGTTCCTTTTCTTTTAATGCATTGGAAACCGCTTGAAATGCCAATTCATAAACTTCCTCATTATTCGTAAAACGTATCTCCATTTTAGTTGGATGAACATTCACATCAATCAATCCAACATCAATCTGAAAATGCAATGCAACAAAAGGATAACGAAGAGACATACTGTATGGTTTGTAGGCATCTTCGATTGCTTTATTTATGATAGCACTCTTGATATATCGACCATTAATAAAGCAGTTCATGTAGTTCCGGTTACCCCTAGAGATGATTGGTTTCCCAATAAATCCTTTCACCGAAATGCGATCTCTTACTTGGTCTAACCCTAGTAAATTAGCTGCAATCTCTCTTCCATAAACATGATAAATAATATCCTTTAGATTATCATTACCAGAAGTATGCAATTTCATTTGATTATTGTTTAAAAACTTAAAAGAGATTTGCGGATGGGATACAGCTAACCGTTCTACTAATTCACTAATATACCCAGCCTCTGTTTGAGGGGATTTTAAAAATTTCCTTCTAGCAGGTGTATTGTAGAATAAGTTACGAACTAAAAATGTGGTACCTTCCGGGCAACCAATCTCTTCGATACCTTTCTTTTCTCCACCTTCTATTAGATACCTAGAACCTGTAAGTTCACCCGCTGTTTTGGTTATCAGCTCAAGCTGAGTAACGGCTGCAATACTAGATAATGCTTCCCCTCGGAATCCCAAACTAGAAACCGTAAGTAAATCTTCCACTGATTTGATTTTACTGGTAGCATGGGGCATAAACGCTAGTTCAATCTCATCCTTAGCAATACCGATTCCATTATCAGTGATTCGTATTAAGCTTAGACCACCATCTTTGATTTCTATCGTTATAGCATTGGAACCTGCATCTATGGCGTTTTCTACCAATTCTTTCACAACAGCTGCAGGTCGTTCTATGACTTCTCCAGCAGCTATTTTATTAATGGTATTCTGATCTAATAATGTTATTTTAGACATACCTTATCACCAACGTTCCTTTATCTTTGTCTGTAGTTGATATAGTTTATTTAATGCATCTATAGGCGTAATTGTAGCCAGATTAAGATCTCGCAGTTCAACTAAAATATCTTCTGACACCGTTTGACTATCCACTGTATCAAATATAGATAGTTGAATCATATCCTCCTCTGCATCGATCGTTACTTTATTCTTTGGTTTTTCCTGTTTTGTTTCCACATGTTTCTCTATAACCAGATTGGTGGCATCATTTAAACTAAGTTCTTCTACTATCTCTCGGGCGCGCTTTAGAACACTGTCAGGCACACCAGCCAATTTAGCTACTTGTATACCATAACTTTTATCTGCACCACCTTTTACTATTTTACGAAGAAAGATAATATCTTCTCCTTGTTCTTTTACCGCTATACAATAATTATTAACACTATCTAATTTACCTTCTAGTTCTGTTAATTCATGATAGTGGGTTGCAAATAGTGTTTTAGCTCCTAATAATTTCGGATTGCTAATATGTTCTACCACCGCCCACGCGATACTAAGTCCATCAAATGTACTAGTGCCTCGGCCGATTTCATCCAGTATAAGTAGACTGTTCTTTGTTGCATTTCTAAGTATATTGGCTACTTCTGTCATCTCTACCATAAAGGTACTTTGGCCAGATGCTAGATCATCCGATGCTCCTACACGGGTAAAGATACGATCAACTATTCCAATCTCTGCATGACTTGCAGGGATAAAGCTTCCAATCTGTGCCATTAAGACAATCAGTGCAGTTTGTCTCATATAAGTGGATTTACCAGCCATATTAGGGCCAGTAATAATCGAAACACGTTTTTCTTGATTATTAAGATACGTATCGTTGGCAACAAAGAGATCATGGTTAATCATCTTTTCCACCACGGGATGTCGACCGTCTTTAATATCAATAATTCCATTGGTATTCATATTTGGTCTTACAAAATTATTTCGCTCCGCAACCAAGGCAAGAGACGAAAATACATCAATTGATGCAATTGCTTTTGCTGTAGTTTGTATTCTTTTTACCTCAGCAGCAATACGATCTCGTATTTCACAGAAAATATCATATTCTAATGCAAACAATTTGTCCTCTGCACCTAAAATAATATCTTCTAATTCTTTTAATTCTGGTGTGGTATAACGTTCTGCATTGGCTAAGGTTTGTTTTCTAGTCCAAGTATCAGGTACTAAGTTCTGATACGAATTGGTTACCTCTAGATAATAACCAAACACTTTATTATATTTAATCTTAAGATTTTTAATATTGGTTGCATCTCTTTCTTTTGCTTCTAACTCAGCAAGCCAATTCTTACCTTCCGATTTTGCTCGTCTTAATTTATCTACTTCCTCATGATATCCTTCTTTTATCATCCCACCTTCACGGATAGAAAATGGCGGTTCTTCCATAATTGAATTACCAATAAGACTACAAATATCTTCCAGAGAATCAAGATTTTCATAGATTTCACGTAATGCACAACTCTCAAAGCTTTGAAGAATAAATTTGATATGAGGTAACATGGATAAGGAAGATTGGAATGCTATTAAATCTCTTGGGTTAGCACTTTTATAACTAACTTTACTGATTAATCGTTCCAAATCGTAAATAGGGTTTAAATATTCCCTTAGTTCTTCTCTTGATATTACATTATCATTTAATTCTCCCACTGCATCCAATCGTTGATTGATACTCTCTAAATCGATCAAAGGTTGCTCTATATAACTACGTAATAACCTGGCTCCCATAGCCGTTTTGGTTTTATCTAATACCCATAACAAAGAGCCTCTTTTTTGCTTTTCCCGAAGAGTTTCAACTAATTCAAGATTTCGTCGAGTGGAGCTATCAAGAAGCATATATTTGCTTGTCACATACGGATATAATGCTGTCAGGTGACTTAATGAGTTTTTCTGTGTTTCATACAGATATTGTAGTAAAGCACCAGCCGCTATCACACCGATGGAATAATCACCAAGTCCTAGTCCATCCAATGTTCCCACTTTAAAATGTTCTTTTAAGCATCTATGGCATAAAGTTTCATCAAAATACCAAGGTTCCAATGCAGATATTGTGATACCTAATCGGTTCTTAAGATCTTCTAGATCAATCCCCGATACATAAAAGGAATCATTGCAGACCAATTCAGACGGCATAAATTTTGTGATTTCATCTAACAGTTTGCGATTAGTATCCACTTCTGTAACAAAATAATCACCAGTCGTTACATCAACAATTGCCAAACCATATGCATTGGTTGTATGAACCACATTCATCAAATAATTATTCTTGGATTCATCCAAGGCCTGAGTATTCAGATTAGTACCTGGTGTTACGATACGTATTACATCTCTTTTTACAATTCCTTTGGCTTGCTTTGGGTCCTCAACCTGTTCACAGATGGCAACCTTATACCCTTTACTAATTAATTTATTTAAATAACCATCCACTGCATGATATGGAATACCGCACATAGGTGCTCTCTCTTCTTGTCCGCAGTTTTTTCCTGTTAACGTGATTTCTAATTCTCTTGAGCAAGTAATGGCATCCTCAAAAAACATTTCATAAAAATCGCCTAAACGATAAAACAATAGACAGTCCTTATATTGTTCTTTAATCTCCATGTATTGCTGCATCATTGGTGTTAATTGTGCCATGTTACGCCCCTTCTTCTTCCGTAAATTATTCAAAGGTATCATCTAATAAATCATTACCATCTGCCGCTGTTGTGGCAAGTACATCACATCGCTCGTTCTGAACATGTCCATCATGGCCCTTTACCCATACAAAGGTAACTTCATGTGGTTCTTTGGCAACAAGCATTCGTTTCCATAGATCCACATTTTTAACAGGTTCATTTTTTCCACGCTTCCAGCCTTTTTTAATCCAATTCTCTAACCAATGTTCATTAAATGCTTTCACTAAGTATTGAGAATCCGAATATAAAGTTACCTGACATGGCTTAGTAAGAGCTTCTAGTCCCACAATAGCTGCCATAAGCTCCATTCTGTTATTCGTTGTTTTTTTATATCCCCCAGAGTATTCTCTTACATGCTCCGCACCTTGGGCATCTACATAGACAAGTATCGTTCCGTACCCTCCCGGACCGTCTGGATTGCCTCTAGCTGCTCCATCTGTATATATTTTTACTTCCATTTTATTTTCCTCACATTCTATCTATAATGCTCTCCAAACACCATTTTCTAAGAAATGGTTTGCCTCCTGTGTTGCCTTTTCAATAATGGATTCTTTATAACCCATAATGCCTAATAATTTAATTGCATTACGGGACACTGCTCTACCTTCATATAGTACATAATCAAAAATAATATCATTTTGGATAATCTGTTCTTGAAAATGATAATTGGAATATTCTTTTTCTAAAATATGAGTCAGTTCTATATCATGGGTTGCAGCAAAACACAATGCGTTATTCCCTGCAAAACTATCTAAAATTTGAGAAGATGCAGCAATTCTCTCAAGAGTATTGGTTCCTCTTAATACTTCGTCTACAAAGCATAGCATAGGAATATCTTTATCCATCTGATCTAAGATTCGTTTTAATGATTTTATCTCAACAATATAATAACTTTCATGACTAAACAAATCGTCCTTTAGTGCCATAGAAGAAAATACTTTAAAATAGCTAGCATGATATGACTTACTTAAACTGGTATAGATTGTTTGTGATAAAATAGCATTTAAAGCCATGGTTTTTATAAAGGTGGACTTACCTGATGCATTAGAACCTGTGATTAAAATACATCGTTTCTCATGGATAGAGTTTCTAACTGGATCTTCAATCAATGGATGGTATACATCGTCAACATATAGAAATGGTTTCTCTGACTTCTCTAGATTTGGTAGACAATAATCACCTTCTAAAAGTTTACGAAAGGAAGCAACTGCAATCATACTGTCTAATGTTCCAATGGCTGCATATATCTGATTTAGTACATCTTTGTTTTTTCTTATCTCACGTAACATAGTATCAAATTTAATTAAGTCAATATGGAACAGCATTCTAGCATAATCCAGAATGAAATCAGAGATATCCCCGCCCATATTTCTTCCGCCTAGTACAAAGAATGCTCCTTTTTTAAATTTCTGAAATGCTTGTTGAGCACCTTTTAATAAATTAGTGTACTGCTGTATCTCAGAGATCTTTAGATTTGCTACATTCTGAATACTACCTAAAACTTTTAATATGTGCGAGAATACACTAAAGTATTTCTCTATCTGTGCTTTTCGCTTATAGTATCTGATCATATTATTCGCTACAAAAAATACAGTTCCGGCAATGCCTAAACCGAAAAATTGAGGGATAAATATTATAGCAATGGAGCCAACAAGACCTAAGATACACAAATAGTGTTCAAACGGGTTATGTTTTTCTATATCATCTGTACGATTAATATATTCATAAAGGGAAAGATTCTTTAACTTTCCAATGGTACCTAACGCAAGTTGAATCTCTAAACGTTGTTTCGGATTCTTTTCAAAAAACTCAATTAAGCGGTTTCGTTCTAATAAAGTATCAGGATCATAATGTAATTTTCTTAATACAGAGTATAGATATTCTTCACCCATAGAGCTGCAGGTGTTATTCATTAACATATAAATCTGATTCATATCAATATCATTCCATGTGATATCATCAACATCCAGATTATCATTCTTTTGTGTTTTATAATAATATTGAATGGACTGAAATTTCTCAGCTGTATATTCTTCGGTAGGAACCTGACCCCACTCTTTCATTAATCTCTCTTTTAAACGATTCCTAAAATTCTTCTCATCATATAGAAGTTTCAAAAAAACACCTAACACAATAAGAAGTAATATAATTACATATTCCATGTCTTGGCCCCTTAGTCATTTTTTTTATCCATATCATTATACATGAACACTTTCTAGAATTCAATAAGAAAGAGACTATGGTAAGAATGAGTCTTTTCCATAGTCTCTATAAGTATTAATCGTTTATGATTCTACCAATCTTAATCGGAGATCTGTAATAAGCATTGGAAATCTTAATTCCAGTTCTTGCATTACTTGCATGAATTACTTGTCCGTTTCCGATGTACATGGCTACATGGCTAACACTACTTCCGTTACCATAGAAGAACAAATCACCAGGTCTTACATCTGAACCGCTAATTGATCTAGAATATCCTGCTTGAGCGCCTGATGTTCTTGGTATACTATATCCGAAGTGCTCATAAATTCTCATCATAAATCCAGAGCAATCGATTCCACCAGTTAAACTTGTTCCGCCATATACATAACGGTTACCAAGATACTGATAGGCAAATTGAACCATCTGAGATCTTACAGAAGATGATCCTCCCGATCCATCACTTGAGCCATTACCTGATACATCATCAATAAATACTGCTCTTTCTAGCTTATAAGATATATCAACAAATTCTTTTGCTACAAAGGCTGATTCATTATCTATACTGATACATACCCAGTTACCAAGATCCGCCATCATGGCATCCATATTTACGCCATCTAATAACGTTTTGTCCTCTTCACTGTGTTTCTCGATAAATTTTTCAATTGATTCCTTAGAAATGCTTTCATTTAAAACATCCATTTCTTCATCCACTGGAACAAGTGAATACACTCTTGAATCTAAAGAAGGTAACGCTCTAACCTTTAATGTTGTTGTATTAACGGTAGCCACTTCTGTTCCTACTTCAAGAGCCATTTTCTCAGCTTCTTCATCTAAAACAAGAAACTCGGCTTTTACATAACCAGTTACTTTACCAGATTTAATCTTAGCCCAACCGTCTTTTATGCTATATACATTACATCCAGCATACTTTGGTAACTTACCAATGATCTTCTCATCTTCACCTGGTTTTTTACGAATATTTAAATAGCTATCTACATTGGATATACCTAATCTGTCATAATTTAAATTAATGATATCATCCACTGCTTCGCTGTTCTCTTCACTTGCTTCGGTTGTATCTTCTGTGGTAGTTGTTACTTCTTCAGTATTGTCACCGGTATTCACTAAAAGTGCCTTGGAATTTGTTGACATGATGGATAGTGTTTTTGCTGATGTACTATCTGCTACCATCTCATAATATTTATCTAAGGATAAGGTAATTCCTGCTAAAGGCTGCTCATTTGCTATTGCTGCAGCATTCATCTTATAACTAGTAAATGTAACTAGTGCGACTCCAGTAAGGCCAAATACCAAATACTTGGCAATGTTTTTCTTCATAATCTGCAATGTCC
>JAEZUR010000193.1 GCA_023420935.1 Bacillota bacterium | reverse complement strand
TTGCCATCCGGCTTCCTTCAGATTCGTAGTCACCCACGACACCCTTGCCATTGGCTATGTCCTTCCCACTACTAGGGCAGACTAGGGACTTAAACCCATAAGATTGCGCCCATGCTGGGCGCACATATATAAAAAAACTTCTCCCTTGATTAGGAAGAAGTTTTTGACATTTATACTTCTTTATAAGAGCAGCAATAATCTGCAAATGATTTAATGATTAACTTAAAGCTGGAATTAGCAGGTACTACAAAGCTTTGTCCTGGTTGATAATTGGTGTATTCAGAAGCACCAGCAATCATAATATCCATATCACCATTTAATACTTCCATAAGTTCCTCTGCTCCAGTTGAGAATTCATATTCACCAGTTAGCATAAATCCTAATGTCTTTTTCTCTCCATTTTCAAATAAAATAGTTCGGCTAGTTACTTTTCCATCAAAATATACATTTGCTTTCTTTACTACGGTTACATTCTTAAATTCCATTTATAAATCCTCCTAAGTAAATCATTATTTATTCTCTATTATGATGACTGATATATTATCAATTCACACACACCAATTTTTCATTTTGAATACATACATTCTATCTGTTTTTCCTGTTTCTGTCTATCACTTTTATAATAATTAGAATAAAGTTTATTCATCTATCATAGGTCTAAAGAAAAACCGGTTTTATTTGTTCATGTTATTCTTTATCTCACATGTTTTATAATGGATAATTACTGATTATCTCACATGTTTTTTTAATATCTTCCTCACTATGAGTATACGAGATAAACATTGCTTCAAACTGGGATGGTGCCAGATAAATTCCATGTTCCAACATATAGCCAAAGTAATCTGCATACTTGTCTGTGCTAGAAGTAGTTGCACTTTCAAAATCTACTACTTTTTGATCTGTAAAAAATACGCACATAAGGGAACCGATATGATTAATTTGCACTGTATTTCCGAACCTAGCATTTACAGCTTGTACTAATTTATTCGTCTGTTCCTCTATTCTGCTATATAGTCCTGGTGTATTTTGTAGAGTCGTGAGGGTTTGAATTCCTGCAGCCGTTGCGATTGGATTCCCTGATAACGTACCTGCTTGGTAAACCCCACCAACTGGAGCTACTAGTTCCATAATCTCTCTCTTTCCACCGTAAGCACCAACAGGCATTCCTCCACCGATAATCTTACCTAACGTAGTTAGATCTGGAGTTACACCGTAATACTCCTGTGCCCCACCGAGTCCTAGACGGAAACCAGTAATAACCTCATCAAAAATTAAGAGAGAGCCATTTCTGGTAGTTATGTTTCTTAGAAATTGTAGAAATCCTTCCTCTGGAAGCACAACACCCATATTAGCAGCCACTGGTTCTACGATTATGGCTGCAATGCGGTTACCATATTGTTCAACTAAGTGTTCTACTGATTCTTCATTATTATAGTCTGCAATTAATGTATTCTTCGTATAATCAGCGGGAACTCCTCTGCTATCTGGCATAGCACCAGTCAATGCACCAGAACCTGCTTTCACTAACAATCCATCTGAATGTCCATGATAGCAGCCTCTAAATTTAATAATCATATCGCGATTGGTATATCCTCTGGCAACACGTATGGCACTCATAACTGCTTCTGTACCAGAACTAACCAGCCTGGTCAACTCCATGGACGGCATAATATCGTGAATCAGCTTGGCAAGTAGATACTCTCGTTCTGTAGGTGCGCCAAATGTTAATCCTTCAAGGCAAGCCTCCGTGACAGCGTTCACTACACCAGAATCACAGTGCCCTAATATTCCTGGACCCCAAGAGCAAACATAGTCAATATACTCATTTCCATCCACATCATATAGTTTTGAACCTTTCGCTCGTTCTATAAATACGGGAGTTCTTTGTACTGCCTGAAATGCTCTAACTGGGCTATTGACTCCTCCTGGAATATAGGATTTTGACATTTGAAATAGTTCTGAAGATTTTTTTGTATTCATAATAGTTCCTATCCTTTGCTTCGCTCATAATGATATCGTATCTACTTTTCATCTAACCATCTTGCGGCATCCAGAGCATGATATGTAATAATAATCTTTGCTCCGGCTCGTTTTATCGCAAGTAAATTCTCCATTACAATTCTCTTTTCATCAATCCAACCATTCATAGCTGCAGCTTTTACCATAGAATACTCTCCACTTACATTGTAAGCTGCAATGGGATAATTGGTCTGATCTGCTGCTTCGCGTATAATGTCTAAATAAGCAAGAGCTGGTTTCACCATAATTACATCTGCTCCTTCTTCAATATCCGCTAGACATTCACGAATTGCTTCTTTGCGATTAGCTGAATCCATCTGATATGATTTACGATCTCCAAAACTAGGCGCAGAGTGAGCCGCCTCCCTAAAGGGAGAATAATACCCTGATGCAAACTTAGCACTGTATGACATAATCATCAAATTCTTATATCCATTGTCATCAAGAGCATCTCTGATTGCTTTTACTCGTCCATCCATCATATCAGAAGGCGCTATCACATCGGCACCTGCATTTGCCATACTAACTGCCATCTTAGATAACACAGGAAGTGTCTCATCATTTAGAATAATATGATCCATATGTTCACTAATTAAACCACAATGGCCGTGGGATGTGTATTCGCATAAGCAAATATCTGCGATTACTAGCAAATCAGGTGCTTGTTCTTTTATGTATCTTATCGCTCTCTGGGTAATCCCCTGCTCATCGTAAGCCTGACTTCCTAGTTGATCCTTATGGACAGGGATTCCAAAGATTAGGATAGCACCGATTCCTGCTTCTTTAATTCGAAGTAACTCCTCCTGAAAACGATCCAGAGAATACTGATAGATCCCTGGCATGGAATCGATGGGATTCTTAATATTATCTCCTTCTATGATAAATACAGGATAAACCAAATCTGATTTATCCACACTTGTCTCTCTTACTAAGGCTCTAACTGCCTCATTCACACGCAATCTTCTCATTCGTTTCATACGTAAACCTCTTTTCATGATCTATTACATTTCATAGTTTATACCCATTTATAATTCCCTATGGCTTCAATTAGTCCTTCCACATTACTTACATTGGCTATAATATCCACACCTTGGTTTCTTGCATGTAATGCTTCCACAGTCATATCACCAATACATGCTATCTTCATATGATCTGGAATTGATATTTTACTTTCCTTTATCTGGTCAAAGAATTCATCCACACCAGATGCACTAGCAAATACAAGACAATTCATATCCCTGATTACTTCTATCTCTTCTACTAATTTTCCCTTAACATCATAAATTCCAAGTTCTTTATAATTCAACTGATTATCATGAAAAATTCTAGTTAGTTCTTCACTACCTCGAACTGCTCTAGGAATGAGAATCCGTTCATTTTTATTAGCAAACTTGGTAAACTCTGTTGCTAAATCAATGGTGTTATATCTAGAAGGAACGAAATCTGCATAGTATCCATATTGCTCTAACACTTGCTTAGTCCCGCTTCCAATGGTAGCAAACTTTATATTACCTAATTTTCTTTGATCAATCCTTCTCTCATTCATATAATCAAAGAAAAGATTGATGGCATTCTGACTAGTAAAGATAATCCACTGATATTGCTCTAATACCTTGATTTCCTGTTCTAATTCATGTATCTTTGGGGTTGTTTCCAACTGCATATTGCACACAGTAAACACACTAGCACCAAGGTTTATAAGTCCCTTTTCTAATTTAGTTCGAATTGCTTTGGTTCCCACTAGGCCAATACTGATATGAGAAAGAGGAAGTTTAAACACTTCTGCATATGCAAGAGCAGCTGTTTCACCTATGACAATGATTGCGGGAGAAGTTATTTTTTCTTCTCTTACTTTTTCTACAATATCAAGTAATATTCCTCGAACGACCTTCTGGTTATTCATTGTTCCATTAGAAATGACTGCAGCAGGAGTATTAGAGGATTTTCCATAAGTTAATAGTTGTTGTATTATCTGTTCCAGATTCGATAAACCCATTAAAAATACTAAGGTTCCATCTAGTTTTGCTAGTACTTCATAATTATCGGTTAATGTATTATCAGATGATTTGGTATGGCCTGTTATTACGTGAAAACTCTGGCTAACTCCACGATGAGTAACCGGAATCCCTGCACTTGCTGGAACTGAGATAGCCGAAGTAACTCCTGGTACTACTTCATAAGGAATATGTTGCTTTTTTAGCTCTTCAATCTCTTCTCCGCCTCTTCCAAAGACAAATGGATCACCACCCTTTAGACGTACAACACAATCCTTCTGTTTGGCTTGTTCTACAATGATCTGATTGATCTCGTCTTGCGTTTTAGAATGTTGTCCGGATCGTTTCCCAACATATAGTTTAACGCACTGTTCACTCACATGCTGAAGAAGCTGATTGGACGCCAGACTATCATAGATCACAACATCACACTGCTTTAAGAGCTCCATGCCCTTGCAGGTGATAAGGGAAGGATCACCAGGGCCTGCTCCAACTAAATAAACTTTTCCCATTAACATTCCTCCAATATTTCTTGTACCAATCGCTTCACTAACTCCAAACGTTTTTCCATTTTATCTGACCCAGAACTTCTACGTATGACTCCATTTACCTCTTTCATAATAGAAAGTGTA
>JAEZUR010000066.1 GCA_023420935.1 Bacillota bacterium | reverse complement strand
AAGATCTAATTAAGGTATTAAATGATGTGAAATATTCTTATAATTCTTATACCATGAATCAGACTTCACTTTATTTAGGGGCTGAAGCAGTATTAGATGATGCATATTTTAAGGCAACCATACAGAAAATTATTGATACAAGAGAATGGACGATGAAGGAATTTGAGAAATTAGGTTTCACGTTTCCTGACTCAAAAGCTAATTTTATTTTCGCAACACACAAACGAATACCAGCAAAACACTTATTTGAATATTTAAGAGAAAAGCAAACATTTGTAAGATATTTTAATGTACCTAGAATTAATCAGTATTTAAGAATTACAATTGGAACCCCAGAAGAAATGAGTACTCTAGTTTCACAGATTAGGGAGTACATGGAACAGCACTAAGTGCAGGAGGTAAGGATGTTAGCAGAAAAATTAATCAAAGAACAAATGCTTACGAAAGAAGAATTTGTTACTTTATTAGATACGTATGATGAGGATGTTATGAAACTCCTCCAAGAAGAGGCAGTAAGGCTTAGAAAAGAATATTATGGGGATAAAGTATTCTTAAGAGGATTAATTGAATTTACAAACTTCTGTAAAAATAATTGTTATTATTGCGGGATTCGTCTAGGTAATCAAAATGTAGAACGATACCGCCTATCAAAAGAAGATATATTAGATTGCTGTAAAGAAGGTTATCGATTAGGTTTTCGTACATTTGTGTTACAAGGTGGAGAGGATCCATACTTTACAGATGATAAAATGGTTGAAATTATTGAAGCCATTAAGGAAGGGTACCCAGATTGTGCTATCACTTTATCTGTGGGAGAAAAATCATTTGAAAGTTATCGTCGTTTCAAAGAAGCAGGTGCAGATAGATATCTTCTTCGTCATGAGACTGCAGACGAGGAACATTATAAAACCTTACACCCAGATAGTATGAGTTTAGTGAATCGAAAAGAATGTTTATATGACTTGAAAAAATTAGGATTCCAAGTAGGGGCGGGATTTATGGTAGGGTCACCAAATCAAACCAATGAATCTATTGCCGATGATCTGCTCTTTATAAAGGAATTAAATCCTGAGATGGTGGGAATAGGACCGTTTATTCCACATCATGAGACTCCATTTGCTGACCAAGAAAAAGGAAGTGTAGAAAAGACATTATTACTTTTATCTATCATTCGTATTATGCTGCCAAAAGTATTATTGCCAGCAACTACAGCCCTTGGAACATTAAACCCTAAGGGAAGAGAAATGGGCTTACAAGCAGGCGGAAACGTAGTTATGCCAAATCTATCACCTACTTCGGTACGTAAACAATATGAGCTCTATGATAATAAGATTTGTACTGGTGAGGAAGCCGCTGAATGTCGCGGTTGTCTTGAGAGAAGGGTCAATACAGCAGGGTACGAAATTGCAACGGAACGTGGAGACGCCGTGCAGTAAAGGGAGGATCATATGGGTGAGCGAAAACCTTATTTAAGAATATTTGTTAACTTCTTATTTGTAATCGCAATCACACTAATTATTATATTTTTAGTTCCTAAAGTAATAGGCTTTTTTATGCCGTTTTTTATTGGCTGGATCATCGCTATGATTGCCAATCCATTAGTGCGCTTTCTAGAGAAAAGAGTTAAAATCGTACGAAAACACAGTTCGGCACTGATTATTATCGTAGTATTAGTTGCCGTGATTGGAATCCTCTACGGAATCATTGCGATTTTGTCCAGAGAGATCATTAATTTAGTACAGGATATCCCTACACTTTACACAAATATTGAATCGCAGACAGAGAAGGCAATTAATAATTTACAGGGTGTTTACGATGTCTTACCGCAAGGAGCCAAAGAAGCACTTGATAAGATGAGCGGGAATATGGGAGATTCTGTTGGTAAGTTTGTTGCGAGTATAGGTACGCCTTCCATCAGTGATGCTAGTTCTTTTGCAAAGAATATTGCAGAAGTGGTTCTTATGTCTATTATAACGATTTTATCTGCATACTTTTTTATAGCAGAACGAGAAGAATTAGTGGCATCCATAAAAAAAGTTACGCCACCAACTGTTCAAAAGCAATATAAAATAATTGTAGAGAACTTTACGAAAGCAGTAGGAGGGTATTTTAAAGCACAATTTAAGATTATGATTATTATAGCGATTATCATTTTTTTAGGGTTTGAAATACTTGGGATTAGCTACTCGTTTCTGCTTGCATTGGGAATTGCCTTCCTGGATTTTCTACCTTTTTTTGGAACTGGTGCGGTGATCTGGCCGTGGGCACTTTTGGATATGATATCAGGTAATTATGTTCGAGCTATTGCATTAATGGTTATCTATCTCATCTGTCAAGTGGTTAAACAATTGTTACAACCGAAAATGGTAGGAGATAGTATTGGTTTAAGCCCGCTATCTACTTTAGTATTTATGTTTATTGGATACCGTATCAAGGGTGTACTAGGTATGATTGTTGGTATACCGATCGGTATGGTACTGATCAATTTATATCATGCGGGAATGTTTGATCGTTTTCTACGTGGTATCAAAATAATCGCAAATGATTTTAATGAGTATAGAAAATTTTAGGATAGATAGGAGTTGATTGGAATGAAATTGGTTCATACTGCTGATTTGCACATTGGTAAAGTAGTCAATGAATTTAGTATGTGTAAGGATCAGGACTATGTTTTAAAACAGATATTAGATATTGTAAAAGAAGAAGAAGCCGATGCTTTACTGATTGCAGGTGATGTCTATGATCGTTCCATTCCTCCTGCAGAAGCAGTGAATTTGTTAGATGAATTTTTAACAGAGTTAGTGAATCGTAATATTAAAGTTTTTTTAATTAGTGGTAATCATGATTCACCAGATCGTTTAAATTTTGCTGGGAGTATATTAAATAACAGCGGAGTATATATAGCGGGTACATTTACAGAACAAATGAAAAAAGTTTCTATTGCAGATGAGTATGGCATGGTTCATATTCATCTGTTGCCTTATGCAAAACCTCAGGTTATGAGATATTATCTTGGAGATGAGTATAAAGAACATGAGGTGGAAGAGTATATTAAGAGAAATTTAAAGTCTAACAGAGAACGTAATATCCTAATTACACACCACTTTGTAACCAATCAGGGAGTATCTCCAGAACAGTCTGACTCCGAAATGCCTTTGTCCATAGGTGGGACGGATTGTGTAGATGCAGGAGCGCTAAAAGAGTTTGATTATGTAGCATTAGGACACATTCATCGCGGACAAAAAGTGAAGGAAGAATGGATCCGATACTCTGGTTCACCACTAAAATATTCTTTTTCTGAAGTATTTCATAAGAAATCGGTAACTGTAATTGAACTAAAGGAAAAAGGCAATTTAACTATTTATGAACGCCCTTTAGTTGCCCTTCATGATATGCGTAAAATAAAGGGATCCTTGAAAGAACTGATAAAAGATGAAACGGTACAAGCATCAGATCCCAATGATTACCTACAGGTCACATTAACAGATACCAAGGAATTAGTAGATCCTATTGGAACACTAAGGTCGGTATATCCCAATGTCATGCAGCTTATTTTAGAAAAAAATATTCGTACAGAACGTGAGTTAATACTGGTTGATGAAAAAATAAAGAATCGATCCACCTTGGAGATTTACAGTGAATTTTTTGAGACGGTAACAGGACGAGCTTTTGATGAGAAAAGAAAAGAAGTAATCCAAACGGCATTAGAGGAAGTTGGAGGGGGACAAGCTAAGTGAAACCATTGCAGTTAATGATAAGCGGTTGGGGCCCTTATGCAGAGCGTGCAGAAGTGGATTTCTCTGCGTTTGATCAGGAAGGGATTTTTTTAATTACTGGGCCTACCGGTGGCGGTAAGACCACTATTTTTGATGCAATTTCATTTGCTTTGTATGGAGATGTGAGTGGTAAAAATAGAGAGAAAACTTCTGTTAGAAGTGATTTTGCCAAAGCCGATACAGATACGTTTGTAGAACTTGCCTTTTCACATAAAGGGATTCATTATCGAATCCGCAGAGCACCAAAGTATGCAAGACCAAAAAAACGTGGTGAGGGCTATACCATATCCAATGAAACAGCAGAACTATATGTGGAAGAACAAGAACCAATTGCATCCGTTACCGAAGTAAACCGAGCTTTAGAACAGATTATGGGGCTAAACTATGAACAGTTTAAGCAAATTGCCATGATTGCTCAAGGTGAATTTTTAGAGCTTCTTGTTGCAAACTCTAGAGATCGAGTTGAGATTTTTCGCAATCTGTTTCACACAGAAGATTACGAAAAGCTACAACGATATTTATCAATAGAAGCCAAACATTTGTTGGACCGTATTAAAACATTACGGGATAGAATGAAAGAAGCAATTGCATCCTTAGAAGTGGTTGGTAATGAGGAATTAGAGGAATTAGTAGAAGCAGAAGAATACCAATACGAAAAGATATTTAATCAGGTAAAGCAGCTTATAGAGAATGAGAAGAAAGAAATTACTATATTAGAAAATCAGATTATGCAAAAGGATAATCTAGGGAAACAACTATTGCTAAAGATTAAAGATGGAGAGCAATTAAATGAGAAGATACAGTTGTTTCATGATATCGTTTGTGCATTAGAGGAATTTGCTAGGCAGAAAGATACCATTGACCAATGGAAAGAAAGCTTAAAAGGTGCTGATTTAGCTTTAAAAGCAGCCGGTGAAGAAGAAATTTGTAAGAACCTAAAAGAAAGATTAGTACAGATGAAAAATTCCATGATAGAATTGGAGATTACCATCGAAGATCAGCTGCCTGGTTTACAAAATGCTAAGCTACAACAAGAAGAGAATCAGAAGCGAATGGAACAACTTGAAGTGCTAAAAGAGCAGGAGAGGAATCTAGAAGGAATCATTCCGCTTCTAAAGGAATTAAATCAAGCAGTGGAAGTGTATCAAAATAGTCAAACTAAGTGTACACAAACAAAAGAAAAGGAAGAAAAACTCGCTCTAGCATTGGAAGCTGTCAGCGCTGAGATGGTTTTATTGAAAGAAGAACAAGCTACTTATACCTCCGTGGAGGCTCAAATTGGACAGTTGAATTTAGAACTTGAAAAGCGTAGGCAGATGCAAGAAACCCTTCAAATTGCACTAAAACAGCACCAGTTAATAAAGTCCAAGCAGGAACAATTAATAGATTTACAGAAGGAGTATTCCAGTGCTCTCAGTGTGTGGAGTGATAAACGACAGCAGTTTGAAGAGAAAGAGACCATATATAAGAATGCAGCGGTAGGACTAGTGGCTCGCTTATTGGAAGTTGGGAAGCCCTGCCCAGTATGTGGTTCCATAGAACATCCAAAGATTGCACCGATTTCTCATGATGTGCCAGATGAAAATCAACTAGAATTATTAAAAAATGATTTGCGAAAATCAGAAGAGTATAAGAACGAGGTGTACGAAAAGACAGTTGTACAAAAAGGTTTAGTAGATAGTTTGTTAGAGGAATGGGAAACTATAAGTAAATCAATTGGCATACAGGAGGTAGATTTTACATCTTCACTTGTAGAATTAAACCAGAGAGTAGAGCTAGAAAAGATTCAGAACGAAAAGCTTATACAACGTAGTAACCAACTTAATCAGCAATTCATTCGTAGACAAGAAATAGATACACTGCTAATTCAGTTGAAAGAAAAGAGAACAACCTACCTTTCCCAGCGGGAAGTTGTGTTAAGCGAATTCCAACAAGCCAAATCAGAGTATGATCGATTAACAGGTGTTGTTTCTCAGATGGAAGAAAGATTGCCTAAGGATAAGAAAACACTATCACAAGTGTTGGAAGAGCTTTCTAAAATGAAACAACATAAAGAGGAACTTACTCAGGTAATGGAAGATATAGAAAAACGGTATCTTGCATTAAAAGAACAAATGCAAAAGAATCAAACCCTTTTGGTAAAAGGAAAAGAAGATATAGCATTATTAGTAGTTGAAGTTTCTGAGGTGGAAAATAGATTCTTAGAAAAGCTTAAGTCACTAGGTTTTATAGATGAAGAAGCATATCACAGAGCTATTTTATCAGAAGAAGTGTATGCGCAGAGAAAAGGTCAGATTAAAGAATATGAAAGACAACTGCAAACAAAATCCGAGCAAAAACTTGAACTTGAAAAGGAAATTGATGGAAGAGAATCAGTTGATTTAAGTTTATTGAAAGAAACTTTGAATGAAGCGGATAATCTTAGATTAAAGATTCAAAAAGAGAAAGAACAGTTAAACACAAAGGTTCAAGTGAACCAAAAAGCTCTCATTTCTATGAAAGAAAAATGGAAGGAAAAAGAGAAATTAGAAGAAGAGTACGGAATTCTAAAAGATTTAGATGATATAACTAAGGGAAATAATCCAGAGCGTATTGTATTTGAACATTACGTTTTGTCTGTGTATTTTGAAGAGGTGATTAAGGCTGCTAATTACCGATTATATAGCATGACTGGGGGCAGATATGAGTTAGAGAAGGTATCTAGAGTAGCGGATGCAAGAACGAAAGATAGCTTGGATCTTGAAGTATTAGATAATTATACTGGAAAGAAGAGATCAGTGAAGACATTATCTGGAGGAGAATCATTTAAGGCTGCATTATCCCTTGCGCTTGGATTATCTGATATTGTTCAAAATAATGCCGGAGGTATTCAGATAGACACACTATTTATTGATGAAGGATTCGGTAGTCTGGATACAGAATCCCTGGATCAGGCACTGAATACATTAATGATGCTAACGGAACACAACCGGCTGATTGGAATCATTTCTCATGTAAATGAATTAAAAGAACGCATTGATAATCAAGTAATTATCGATAAAGGAAACAATGGTAGCACACTGAAAGTAAAAACCTTATAGAAGCATACGAATCTGCTCATTGGTACAGCGGATGGATAAATGGTCAAACCGACCAGCGAATTCTCCATCGGTATGAACAATGAGCTTTTCTTTTGTCGTGATATCAAGTGTTTCACAGTCAAAGAGCTTAACACCTTTCAACCAGTTTTGTTTTTTGAATAATATAGCAATTAGGATGAGTAACCCCTTTAATTTAGAAATATTATATACAGCACAGACTGACAGTTTCTGATCTCGTGGATTGGCGTTAGGTGCCATTTTAAATCCACCGCCTTCATAGGGCTGAATCATGCTAGCAATAAAAAAGATATTTTTTAGTTCTATGGTTTTATGCTGATCAATTATGAGTTTTGCATCACAAGGTTGATATTTAATTAATTGCTTAAATGCAATTGCAACATATGTAAGTTTACCTAGTTTAAGTTTATTTAAAAATCGTTTAATATTAGAATCCAACGCCTCATAACAGATGGAAGCATCAAAGCCAATCCCCGTGCTCACTGCAAATTTTCTTCCATTTACAGGAAGCCCTGTAGGCTCCTTTTTCGTA
>JAEZUR010000063.1 GCA_023420935.1 Bacillota bacterium | reverse complement strand
TAAAACAGAATACTGCGTATTAGCCATAATTATTGAGTACATAAAATCCGATTTATTATCAGAAATTCCTTTAACAACATCTCTTATGCACCTTTGTATCTTACCAATCTCAGTTTCTTTTTCTTTTGCATCTTTTTTCTTTCTATTGGGCAATGCAAAGGTAAAGCCACTTATTTCTCTAATTAGCTCCCAGTTTTCTCTAGAAAACGGCGTGAAAACCGAGAAATCATCTAGCTGTTCACCTTCTACTAACAAAGTGGAGAACTTACTTTTGATATATTTGTATAAAATGGCTTCCTCCAATGTTCGAGCGCATCCATCATTTTCTGTTTGAGTTCTAACAAGTATCCTTTTACCCTTATCACATGATGCTTGCCATTTGTATATATCTCTAACACATATCTCCTTTTCATCATCTTGATTGTTTTCGCAACAACAAAAATGCTGAATCGCAGCATTAGTCGTACCTTGTTCAAACATCTCTTCTTTATCCAGACATGACTTGGAGTAGTCAATATCAGTTAGTATTAACGTATTTATTTCAAGTTCATTTAATAACTTAGCATACTTATGAGCATAAGCACCTCCCGCCTGCGCATATGTAATATACTTCTGGGATAGCGTTTCCAAAAATCCGTATGCAGCTTTCTCAGCTTCCCCCAATTTTCCAAATATAAGTGATTCAATATACATACGTTCTGTATCGCCTTCATAGATGATTGCTTTGTCGGCGAATATCATGTTGGAAAAGTTTATTTTGAAGAAGGTCTCATAAAATGACTTTTCTGATTGATGCTTATCTAAAAAAATATCCATATCGCAAATCACGTTTTTAAAAGGTTCTTTGGGGCGAATGACTTTAATGTCACTCAAATTAGCTGAGCGAACAATTTCATCTGAATGCGTTGTTATTACTCCTTGCACTTTATATGCATTTTCAGCCCCTGCATATTCAGAATTCAAGAAATTTACAAGCGTACGTTGCATCTGTAGGTGCATATGCGCCTCTGGTTCTTCAATTATGAACAGATTTACAAGCCTACTATCTGAGGAATATTTGTATCTCATTAATTCCAACGTGATATAAATGAGATTACTAATCCCCAACCCTTGTGATTCTTCATTAAGCAAAACTTTTTCAGAATCTTGTCCTTCTGTTGGGATTGCATAATTTACTCTTAAGCCCTCTTTAAGTACTTGAGATAGAAAGTCCATGCCCATATCAAGCACCATTGTTATCTCTTGTATATTAGTTTCTCCAATAGAATTGAGACTTTTAGTTATGTTACCCAATAATTGTTTGGCTTGTTCAACCAAGTAAGTATCAATTTCAGCATCGTAGATTGCACCGTACATCATTTCGAGGGCATTTTGAATCTTACTCTTCCATGCACTCGGGGATGTCTCGCTTTTCCTCTCAATATTTAGTAAATCAACAACACTTGATGTTAATGTTCTACGACCTCCATCTGTACTATCATTTAGCTGTCGATCAGCGGAAAGATATTTGTAGTTTATTAGGCTAATGAAATCTTTCCTATCTATTTTATGAGAAATAGAATAATCTTCATTAGCATATTTATAGACAACTTCAAGACTATCCCCATACAGTTTGAATAGCTTTTCTATTAGAAGTTGTTTTGTTTTCGTTACTTTATCATTGAGGGTTGCTAAATTTTGTGAATGAGAATCAAAATTACCAAGCTCAAAGATGGCATCAAAGTAATCCTTTGTACACTTGAGCAATGTGTCTGTGTATAATTCAATATTTCTTTTTAAAGAATATAAGTTTAGCTCTTGAGCAATTTCAAAATAAAAACAACGCTTGGAATTATCCAGATCCATTAAATAGCATGCATATGCAGAAATATTCTCATCCAGCTCATAACTCACAATCACCCTTATCAATATATGTTCTCCATTAATCAGCAATTTGCCGTCATCTTTATCAACAAATAAATCAAACATTTCAGAACGAAATTGCTTAGCTTCTGCCGATAGATATTTTGCTAAATGGCTAATGAAAGCATCAAATATCTTATTTATAATTGCTCTTTGAACTAGTAATGAAATATCTTTAGCTTTCAAATTGGCTTTACCACTAAAAATGGAATCAAGTAGATGAACAAGCGATGTTTTGCCGCTATTGTTTGCTCCGGCTAAGACTGTCAGCTCCTTTGAAAAGTTAATTCTTGTATCCATAAACCTTCTATAATTTTTGACATATATACTCTGAATGCGCATAATTGTACCTTCCTTACTCTCATGATATTGATTTCAATACTTATCGACAACATCTATCATAATTTTACCACATGCAGCATTGGAAATAAACCCCTGACAATTGTTTTTATTACTTCCAGTATCGGGGTTTTATGGAGTAGATTTTATGTATGGGGTGTGTATTCCCGAATTTGAGGTTGCGAAAAGGGGCGACAGGGGTTATAATATGGGAACAACCGTTCTTATTATGAGGTGCACTAATGCAGAGACACGAGGTTTTGATCAGGATCAAGGCAAAAGAAACGGACAAAAAAACGGATGATAGCCTCATCCGCATAAAATTCAGTTCTTTCCCTG
>JAEZUR010000013.1 GCA_023420935.1 Bacillota bacterium | reverse complement strand
GATATGATCCATCCACAGTGGTAAGTGTAGATGAAGGTATGCCAATGGAGGAAGCTGGTATACAAAAGGGTGATGTTATTACCAATATTGATGGAACACATATTGATATTGGCCGTGAACTTAGTATGTATTTTCAATTTCATCCATTGACAGAAAAAGAAATGAAGATTACTTATGAACGAAATGGGGAAAAGAATACAGTCCTAGTAACTCCAAAACTAAACCAAGACAAAGTTTATAAGTTAGGATTTGGTTTTGGTGATGCAAGAGTGAAAACCAGCCCATTAAGTGTTTTAAAGTATAGTTTTATTGAAGTGAAATTTTGGATTAAAACAACTGTGGAGAGTCTAGGTCAGTTGATACTTGGTAAGATTAGTAAAGACGAACTTGCAGGCCCAGTTGGTGTTGTAGATATGGTAGGAAATGCAGTTAAGGAAAGTAGACCTTATGGTATGCTGACTACGATACTTAGTGTATGTAATATGGGGATTTTATTAAGTGCCAATCTAGGAGTAATGAATCTTCTTCCGATACCAGCGTTGGATGGTGGTAGACTTGTATTTTTAGTTCTTGAAGCAATCCGTAGAAAACCAGTGGATCAGGAAAAAGAAGGTATGGTACATTTAATCGGTTTAGTTGCCCTAATGATTTTGATGGTATTTGTTATGTTTAATGATATTAGCCGAATTATAGGTTAAGGAATTAGGAGATTCATATGTTAAGGGATGAAACAAAAGTTATTACTATTGGAGATAAACCCATTGGAGGTTCTAACCCAATATTGATACAATCAATGACCAATACGAAAACAGAAGATATTGCAGCAACGGTTAATCAAATTTTACGATTAGAAGAGGCAGGGTGCGATATCATAAGATGCACAGTACCTACAATGGAAGCGGCAGTAGCCTTTTCTGAAATTAAAAAGCAGATTCACATTCCATTGGTAGCTGATATACATTTTGATTATCGTTTAGCAATTGCAGCGATGGAATATGGTGCAGATAAGATACGTATTAACCCTGGTAACATAGGTTCTAGGGAAAAGGTGGAAGCAGTTGTTTCAGTTGCAAAAGAACGTAATATACCGATAAGAGTAGGGGTGAACAGTGGATCCCTTGAGAAAAAGATTATTGAAAAATATGGTGCGGTTACTGCGGAAGGACTAGTTGAAAGTGCATTGGACAAAGTAAAGATGGTGGAAGATATGAATTATGACAACCTTGTTATAAGTATAAAATCTTCCGATGTATTAATGTGTATAAAAGCACATGAATTAATTGCCAAACAAAGTAGTTATCCATTGCATGTAGGCATTACAGAATCAGGAACTGTGTTTTCTGGAAATATTAAATCAGCAGTTGGATTGGGTGCTATTTTATATCAAGGAATCGGAAATACCATTCGTGTATCACTTACAGGTGATCCAGTAGAAGAAATTAAATCAGCAAAATTAATATTAAAGACGCTGGGACTTAGAAAAGGTGGTATTGAAGTAGTTTCTTGTCCTACTTGTGGTCGTACACAGATTAATCTGATTCATTTAGCGAATCAAGTAGAAGATATGGTTAAAGATATTGATTTAGATATTAAGGTAGCAGTTATGGGTTGTGTAGTGAATGGGCCTGGTGAAGCTAGAGAGGCAGATATCGGAATTGCCGGAGGTAACGGAGAAGGTTTGTTGATAAAGCATGGTAAAGTTGTCAGAAAAGTACCAGAAGAAGAAATTTTATCCACATTAAGAGAAGAGTTACTTCATTGGAATTCATAAGGCATCAGAAGTTTAGACGGGAGTAAGATATGTTATTTTTTGAAGTATTTGACCAAGTTACAGTTAGTCAGGACTTACAGAAACTGTTTGAAGAGGTTGTGGTAGACAAGGTTGTAATGTCTAGAACAAGGCATGCAGTAAAAATACACATAATTAGCAAGCGCCTCATTGAACGAGGGCAGATTAAAAAAATGGAGTATCAGATTAGGAAACAACTATTTTCAGATACCCATCATATAGTATATTTTATTGAACGGTATGAGTTATCGGCGCAATATACGCCGATTAAACTGATGCCGATTTATTATGAAAGCATTTTGGCAGAACTTAGAGAAAATAGCATCTTAGATTATAATATCTTCAGAGAATCACAATGGAGTTTTGAAGGAGAACGTTTCTTACTTCGTTGTGAGGACAACTTTATGGTACATACAAGAGCACATGAGATAAAATCCATTTTAGAGAGTATTTTTAATGAACGATTCTCTTTTGGGATACAGATTCAGTTTGAATTTTATGAGCCAGAAGTAAAAGAGGCGGAACCAGAAGAAAGTATTACGGCACGAGAGCGATTACAAGAAAAAATAACTCAAAATGAAGATGTGGCTGTGACGCAAGAAACACCAAAGGAAAAGAAACCAGAACCAGAGAAGCCACCAGCCAAAAAAGTATATGAAAAAGGAAAGTATAACAATAAAAAATTACCAGATGATCCAGATATTATTTATGGTCGTTCTTTTGATGGAGATATAGTACCAATAATAGATATTCAGGATGAAATCGGGGAAGTTGTAATACATGGGAAACTTTTAAAATTAGAAAGCAGAGAACTACGTAATGAAAAAACAATTATAACGTTTAATATAACAGACTTTACCGATACTATTTCGGGAAAAATTTTTCTTAAGACGGAACAGGTACCAGACGTTTTAGATGTACTAAAGGAAAAATCCTTTGTTCAATTAAAAGGAATGGCATTGATGGATAAGTATGATCATGATATTACCATCGGATCCATTGTCGGTATTAAGAAGATAGCTGATTTTACCGTTGTTAGAAAAGATGAAAGTCCAGTTAAGCGTGTTGAACTTCATGCACATACGTTAATGAGTGACATGGATGCAGTTGTTGACGTTAAGAATTTGATTAAACGTGCTATGAGTTGGGGACATAAAGCAATTGCGATTACTGATCATGGAGTGGTTCAATCCTTCCCTGAAGCCAATCACGCTGTTCCAAGAGATTCGGAATTTAAAGTAATATACGGGGTAGAGGCGTACTTAGTCGATGATTTAAAAGATATCGTGGAACATAGCAAGGGACAAGGATTAAATGACTCATTTGTTGTTTTTGATATTGAAACTACAGGTTTTGGTCCGATCCATGATCAAATTATAGAAATTGGAGCCGTAAAAGTAGTAAATGGTTCAATAACAGAGAAATATAGTACGTTTATTAATCCGGATGTACCAATCCCATTTGAAATTGAGCAATTGACAGGAATCACAGATCAAATGGTTATTGATTATCCTATGATTGATAAAATATTACCTGAGTTCCTAGCGTTTTGTGAAGGCTGTATTTTAGTGGCACATAATGCTTCCTTTGACGTAGGTTTTATTAATAAGAAGGCTGAAATGATGGGCATTTCAACAGACTTTACTGTAATTGATACTGTAGGATTAGCAAGAATTTTATTACCAAATCTAAATAAATTCAAACTAAATATTGTTGCCAAAGCACTTGGCATATCTCTGGAGAATCATCATAGGGCGGTAGATGATGCTGGAGCAACAGCTGAAATCTTTATTAAATTTATTGAAATGCTGAAAGAACAGGGAGTAGAGAATCTTGAAGAATTAAATAAGATGAGCAAAATGTCGGCGGAAATGATTAAGAAGCTACCAACTCATCATGCTATTATTTTAGCTCAAAGTGACGTGGGACGAGTTAATTTATATAAACTGATTTCTTTATCTCATATTGAATACTACGCTAGAAGACCCCGTATCCCTAAGAGTCTATTTCTAGAAAATAGAGAAGGTTTAATCATTGGATCAGCCTGTGAAGCAGGAGAATTATATCAAGCAATTCTTCGTAATCAACCCAAAGAAGAAATCTCAAGATTGGTAAAATTTTATGATTACCTTGAGATTCAACCACTTGGAAATAATGACTTTATGATCGCTAGTGATAAGATTGATGTTCATTCCAAAGAAGATCTAATCGCCATTAATAAACAAATCATAGCGCTTGGTGAAGAATATAATAAACTGGTAGTTGGTACTTGTGATGTACATTTTCTTGATCCAGAAGATGAGGTGTATCGTCGAATTATAATGACTGGAAAAGGATTTAAAGATGCAGATAACCAAGCGCCTTTATATCTTAGAACAACGGAAGAAATGGTACAAGAATTTATGTATCTGGGGAGGGAAAAGGCAGAGGAAATTGTAATTACAAATACAAATAAAATTGCCGATATGATTGAAAAGATATCACCGGTTCGCCCGGATAAATGTCCTCCAGTAATTGAGAATTCTGCCGAGACCTTACGCCAGATTTGCTATGATAAAGCACATTCCATGTATGGACCAGACTTACCACCACAGGTAAGCGAACGACTAGAACATGAACTAAAATCAATTATTGGAAATGGGTTTGCCGTTATGTATATTATTGCACAGAAACTGGTATGGAAATCCAATGAAGATGGGTACTTGGTTGGTTCGAGGGGGTCGGTAGGTTCCTCCTTTGTTGCGACTATGTCCGGTATTACAGAGGTAAATCCCTTAGCCGCACATTATTACTGTACCAACTGTTTTTATTCAGATTTTACTTCGGAAGAAGTGCGTGCATTTTCAGGCAGTTCCGGATGTGATATGCCAGATAAATTATGTCCTGTATGCGGACAACCTTTGGAAAAGGATGGACATGATATACCATTTGAAACGTTTCTTGGTTTCTACGGCGATAAAGAACCAGATATCGATCTTAACTTTTCTGGAGAATATCAGAGTCATGCTCATGATTACACAGAAGAAATATTTGGAAAAGGCTATACCTTCCGTGCTGGAACAATAGGTACATTGGCGGATAAAACTGCATTCGGTTTTGTGTTAAAATATTATGAGGAGCATGGACAACATAAGAGAAAAGCTGAGATAGAACGAATTGTAGAAGGTTGCGTTGGTGTAAGACGAACAACGGGACAACATCCAGGAGGAATCATTGTTCTTCCACATGGAGAGGAGATTTATTCTTTTACACCAGTACAGAGACCAGCCAATGATATGAACACCAAAACAATTACCACACATTTTGACTATCATTCCATTGACCACAATTTACTTAAATTAGACATCCTAGGACACGACGATCCTACCATGATTCGTATGCTGGAAGATTTAACTGGATTAGATGCGAAAACAATACGATTAGATGATCAGCAAGTGTTAACTCTTTTTAAAGATTTGAGTGCACTAAAGATAAAGAAAGAAGATTTAGGCGGTTGCGACCTTGGTTGTCTTGGTATTCCTGAGTTTGGTACTGATTTCGTTATGCAGATGCTTCGTGACACGAAACCAAAGAATTTCTCTGACTTAGTTCGTATCTCAGGATTATCACATGGAACCGACGTTTGGTTAGGGAATGCTCAGTATTACATTCAAGAAGGTATGTGTACACTTTCTACGGCAATCTGTACAAGAGATGATATCATGACTTACTTAATCTATACAGGAGTAGAAAATGGTCTAGCCTTTAAAATTATGGAAAGTGTTCGTAAGGGAAAAGGGTTGCAACCTAATATGGAAGAAGCCATGGTGGAAGCAGGAGTGCCTGATTGGTACATTGAATCATGTAAGAAAATTAAATATATGTTCCCTAAAGCGCATGCTGCGGCATATGTTATGATGGCCTTTCGTATTGCATATTTTAAGGTATATCATCCATTGGCATATTATGCCTCTTACTTTAGTATTCGCGCATCTGCATTTAATTACGAATTAATGTGTTTGGGAAAAGAGCGATTAGAATATCATTTGGCAGATTATAAACGCCGTTCCAATGAGCTGTCAAAGAAGGAGCAGGATACGTTAAAGGATATGAGAATTGTTCAGGAAATGTATGCAAGAGGATTTGAATTCATACCAATTGATATTTTCAAGGCAAAAGCACATCATTTTCAAATTATGGATGGTAAACTTATGCCTTCCCTTAGTACGATTGATGGTCTTGGCGATAAAGCGGCAGATGGAATCGTAGAAGCGGTGAAAGATGGAAAGTTCTTATCTCAAGATGATTTTAAACAAAGATGTAAGATATCAGGAACGGTTGTTGAGCTGATGGCTGACTTAGGTCTTCTTGGTGATCTACCAGTTTCCAACCAGATGTCGTTATTGGATTTTCTGTAAGATAAGTATTTGCTACTAGTGATAAATCAGCATAAAATGGGGCGGTGACTTATGATAGGAAGAATATTTCCATACAAAAAAATAGTAACTTGTTATATATGCTTATGTATGACCATTGTGTTGATGGTAATTATGCCTATTGACGCATTAGCAGCAACGGAAGTTTCTCAGGTTGAGAGTGATAAAGAGTTTGTAAATGAAATTTATCAAAATCTAATCGCTCATAAAACAGTCTTTACCATTGAGTATGAAAAAAAGATAACGGATATACTTGGAGTGGAGAAGGCAAGTCAGATTACCAATGGTATGTTTTCTGGGTATATGGACAAAATCATGGGTAAAGTATACGCAAAAGACCAGAAAACTTCCAGTGATCATGATTATTTAAAATGGAGTGTAAAAGGATTAAAATGGTCTTTACAATATGGAAGTCTTACTCTGTATCCTACCATAGAATTTGAATTTGAGTACAATGAATCTGTGGATCAATTGAAGAAAGTGAATACAAGAATTAAGAAAATTCTTGACGAGTTAACCATAGAAGATGCTACTGATTATAAGAAAGTAAAATTAATCCATGATTACGTGGCAAATTACGCCAACTACAATCTTGGGGGAACTGGATTTTCTGCTTATGCAGCTTTAATTCAAAAAAAGGCAGTGTGTCAAGGTTATTCCTTAGCGGTCTATAAACTACTAACTGAAGCAGGAATACCTTGCCGCATTATAACAGGACAAGGTAATGGCGGTAGTCATGCGTGGAATATTGTTTTACTCAACGGAAAGTGGTATAACCTAGATGTTACGTGGGATGATCCAATCGGGGCATCCAAGATTAGTTATGATTATTTTCTGAAGGGAACAAAGGAATTTTATAAAGATCATGTACCGGATGCAGAATTTAAATCAGATAGTTTTAAGAAGAAGTATAATTTGTCTAGTTCTAATTATAAGAAATAGGTTGATGTAACAATGGCTGGCAGGTAGGTTGTGGACATGAATATGGTTGCATATCAATTCATTTGGTCGCCTTACCTTCCTAGGCATATTCGCTTTCGAGCCTCATAGCATAGTAAAAATGACGCATAAGCAGGCGTCATTTTTACTTGAGTCTCGAGTCGAATATGAACGCCGTCGTCAGTCGGTCTGACCAAGCTGAATCGATATGCAACCATATTCATGAATCTACGTTACTAATTATTATATTTTACGCACGTATTAAAGTGATTGAGTATATAAGAGATTGATTTATTATGGTCTGTATCAATTAATAACTGAGATAAATATTATCAAGATTTGTAGTACATAATTTAGTGATAATTTATGAGGAAGAAATATAATGAGGCGTTATTTAGAGATAATGTTTAATGGATAATTGATTTTACTTGATAGGTAAAATATAAACATGGGTCTGTTACTATAGTATAGTACAGACCCATTATTTTAGCCTTCAGTATTTGCTTCTGGAAATACATTTTTGTATACGTATTTGTGAAAGAACCATTCACCTACACCTATTACGATTGAGGTTATAAGTGCATCGGTAAAGGATACATCTTTTTCGATCCATAGATAATTTGCAAAATAGATTATGACTAATGCTAGGCCGATATCGGCAACCGTTGCGATTGTATTATTGGATAGATTTAGAATTATAAGGTCTCCAACAATATAAGCTATAATAGTAACAGCGAGTGACTGATATACAATTTCAGCAAATGTTAAATCAGACAATAAGCCAAGAACAATCCATATAACAGCAGTAACCATTACAAACTTAATAAGTAAAGCAGATACGTGTTTCAAATCTTCTCAACTCCTTTTTGAAATTTAAAAGTAGTATTTGTAAACCATACTTAATATAAACTGGTTAATTTTAACTGAGTTGTAAAATTTATATATATTAATCTTATGCGAAATAGTAATAACTACTGGTGGTGGCATAATATATTTCTTGGTAGAAATCTCGGTAGAAATGCATAAAAAAAGAGTTCTAGCAATTCGCTAGAACTCTTCATGTTCTATAGCAGTCCGTAGGGGAATCGAACCCCTGTTTCCGCCGTGAGAGGGCGGCGTCTTAGCCGCTTGACCAACGGACCGTAACAACAATATATATAATACAACGAATCATGTCATATTGCAAGTGTTATTTTTTCTATTTTTCAAAAAATATGTTATATATATGCAATATGAAATGGTTTAGAATAAAATCCATACCATAATTATTTTTTATGATGTGGTTTATCTTTCACAAGTTTTACAGCTTGAACAACAATAGCGGTTATTTCTGCATCCCTTTGTGCATCCATAATATCAAGCTTGGATAAGATTGCTCCTGATTCAGTGGATGCATATCTAGATGGTACTCTGTTTAATGCATAAGAAGCAGCATCAAATTTACATTGATCACAAGTGCAGCATTCCATTGCTGTCATAACTTCATCCACTCGCTCCATAATAGTTTCTTCCATAATGTTTTTTAATTCTATCATATTCATCCCTCTGTCGTTTTATAGTATTATTCTACTTTTTGTAAAATTATTTGTCAATTAATAAATATAAAGTAGTTTAAATTATGGTAAAAAAGTCCTAAAAAAGTAAGTAAATACAAATCTTATGCATGGAATTGGAAAAATATTAAAATTTTTAGATAAAGCCTTGCATTTAGCGTGGAAAAGTGCTAAACTTACAAAGTAAGTATTATTGATACCGAATGATTGAGGAGTGGACGAAAGTCCACTCTTTATGTTTGCTGAAAAGAGGGTAGAAGAAAATGACTAAAAAGGAAGAATATGAGCAAAAGACAGAGAAATTATTAGAACCAATTATGGTAAAGAATAATTTTGAGCTTGTTGATGTTGAATATGTAAGAGAAGGATCTAATTGGTTTTTAAGAGCTTATATAGATAAAGAAGGTGGATTCACAGTGGATGATTGTGAATTAGTGAGCCGTGAACTTAGTGAACTTTTAGATGCGAAACATTTTATTCCAGATTCTTATATACTTGAAGTAAGTTCACCTGGTTTGGGAAGACAGTTAAAAAAGGATAAAGATTTTGCTAGAAGCATTGGTGAAGATGTTGAAATCAAGCTTTATAAAGCAGTAAAAATACAGTACAAAGGTAAAACTATATCAAGAAAAGACCTATTTGGAGTTTTAATACAATATAACGAAGAGAAAATTACCATTGAGACAGAGGAAAAAGAAACAATGGATATTTTAAGATCAGATATTGCAATAATACGATTAGCTTTAGATTTTTAGAAAACAACCATTAGGAGGATAAAGGAAAATGAAAGGCAATTCAGAACAAAAAGGGAATCAGGAATTAATTGAAGCATTAAATCAGATCGAAAAGGAAAAAGATATTAGTAAAGAAACATTATTAGAAGCAATGGAAAATTCCTTATTAGCAGCTTGTAAAAATCACTATGGGAAAGCAGATAATATCAAAGTTAGTATTGATAGAGAAACTGGTGCAGTAAGTATTTTTGCAGAGAAGGAAATCGTAGAAACAGTTGAAGATTCCATTACTCAGATTAGTGAAATTGAAGCAAAACTTCGTTTCCCTAAAAATGAACTTGGAGATATCGTACAGATTGAAGTTACACCGAAAAACTTTGGACGTATTGCTGCTCAGAAAGCAAAGCAAGTTGTTGTGCAAAAGATTAGAGAAGAAGAAAGAAAAGTTCTTTTTAATCAATATTATGGAAAAGAAAAGGATATCGTAACAGGAATTGTGCAGCGTTACGTAGGTAATAATGTAAGTATTAATCTTGGTAAAGTGGATGCTGTACTTACTGAAAATGAGCAAGTTAAGGGTGAACGCTTTAAACCGACGGAACGTATTAAACTTTATGTGATTGAAGTGAAAGATACAACGAAGGGACCAAGAATTACCGTTTCTAGAACTCATCCAGAATTAGTGAAAAGATTGTTTGAAGCAGAAGTAACTGAAGTAAAGGATGGAACAGTTGAGATTAAAAGCATTGCTAGAGAAGCTGGTTCTAGAACAAAAATGGCTGTCTACACAGGGCATCCTGACGTTGACCCAGTCGGAGCATGCGTTGGTATTAATGGCGCTAGAGTAAATGCTATTGTAAACGAGCTTCGGGGAGAAAAAATAGACATTATTACATGGAGTGAAAATCCTGCCATTTTAATTGAAAATGCGCTTAGTCCAGCAAAAGTAGTTTCTGTTGATGTAGATGTTGAAGAGAAAAGTGCGAAAGTAGTTGTGCCAGATTACCAATTATCCTTAGCAATTGGTAAAGAAGGTCAAAATGCAAGATTAGCTGCACGTTTAACAGGATATAAAATTGATATAAAAAGTGAATCTCAAGTAGGTGATGTTGAGTAATGAATGTAAAAAAGATTCCGTTAAGACAGTGTACCGGCTGTGGAGAAATGAAAAGCAAAAAAGAAATGATTCGGGTTATTAAAACACCAGAAGATGAAATCGTTATTGATGCAACCGGCAAGAAAAATGGAAGAGGCGCTTATATATGCTGCTCTTTTGATTGCTTATCAAAAGCAATTAAGACGAAAGCCTTGGAAAAGTCTCTAAAAACGAAAATTCCAAAAGATGTATATGAGGAATTAGAGAGGGAGTTGAAAGAACTTGAAGCAAGATAAAGTATTTTCTTATATTGGGCTAGCCATGAAATCAGGTAATATAGCATGTGGAGAGTTTTCAACAGAAAAGGCAGTAAAAGAAGGTAAGGCAAAATTAGTCTTAGTTGCAGAGGATGCATCAAATAATACCAAAAAGATGTTTACAAATATGTGTACTTACTATAAAGTGCCGATATACTTTTTTGGTGAAAAAAGCGAATTAGGTCATTCACTTGGTAAAGAGTTTAGAGCTTCTTTAGCAGTGTTAGATCAAGGATTTGCTAACGCAGTAGAAAAACAACTAAAAATAGGAGGTAGTAAGTATGGCGAGAATGAAAATATATGAAATAGCAAAAAGTTTAAATACAAAAAGTAGTGATTTAATAAAGGTGTTAGCAGATAATGGGTTTGAAGCAAAGAGTCATAATAGTAATATAGAAGATGATGCTATCGCATTTATCTTAAAGACATTTGCAAAAAAACCAGCGCAGGAAGTGAAAGCAACAGAAGTTGAGAAAGTTGAAACAGTTGAGAAGCCGGTTGAAAAAGTGAATGAAAAGCTAGTTGAAAAACAAGTAGAAAAACAAGCTGAAAAACCATTGGAAAGTCCTGTTCAGGCTACTGAGAAAAATGTAGAAAGACCAGTTCAGCAAAATCAGAATCAGAATCGTTATAACGATCAGAGAAATTCCAATCAAAGACCAAATCAGCAGTATAATCAACAAAACAGACCAAGTCAATCTAATCAGCAGAATCAACAAAACAGACCAAATCAACAGAATCAGCAGAAAACAGGTAATACAGGTTTTGTTAGTAGAAATAATAATTCTGGGAATAATAATTATGGAAACAATAATTCCAGTAATCAAAATGCGAGAAATAATAATACAGGAAACAGTAATACAGTAAATAATAATACAGGAAATTATAATAATAGAAATAATAACTATAGCAATAATAATACTACTAATAACAATGCTACTAGTAACAATAATCAACGCAATAGTTATAGCAACAATAGTAATGCAAGTGGTTTTAACCGTAACAATAGCAACACTACTAGCAACAATAATGCAGGTGGCTATAATAACAACTTTAATAATAACAATAATAATAATCGTAATAACAATAATAATAATAATAATAATAACAGAAGTAGCTATGGCAACAATAGTTATAATAGCTATAATAAAAACAACCGTAATAGAAACAACAAGCCTAATATTGATAATGGCCCTAAGAAAGATCCTAACAGAAAAGGTGCATTTATCATGCCTACCCCAGTTGTTGCTCAGGAAGTAGAAACAGATGGAATCCGTACCATCATTCTTCCAGAAGTATTAACGATTAAAGATCTTGCTGACAAGATGAAAATGCCTGCAGCAGCGTTAGTGAAAAAGCTATTTTTAGCAGGGAAAATGGTTTCTATTAATCAGGAAATTACATTTGAGGAAGCAGAAGAAATTGCTCTTGAATATGAATTCATTGCTGAAATGGAAGAAAAAGTTAATATTATTGAAGAACTTTTAAAAGAAGACGAAGAAGATGAAACAAAATTAAAGAAACGTCCTCCAGTAGTTTGTGTTATGGGTCATGTTGATCATGGTAAAACTTCTCTTTTAGATGCAATTCGTGAAACTCATGTTACTGATCGTGAAGCAGGCGGAATCACACAACATATCGGTGCTTATATGGTTAATATCAATGGGGAATCCATTACTTTCTTAGATACTCCTGGACATGAAGCATTTACATCTATGCGTATGCGTGGAGCTCAGTCAACTGACATCGCTATATTAGTAGTAGCAGCAGATGATGGTGTTATGCCACAGACCATTGAAGCGATCAGTCATGCAAAAGCAGCTGGAGTTGAAATTATTGTTGCAATTAATAAGGTTGATAAGGCTAGTGCAAATATTGAACGTGTTAAACAAGAATTAGTAGAATATGAGTTAATCGCAGAAGATTGGGGCGGAAATACTGTATTTGTACCTGTTTCAGCTCATACTGGTGAAGGAATTGAACAGTTGTTAGAAATGATTGCTTTAACAGCTGAAGTATGTGAATTAAAAGCAAACCCAGACCGTCAGGCAAGAGGTATTGTAATTGAAGCTCAATTAGATAAAGGAAGAGGACCAGTAGCTACCATCCTTGTACAAAAAGGTACACTTCATATTGGAGATCCAATTGTAATTGGTTCTGCTTATGGTAAAGTTAGAGCTATGATGGATGATAAAGGTCGTCGAGTAAAAGAAGCTAAACCTTCTACACCTGTAGAGATATTAGGATTAAATGAAGTTCCAGATGCAGGTGAAATATTTATGGTAACAGAAAATGATAAAGAAGCACGTTCTATCGCTGAGACTTATATTAAACAAGGAAGAGAAAAGTTATTAGAAGATACTAAGGCAAAATTATCTCTTGACGGATTGTTCTCACAGATTCAAGCTGGAAATATCAAAGAATTAAATCTGATTATTAAAGCAGATGTACAAGGATCTGTAGAAGCAGTTAAACAGAGCTTGTTAAAATTAAGTAACGAAGAAGTTGCCATTCGTGTTATCCACGGTGGAGTTGGTGCAATCAATGAATCAGACGTATCCCTTGCAAGCGCATCCAATGCGATTATTATCGGTTTTAATGTTAGACCAGATAGTACAGCGAAAGATATTGCAGATCGAGAAAAAGTTGACTTAAGATTATACCGTGTTATTTACAATGCGATTGAAGATATCGAAGCTGCAATGAAAGGTATGTTAGATCCTGTATTTGAAGAAAAAGTAATTGGTCATGCAGAAGTTCGCCAGGTATTCAAAGCATCTGGTCTTGGAACAATTGCTGGTTCTTATGTATTAGACGGTAAAATTGTAAGAAATTCTCTTGCAAGAATTACTCGTGATGGTGAAATGATTTATGAAGGTTCACTTGCTTCCTTAAAGAGATTTAAAGATGATGTAAAAGAAGTTGCAGCAGGATATGAATGTGGTTTGGTATTTGAGAAATACAATGATGTAAAAGAAGAAGATAGAGTAGAGATTTACATTATGGAAGAAGTACCAAGATAATTATTGCATAGAAGATCCTGATTTTAGTATTCACCTTGGTGAGTAGATAGGAGCGAAAAGTGAGAAAAAATAGTATTAAAAATACAAGAATAAATGGTGAAGTGCAGCGTGAACTTAGTCGATTAATTAGTTTGGAGATAAAAGATCCAAGAATTAATCCTATGACATCAGTGGTTGCAGTGGAGGTTGCTCCAGATTTAAAGCACGCGAAAGTATATATTAGCGTACTAGGTGACGAAGAATCCAGAATGAATACATTTCAGGGATTAAAAAGTGCATCTCCATTTATGAGAAGTCAATTAGCTAAAACAATTAATCTAAGAAACACACCAGAGCTTACCTTTGTAATGGATCAATCCATTGAGTATGGTGTACACATGTCAAAGTTAATTGATGATGTAAATAAGGATTTAAATAGCAGTTCTGTGGAACCAGCTAGTGATAATTTAGAGGATAGCTCTGATGAGGAAAGGGATGCAGATGAATAAGATTTTAGATGAAATCTGTAATGCAAAGAGTATTGGTATTGCTGGTCATGTAAGGCCTGATGGGGATTGTACAGGTTCCTGTCTGGCTTTATATACCTATCTTACGAATAACTGTAAAGATAAAACAATCGATGTTTACTTAGAATATGTACCAGAAGATTTTGCATTTTTAAGTAATTCAGATCAAGTTAAGGTAGAAGCAAAGGCGGATATTAACTATGATGTTTTTATTTCCCTGGATTGTGGAGCTTTGGATCGATTGGGTTTGGTGGAACATTATTTTTCTAATGCAAAGAAAACAATTAATATTGATCATCATATTAGCAATACCAAATTTGCTAGTATTAATCATGTTCAGGAAGCTAGTTCAACTTGTGAAATATTATTTGATTTATTTGAGGAAGATAAAATTGATCTTAAAACAGCCGAAGCTCTCTATCTTGGAATCATTCATGATACAGGTGTATTTAAGCACTCCAATACCACAGAGAAAACCATGAACATAGCAGGTAAATTAATTAGCAAAGGCGTGGAATTCTCAAGAATTATTGATGAGAGTTTCTACCAAAAAACATATGTACAGAATCAAATACTTGGTAGATGTCTGATGGAGAGCATTTTTGTATTAGATGGAAAATGTATTGTTTCCGCAGTAAGTCAGAAGACACTTGAATTTTATGATGCTAGTTCAAAAGATTTAGAAGGTGTAATTGACCAATTAAGAGTAACGAAGGGTGTAGAGATAGCTATCCTAATTCACGAAGTTGGTTTTCATGAGTATAAAGTTAGCATGCGCTCTAACCATATCATCGATGTAAGCAAAGTAGCGGTATATTTTGGTGGTGGTGGACATAAGAAGGCAGCTGGCTGTTCTATGCGTGGCTCTATGCATGATGTAATTAATAATTTAACAGCTCATATTGAGGTACAATTAAAAGAAGATTAATACATAGTGCAATATAACTAGCAGGAGAATAATATGGATGGTATTCTAAATATATACAAAGAAAAAGGATATACCTCTCACGATGTTGTTGCAAAGTTACGAGGTATATTAAAACAAAAGAAAATTGGACATACAGGTACATTGGATCCAGACGCAGAAGGTGTTCTTCCTGTTTGCCTTGGTAATGCTACGAAGCTTTGCGACTTGCTGACAGACAAGGACAAAACCTATGAAGCTGTATTAAAACTAGGTGTCACGACTGATACACAGGATTTGACAGGAACTATTATAAAAGAATGTAAAGTTGACGTAGATGTAGAGGACATTCGTACAACAATTATGTCCTTTGTAGGGGATTATAATCAGATTCCACCCATGTATTCAGCACTTAAAGTGAATGGACGGAAATTATATGAACTGGCTAGAGAAGGCATAGAGATTGAACGTAAATCAAGGTTGGTTCATATCTATGAGATTGAAATTCTTTCAATAGATGAAACTCTTAATGAAATAAGCATGTCTGTTACTTGCTCAAAAGGAACTTATATTCGTACATTATGCCATGATATTGGAGAATTGCTAGGTTGTGGTGGCAGTATGAAGAACTTGTTACGAACAAAAGTAAGCCAATTCAATCTTATGGATAGCCTTACTTTATCTCAAGTGTCAGAATTAAAAATAGAAGACAAATTAGAACCACATATTTTAAAAGTGGAAGATATGTTTCCTGATTACGGAAAAGTAATAATGTTAGAAGAATTTAATAAACTTGTATATAATGGTAATCTATTTCATTCAACTAATATTGTTTCTAAAAATGATCAAAAAATCGGAGATACTGTCAGGGTATATGATAGTAATAACCGTTTTGTAGGGATTTATGCATATCTAGCAAACCAGAAACAATTTAAACCAATTAAAATGTTTTTATAACGGGAGTTTATTGGACATGAAATATATCGCAGGAACAGATTTTAAATTAAGTAATACTGCAGTTTGCTTAGGTAAATTTGATGGGTTACATATTGGGCATCAGGCATTAATAAACTATGTTATTTCGCAAAAAGACAAGGGTTATCAATCTGCTGTTTTTTCGTTTGCCATGCATCCGTTTAACTTATTCTCAGATCGAGAAATTAGTCTGATTTATACGGAAGAAGAAAAGCGATTTCAACTAGAAAAAATGAAGTTAGATGCCATGATTTCATTTCCTTTTACAAAAGAAACTTCCAATATGAGGGCAGTGGATTTTATAAAAGAAATATTAATGGAAAAAATGGATGCGAAGATTATAGCTGTTGGTAGTGATTTTCGATTTGGTCATAATAGAGAAGGAGATGTTAATCTTCTTGAATCGCTTTCTAAAACGTATGGATATGAGTTAAAAGTATTTGATAAGATTGAGTTGAATCATTCAATTGTAAGCAGCTCCAAAATTCGTGAAGAGATAGAAAAAGGAAATATGGAATTAGTAACACAAATGTTGGGTCAGCCATATAGCATTAGTGGTATCGTTCTTCATGGACGTAAGATTGGTCGAACCATTGGAATGCCTACCACCAACTTAATTCCTAATACGGACAAGCTATTGCCACCAAATGGAGTATATGCATCTAAAACAATCATTGATGAAGTGGAGTATCCTGGAATCACCAATATAGGTGTAAAACCAACCGTTGGCGCAGAAGAAAGAGTGGGCGTTGAGACATATATTTTTGATTTTGATGGAGACCTTTATGGAAGCTCCATTCAAGTTGATTTATATGCTTATGAAAGAAGTGAACGTAGATTTCAATCTCTTGATGAGTTAAAAGAACAGATGAATAAGGATATTGCATTCGCAAGGGCTTACTTTAATTGTTAATAAAGTAAGCCCTTTGAAAGTTGTTGAGTCAATTTGCACTGAGGATGATCTTGAAGGAAGTGATACACCATATAATTTGATTCGCAACACGCTCTCGCTTGGATGAAGTTCGTAGTGGTACGTAAGTTCCTATAATACAGGAACTAAGTACCAACGACTTCATAACAGTTGCTCATCAAATTATATGGTGTATCACTTCTGTTAAGTTTGTGAATGTGCAAATCGACAATTCAAATTTGTTTAAATGGCTATAAAAAAACTTAAAAACTATTGAAATATTAAACTTAATTACTGATTAATTGCTTGTAGTGTTTAGCGTTTGATGGAGAAGTTTTATTCCAGATTGAATCTGGTCTTCTGTAAGGTTAGCGTAGCCTAATAGTAAGGATGGGGAATAATCATTAGGTAGATGAATAAAATGTTCTGCTAAACCGTAAAGTTTGATCCCGGATAAGGCGGCTTTTTCGATGATTTCCTCCTCTGAAAGAGTAGTTTTAAGTTTTAGGACGAGATGCATTCCAGCATTTTCACCGCTAATGTCTATGTTGTTTCCAAATATTTTAAGTGCATTAATGAGAGCATCGTGCTTGGACTTATAAATTTTTCTCATACGGTTTAGGTGTCGTTCAAAGTAACCTTGCTCAATAAAGCTTGTTAAGATGGATTGATCGATTCGAGAAACGGTGGAAGCGAAGTAATCAAACTCATTGTGATAAATCTCTAATAATGGGTAGGGGAGAACCATATAGCCTACACGTATAGCTGGAGCGATTGCTTTGGAAAATGTACCAATGTAAATTACTTTTTCATGGGTGTCAATACCCTGAAGTGCAGGAATGGGTTTTCCTTTGTAGCGGAATTCACTATCATGATCATCTTCGATAATATAGCGTTCTGGCTTTGAGGATGCCCAATTAAGTAGTTCCATTCTTCTACTGATTGGCATAACAACGCCTAATGGGTACTGATGGGATGGGGTAACGTATGCAATATCAGCAGAACATGATTCTAATTCGTTGATATTCATACCTTTTTCATCCAAAGAGATGGGTATGGTCTGGCAATCTAATCCGTTGAATATTTTATATGCTCTTTTATATGCGGGATTTTCCATGGCAATCATACGATTACGGTGTAATAAGTTAATAAGCAGTTGAAGTAAATAATCAACACCAGCTCCGATGATAATCTGCTCTTTTGTACAATTTACGCCTCTTGATTGATGTAGATAGGTTTCGATCGCATAACGAAAAGCTTCATCACCTTGATTGTTACCGGATAAAAACAGTAAGTTATTCTCACTGAGACAATTTTTCGAAAGTTGTCGCCAGGTATGGTAAGGAAAATGATCCAGATCCACTGCAAAAGGTGAAAAATTATATAGATAATTTTGTTCTTGTATTTGAGTAAAATGAGTTTTGGATTGCTTTGATTCAGAAGGAATCGCAAGTTCCTCCACTTGACATACGTAATACCCACTCTTAGGAAGTGACTCGATATAGCCTTCTGATAAAAGCTGTGAGTAGGCTAAATCAACTGTATTCCTACTTACATTTAGATGAGAAGAAAGACTTCTTGTGGAAGGAAGTTTATTACCGTATGGTAAGGAACCAATTCGTATTTCATTTTTAATAAAAGAATAGATTTGTTCATATAAAGGTATATTAGAATGGTTATCTAAATTTATTGTTATCATAGTGTTACCTTTCTTAATCTGGTATTGCTATACTGTGAAAAATCGTATCATATCACAAGGCCAATTTTGTAAATTATAGCACTATCTTTTTAAACTGTCTAGGTAATTTATATTTGTTGTTTACAAAAAGGATAAACTGTGATATAGTTTATTGGTATGAAATTCATTAGCCAATGCTCAGAACCAGGACACTCCGACCGATTTCTTGGTATTAGGCGTTTCAAAATTAGGAGGAAAAAAATATGATTAGCAAAGAAAAAAAACAAGAAGTTATCGCAGCTTACGGAAGAACACCACAGGACACAGGTTCTCCAGAAGTTCAAATTGCACTTTTAACAACAAGAATCAATGAATTAACTGAACATTTAAAAATCAACAAAAAAGATCATCATTCAAGAAGAGGTCTTCTTAAAATGGTAGGTCAAAGAAGAGGTTTAGTTGAATATTTAAAGAAAACTGACATCGAAAGCTACCGTAAATTAATCGAACGTCTAGGTTTAAGAAAATAATCGCGAAGATACTAAGCATAGCGGAAAATAGAAAACACACCCCAGATGACTGCTCGCAGTCAATCTGGGGTGTGTTTTCTATTTTCCATTAGGCGCGCATCCGCGTATTCATGGTTCTGCATTCACAACTCTAATTCATAAATATGATCTTTCCAATGCAGAACCATGAATACGCGGATGTGCACCGCTATGCGTACCTCTTCCAAAATCCAATATTCATTAACTCACACTAAACCCTCCGCTCCAAAATCCCATTTTCCAGCAATCATTTGTTAAAAACACAATCTATCGTTTCCCCTTTTCTTTGTATAAATCCCCCCTATTAAGTGTAAAATTATAGTAGCAAAATTATAACCATAGTGTTATAATTAAAGAGTTAGCGAGGTGGAGATGTATCCCGAGACTTCTGAAAAGGTCATTGACAGCAGTGGATTTTTCAGTTGTTTCGGCATCTCCAACCATATAAGTGAAAAGGAGATTTAAACATGTACAAAAGTTATTCAATGGATTTAGCCGGCAGAAAACTTACAGTAGAAGTTGGCAGAGTGGCAGCGCAAGCAAATGGTGCAGCTTTTATGCATTATGGTGATACAGTAGTATTATCAACAGCAACTGCTTCAGAAAAACCAAGAGAAGGAATTGATTTCTTTCCATTAAGCGTAGAATATGAAGAAAAATTATACGCAGTAGGTAAGATCCCAGGTGGTTTTAACAAGAGAGAAGGAAAAGCATCTGAAAATTCAGTGTTAACTTCCCGTGTTATCGATAGACCAATGAGACCTTTATTTCCAAAGGACTATAGAAATGACGTTACATTAAACAACTTAGTTATGTCTGTTGATCCAGATTGCAGTCCTGAACTTACTGCAATGTTAGGTTCTGCTATTGCTACAGCAATTTCTGATATCCCATTTGATGGCCCAACATCTACAACTCAAGTAGGTTTAGTAAATGGAGAATTCGTATTTAATCCAACTGCAGAACAGAAAGCTAATTCAGATATGGCCTTAACAGTTGCATCCACAAAAGAAAAAGTTATTATGATTGAAGCTGGTGCCAATGAAGTGCCAGAAGACAGAATGATCGAAGCTATATTTGCAGCTCATGAAGTAAATCAGCAAGTAATTGCGTTTATTGATACCATTGTTGCAGATTGTGGTAAAGCGAAACATACTTATACAAGTTGTGATGTACCAGAAGATTTATTCGAAGCAATGAAAGCGTTTGTAACTCCGGAAGAGATGGAAGTTGCAGTATTTACGGATGAAAAACAAGTTCGTGAAGAAAACATTCGTGTAATCAAAGACAAATTAGCAGCTCATTTTGAAGAAGTGAATCCAGACTGGATTTCCTTTATCGATGAAGCAGTATACAAATATGAAAAGAAAACAGTTCGTAAGATGATTTTAAAAGATCACAAACGTCCAGATGGTAGAGCAATTAATGAAATTAGAAGACTAGCAGCAGAAGTTGATCTTTTACCAAGAGTTCATGGATCCGGTATGTTTACTCGTGGACAAACTCAGATTCTAACAGTAACAACTCTTGCACCATTATCAGAAGCACAGAGAATCGATGGATTAGATGAAGCAGAAACATCTAAACGTTATATGCATCATTATAATTTCCCATCCTATTCTGTTGGAGAAACAAGACCTTCTAGAGGACCAGGACGTCGTGAAATTGGTCATGGTGCGTTAGCTGAGAAAGCATTAGTTCCTGTACTTCCTACTGCAGAAGAATTTCCATATGCAATTCGTACTGTATCTGAGACAATGGAATCTAATGGTTCTACTTCACAGGCAAGTATTTGTGCATCTTCCCTATCATTAATGGCGTCAGGTGTTCCAATTAAAAAGTCTGTAGCAGGTATTTCAGCAGGTCTTGTAACTGGTGATACAGATGACGATTATCTTGTATTAACAGATATTCAAGGATTAGAAGATTTCTTTGGCGATATGGACTTTAAGGTTGCGGGTACTCATGATGGTATTACTGCAATTCAGATGGATATTAAGATTCATGGTTTAACTAGACCAATTATCGAAGAAGCAATCCGTTGTACCAAAGAAGCTAGAGAACATATCTTAACAAACGTAATGGAACCAGTAATTGCCCAGGCGAGAGCACAGGTTGGAGAATATGCTCCTAAGATTACTCAGATTCAGATTGATCCAACTAAGATTGGCGATGTAGTTGGTCAAAGAGGCAAGACAATTAATGCCATTATCGAACAGACTGGCGTTAAGATTGATATTTCAGATGAAGGCTCCGTGTCTGTATGTGGTACTGATATGGATAAGATTAATCAGGCAATGAAGATTATTCAGACGATTGTTACAGAGTTTGAAGAAGGTCAGATTTTTGAAGGAAAAGTTATTAGTATCAAAGAATTTGGTGCATTCTTAGAATTTGCTCCAGGAAAAGAAGGTATGGTTCATATCTCTAAGATTTCCAAAGATAGAATCAACCATGTGGAAGATGTGTTAACACTTGGTGATGTAGTTAAAGTTGTTTGTCTTGGTAAAGATAAGATGGGCAGAATCAGCTTCAGCATGAAAGATGTTCCAACACAAGAAGCATAATTTTGTAACATTTATGACTAAATAATATACAGAATGGTCTGCATCGATGGCGATACAGACCCTTTTGGTATAAAGAAGGGGAAAGCTTTGTTATATGATAAAGACTAGAACATTATCCAATGGAATTTCAGTGGCATTAGAACAGATGAATTACTTAAAAAGTGTGTCTTTTGGAGTGTGGATTAAAGTCGGTTCTGTAAATGAAAATGAAACAAACAATGGAATTTCCCATTTGATTGAACACATGCTGTTTAAGGGGACGAAACATCGTACTGCTAAAATGCTTGCAGATGATATGGCTACAATTGGTGGTACCATGAATGCATATACCAGTAAAGATTGTACAACATTTTATGTTACAACGCTGGATTATCATCTTCCTTTTGCAATAGAGATGATTGCTGACATGCTATGTAACTCTTTATTAACTCCGGCGGACATCGAAAAGGAGAAGGAGGTTATATTAGAAGAAATAGATATGTATAATGATTCGCCAGAAGATTTAGTACATGAAATGCTTCAAAATAATGTATGGAAAGATCATCCCCTGGGATACATAATTTCTGGAAGTCGAGAGATCGTCAATGGAATAACAAGAGAGCAGATAGTAAGCTATATGGAACAATTTTATGTTTCTGAAAATATAGTAATATCCATTGCAGGTAATTTTGAGGAAGAACAGGTAATTAATTACCTAGAAACGCATTTTTCTTCTATACATCAGGGTGGGAAACAGCCTGAAATAACCAATCCAATATACTATAAAAGCTTATATCAAAAGCCAAAAGATATGGAACAGGTACACATGAATATTGCATTTGATTGTATCGATTACAGTTCTGATGAAAAGTATGTATTATCCGTTGTAAATGCAATTCTAGGTGGAAGTGAGAATTCAAGGTTATTTCAAGTAATACGAGAAGAATTAGGGTTAGTATATTCTATTTGCTCTTATGGAAGTTCTTTTCAAACAGCTGGCTTATTTCATATCGATGTAGTGTTAAATCCATCAAAGCAGAAAGTGGTATATGATACCATATTTCACGTAATCAATTCTTTACAAGAAAACGGCATATCTGAAGAGGAACTGTTCCGCACCAAGGAGCAGATTAAAACAGAATTAATTATTGGTAATGAAAGTACAAGAAATCGAATGAGTAGTAATGGAAAAGCTCTTTTATCCATAGGTAAAATTATTCCTTTAGATGAAACCATTCAATCTCTTCAAGCGGTTACACTCGAAGATGTAAATGCATTTATGAAACATTATTTGCAACAAGAAAATAGTAGCTTATCCTTAGTTGGGAATTTACCAAAGGATATTAAACTATAATTATGATGTTGATTTTTAACAAAAAAAATATAACATACAAAAAACAGTAGATGACAAGGTATTAAGAAAGGAAGGATAAAAATATGTTTGAAATGAAAGAAGAATTTTACACGGGAATTGAATTAATTGATGAAGAGCATGCAGAATTGTTTCGTATTGCACAACGTGCATATGATTTGGCCATGGATGAATTTATAGTAGACAAATACGATAATATCATAGATATTATTGATGAGTTAAAGAATTACGCCAAAAAGCACTTCGCTGATGAAGAAGCTTATATGGAAAGTATTCAGTATAAAAAGTTATTTACACAAAAAATTGAACATAACCAATTTGTTGAAAAGTTAGAAGAAGTTGATTTAAGAAAAATTGAAGATAATCAAAGTGGTGCAATTTTAAAATTATTAGAATTTTTAAATGATTGGTTAGTAGAACATATTATGGAAAAAGATATGTTAATCGGCAAATAGTATTAACAGGAATAATTTTTGATTGATTTATGGAACAGGCATAAAACTATGTAAAAGTTGAGATAATAAAGTTAGCTTGATACACATAGTTACATGTGGAACCTTGCAATAAATCATGAGAGGATTAGAAATGATGGCAACTGAAGCAGAAAAACAAAAAACCGATAAAGAGATAGAGGAAATAAAAGACAGAAAAATTAATGAATATGGGCAGATTACATTAGAGAATAAAGAGAAAAATGTTAAGATTCATTTACTAACCATTATTGGTGAAGTTGAAGGACATGAGGCGTTACCACAGCATAATAAAACTACAAAGTATGAACATATTCTACCACAATTAGCAGCAATAGAAGATAGTGAAGAAATTGATGGATTATTAATTTTAATCAATACCGTTGGTGGAGATGTGGAAGCCGGCTTAGCTATTGCTGAAATGATTGCTTCTTTAAGTAAACCAACTGTTTCTTTGGTTTTAGGTGGAAGTCATTCGATCGGTGTTCCGCTTGCAACCTCATCTGATTTTAGTTTTATTGTTCCGAGTGGTACTATGATTATACATCCTGTTCGAATGAACGGAATGGTGATTGGAGTTACTCAAACATTTGATTATTTCGAAAGAATTCAAGACAGAATTTTAAAATTCGTTGTAGCACATTCCAAGATTGGATATGATGACCTTAAGGATTTAATGCTTGCAACAAACCAGTTGGCGAAAGATGGAGGTTCCATTTTGGTTGGCGAAGAAACAGTGAAAAAAGGTGTTATTGACGCAGTTGGAGGTATTAAAGAAGCTTTTGAAAAACTCTATGAAATGATTGGAGGAAAAGAATAGTGTTATATACGATTATACCATTAGAAAGAGTCTATGTACCACAAGTTACTTCTGATAATGATCAACCTGCGGCAAAAATGGAAAGGAAAGATGTTTCCATAAATAATGGAGTGGTATCACTTGTGAAACAAAATGACCATTATGTGGTAGATCGCGTATGGTCTACGGACATGAAAGATTACCTAAACACTGATTATTCTCCAGGTTCTATCATGAAATTATAGCGAAAGAATGTTCGATAAATACCATGTTTTTCTTGCATTCAAATTCGATAAAAGGTATAATAAAATAGATTCTAGGATGTTACATGTCTTGTGTAATATCCAGAATCTATTTTACGTTACTATTATCATTTTAATATACATAACTGGATGAGAGATTATACAGTACGATAAGATACTGCCAGGAGGGAAGAATATGGAGATTTGGAAAGCAGTTGTAATGGGATTCATTCAAGGTGTTGCTGAATTTTTGCCAATAAGCAGTTCGGGACATCTTGCTTTAATGAAACATATTTTACATATTGATTTGGAATCAGGTGGACTTCTCTTTGATATCATGCTACACTTGGGAACATTAATTGCAATCTTTATTGCCTTTTGGAAAGATATCAAAAAAATAATTGGTGATGGGCTGGGAATTATCGCCGATGTAGTGATAAATGCTATTCGATTCATTCTTAATCTAGGTTCCAAACAGAAAAAGGAATATAAAAAAGTAATGAATAATGCATATCGTAGATTTGTACTACTGGTAATTGTATCAACAATTCCAACAGGAATCATTGGAGTTTTACTTGAGGATACCATTGATTATGCAGCATCTACTATATTAATTCCTGGGATAGGACTTGTGACAACAGCTATCTTACTTACGGTAGCAGATCGAGTTAAGGTAGGAATGAAGCGTGCCAATCAGACAGACTATTCCGATGCGGTTGTAATTGGGTTAGCGCAAGGTGTTGCAACGCTTCCGGGTATCTCTAGATCAGGAGCTACTATTACAGCATGTTTACTATGTGGATTAGATAAAAACTATGCAGTGAAGTATTCATTTATTATGTCTATTCCTGCAGTTCTCGGTGCGGTTGTATTAAAATTAAAGGATTTTTCTGTTGTACCATTACAGACAAATGATGTGATTGCATATATAATTGGAACGATAATCGCTGGTTTAGTAGGTTACATATGCATTAAAACTATGTTAGTAATTGTACGTGGTAAGAAGTTTAAGTATTTTTCTTACTATTGTTTTATCATTGGTGTGATAGCCATTGGATGGAATTTTATAAAATAGTTAAAGGAACATGAAGGAGACTAGAGAATGGCGAGTAGGCAGAGTACGCATTCCAATAAAAAGAAAACCACAAGAAAAAGAGGAAATACAAAATCGGCTAGCGCGAAAGCGGTTAATACGAAGACGGAACTAAGTCCATATCAAGATGAAGTTATTTTAATAGGTACACTCGTTGTTTCCGTATTATTAATCTTAAGCAATTTCCACTTAAGTGGTAAGGTTGGGGAGGGCATAAACGGGTTTGTATTTGGCATCTTTGGAATATTAGCTTATTTACTACCATACATATTATTCATTGGAGTAGCATTTGGTATTTCCAATCGTGGAAATAAAACAGCAAAGAGAAAAATAATTAGTACCATATCCTTATTGGTTGTATTATCTGGTTTGTTTCAGTTGTTATCAAAACATTATTATAGTGGGACTAAAATTCTAGACTATTATACTGTATCGTCGAAAGAAAAAAGCGGTGGTGGACTAATCGGTGGAATGCTGAGTCATTTCCTAGGCTCCTTGTTTGGGGAAGTTGGAACCTATGTGATATTAATAGCCGGTGTTCTAATTTTATTTGTTTTAATCACTGAGAAATTATTATTAGCCGGCATTGGAAAGCAGGGAACTAAGACCCTTGAATCAGTACTAGAGAAGCGAAGATTGTATCAGGAACAGCAAGATGCTTATGAGGAAGAAGAAGTAACAAGAAGAAGGGCTAGAACAGTTACATTCCCAAAAGCCAACAAATTTAAAAATGAGGTAACAGAAATCTCAGAGCCATTTGAGCATCATCAATCTGGTGAAGAAGAAACCGTTCTATCAAAAAAATCTAAAATCAGAGGAAAAGGAAAAAATTCAGAGATACCGATTTATGAGGAAGAATTAAAGAATAAATTCCATAATAGCGCATTTGAAAACCCAGCCGGAACGTCTTCTACAAATGTAGAAGAGATTTTTGCCGAGCCAATCATACATAATTTTAATCAACAAGAAGATGTTTATGCTACAGGTGATTTTAGTGGTATACAAAAAGAGGAACCAGAAATTGTTATCGAGAATTTTACACAAGATCAATCTGTTTTTCAGGAGCCTTCCATTGAAACAAGTATATTCGATCAGTCGGAAGAGGCGGTAGAAGTAACGCAGGATACAGCTGTAGAATCAAAAAATGAAGCGAAGAAAGAATCGAAAATTCATTCAAAAGATGTTCAAGAAGCTACTAAAACCATAACGGATACAATTACTGCCCATGAAGCAGAAGTTGTGAAGAAGGTGTATCAATTCCCACCAATTGATTTGTTATCAAGGCCAAAAGCCAGTGCTAAAGGGGTATCAGATGGAGAATTGAAAGCGACTGCCATGAAACTTCAATCAACCTTAGAAAGTTTTGGAGTTGGTGTAACTGTAACGAATATTAGTAGAGGTCCCGCAGTAACTAGATATGAGCTACAACCAGAACAGGGAGTTAAGGTTAGTAAGATTACTAATTTGGCAGATGACATTAAACTGAATCTTGCGGCAGCAGATGTTCGTATCGAAGCACCAATTCCTGGGAAAGCAGCAGTAGGAATTGAAGTACCGAATAAAGAGAATACTGCGGTTATGTTACGGGAATTAATAGAAAGCCAAGAGTTTAAAACACATTCTTCCGATATTGCATTTGCAGTCGGAAAAGATATTAGTGGACAAACTGTCGTGACGGATATTGCCAAAATGCCTCACTTATTAATTGCCGGGGCTACAGGATCTGGTAAATCAGTGTGTATTAATACCTTGATTATGAGTATTTTATATAAAGCAAACCCAGATGATGTAAAGTTAATCATGGTAGATCCAAAAGTAGTTGAGTTAAGTGTTTACAATGGAATCCCTCATTTATTGATTCCAGTCGTAACCGATCCCAAGAAAGCATCTGGTGCATTAAATTGGGCTGTTATGGAGATGACAGATCGTTATCAGCGTTTTGCAGATCTAGGAGTTCGTGACTTAAAAGGATACAATGAAAAAGTAGCTACAGTTGCATACGCCAATGACGATCGATTTAAGAAAATGCCACAGATTGTAATTATAGTGGACGAGTTAGCCGACCTTATGATGGTGGCTCCTGGGGAAGTGGAAGATGCAATTTGCCGTTTAGCTCAGATGGCTAGAGCTGCTGGTTTGCATTTGATTATTGCAACACAAAGACCATCTGTTAATGTAATAACAGGATTGATTAAAGCAAATGTTCCTTCCAGAATTGCCTTCTCTGTATCCTCTGCCATTGATTCAAGAACAATAATTGACGGATCTGGAGCAGAGAAACTTCTTGGTAAAGGGGATATGTTATTCTTCCCATCCGGTTATCCAAAACCAGTTCGAATTCAAGGAGCATTTGTATCAGATAAGGAAGTAAGTTCTGTTGTAGAATTTTTAACTAGTCAAAATAGTGTGCCTCAATACAATGATGAAATCGCCAATAAAATAATTACCACACAAGTAGCAGAAAGCGCAGCTTCCTCTGGTAGTGACCGAGATGATTATTTTATAGAAGCAGGGAAATTTATAATTGAAAAAGATAAAGCATCGATAGGTATGCTACAACGTGTTTATAAAATTGGATTCAATAGAGCAGCTCGTATTATGGATCAATTATGTGATGCAGGCGTAGTAGGACCAGAGGAAGGAACAAAACCTCGTAAAGTACTTATGTCCATAGAAGAATTTGAGAATTATGTAGATGAATATGTTTAAATCACAATAGCTTTAAACCCCTTTGTAGAACCTTAATTTGTCAATTTGCACATTCACCTTACGTACCATTACGAACTTCATCCAAGCGAGAGCGTGTTGCGTATCAAATTATATTGTGTATCACTTCATGAAAGATGTAATTTGTGCAAATTGACTCATCAACTTTTTAAACGGTCTTTTGACCCTCTCATCTTAAAATAGGAGTGTAGTAAATGAATGCATGGTTAATCACCAATGGATTTCTTAATTCAGCTAAATTTCATGAGATAAATCAATGGTTAGTAGAAGCGGGGAAACGTAAAGGAATTGAGATTCAGATACGAAGCAATGATCAATGCTTGGTGGAATTAGGCGAGTCTTGTGTCCTATCAGATTCTATGGATTGTTTTATAGATAAACCAGATTTTATCCTCTTTTGGGACAAAGATATTCGCTTGGCAAAACAATTAGAATGGAAAGGTTTTCGTCTGTTTAATTCAGCCAATGCCATCGAGGTATGTGATGATAAATCATTAACACATATGTTGTTAGAACAGGCACATATTCCCATGCCCAAAACAATTTTAGCACCTAAAACGTTTGAAAATATCGGGTTTACCAATCTTGACTTTTTAGATCAAGTTATGAAGCGATTGGGATTTCCGATTGTCATTAAAGAATGCTTTGGTTCTTTTGGTCAACAGGTTTATCTGGTTACCAATGAACGGGAATGTTTCAATAAGGTTAAGGAATTAGAAGCGAAACCAATTTTATTTCAAGAATTTATTCAAACTAGTTTTGCAAGAGATATCCGTTTGCAAGTAGTGGGAGATGAAGTGGTTGCAGCCATGTATCGCTATTCTGATAATGGAGATTTCCGTGCAAATGTATCCAATGGTGGTAAAATGAAGCCGTATATCCCTACACAGGATCAGATTAATTTGGCCATACAAAGTACCAAAGCATTAGGACTTGACTTTGCTGGCGTTGATCTTCTATTTTCGGAAGGGGAAGAACCGATTGTATGTGAAGTGAATTCCAATGCACATTTTAAAAATATATATGATTGTACAGGTGTTAATGTGGCAGATTCTATTATGGAATATATTTGCCAGCAATGGAGGAACGTTTAGGTTGAAGGCTTGGATTATTTATTACAAAAAAGATGCGGAATATAATCGTCGTTATATTGATTTTTATCTAGAAGAAGGTAAAAGGTTAGATGTTCAGATCTCACTTATGTACGTAGAGGATCTGCTTTTTGGGGTGGATCAAGGAGTTTGGTTCTGTACTAACCAAGGAGAGCAGATTAGCCCACCTGATTTTGTAATCTGTCGAACAATCTATCCGCTACTTAGCAAACATCTTGAACAAATGGGAATTCCAGTATTTAACAATTCTTTTGTTGCGGAGATATGTAATGATAAGGCAAAAACATATCAATATGTCGCCAATTTATCCATTAAAATGGTAGATTCTATTTTTGTTAATAATAAATCAATTGGGGAATATATGAAGAAAATAACCACACCAACTGTGATAAAAGCAGTGAGTGGACATGGTGGAAGTCAAGTTTATCTGATAGAACCAAACGATGGGGACGAAAGAAAGTATGAAATTGAGAAAGCCATGAACAAGGATGATGTGGTGTTCCAACCCCTTACTGGTAATCGCCATCAAGATTTACGAGTATATGTGATTGGTAAGCAGATTATAGGTGCCGTTCTACGAACAGCAAATGAAGGGTTTAAATCCAATTTTTCTCTTGGCGGAAGAGTTGAATTATACCATTTGTCTAACCAAGAAGAAGCAATTGTTCAAAGTATTATAGATCTATTTGAAACAGATATTCCTATGAACTCAAACATAAATTTAAACAATAAGCGTAATATACAAACTAAACTCAACTATAATAGAAACTGTACACAAGGATTTGGTTTGGTAGGAATTGATTTTATGATTGGTGATCAAGGTGAATTGATTTTTAATGAGATAGAAGATGTCGTGGGTTCTAGAATGCTTTATCAGTGTTCTGACATTAACATTGTAGAACGTTACCTTACCTACATTAAGTCAAGGATAAAGGAATAGTTTTTGATACACATTGTTAAAAATTAAACTATTAAAAAAGTTCTTTTCATCTTACCTTCTTTTGGTATAATAGTATCGTAACAAATAGAATGAATAAGCAAACACAGGAGGCTATGACCAATGAAAACAGATATTGAAATTGCGCAGCAAGCACAAATGAAGCATATCAAGGAAGTTGCTAAGAGATTGGATATAGAAGAGGATTATTTAGACTTTTATGGAAAATATAAAGCAAAATTCACAGATGAGCTTTGGGAAGATGTAAAGGGTAGAGAAAATGGTAAGCTAATCCTAGTGACTGCAATTAATCCAACTCCTGCAGGAGAAGGAAAAACAACAATAACCGTAGGACTTGGACAAGCTCTAGGAAAAATGGATAAAAAAGCGGTGATTGCACTGCGTGAACCATCCCTAGGACCTTGTTTTGGGATAAAAGGTGGCGCAGCAGGTGGTGGAAATGCACAGGTTGTACCTATGGAAGATTTAAACTTACATTTTACAGGAGATTTTCATGCAATTACATCTGCTAATAATTTATTAGCAGCAATGATGGACAATCATATTCAGCAAGGAAATGCTCTAGGAATAGATACCAATCAGGTAGTATGGAAACGTTGTGTGGATATGAACGACCGTGTACTCCGTAATATTGTAGTGGGACTTGGAAGAAAAGCAGATGGTGTAGTAAGAGAAGATCATTTTATTATTACTGTTGCATCTGAAATTATGGCGATTCTATGTCTTGCAGATAATATGAAAGATTTAAAAGATAGATTAGGTCGTATCATCGTTGCTTATAATTATGAAGGGAAACCAGTAACGGCTAAAGAATTAAACGCAGTTGGTTCCATGGCTGCATTATTAAAAGATGCAATTCGCCCAAATCTAATTCAAACCCTAGAAAATACACCAGCTATCATCCACGGTGGTCCATTTGCTAATATCGCTCATGGATGTAACAGTGTAAGAGCAACGAAAACTGCATTAAAGCTAGCGGATTATGTTGTAACAGAAGCAGGGTTCGGAGCAGATTTAGGAGCAGAAAAATTCTTTGATATCAAGTGTAGAATGGCAGGCTTAAAACCAGACGCAGTTGTATTAGTAGCAACGGTTCGTGCCTTAAAATACAATGGTGGTGTTCCAAAGACAGAATTAGGTCCAGAGAATCTAGAAGCGTTATCAAAAGGTATTGCCAATCTTGAAAAACATATCGAAAACATCCAGAAATATGGAGTTCCATGCGTCGTTACATTAAACCGTTTCATTACAGATACGGATGCAGAATTAGCGTATATCAAGAAATTCTGTGAAGATAGAGGTTGTGAATTTGCATTAGCCGAAGTATGGGCAGAAGGCGGAGAAGGTGGAATTGCATTAGCAGAGAAAGTAATCAAAACCATTGAAACCAAAGAAAGCAATTTTAAACCATTATATGATAATTCCCTTTCCATCAAAGAAAAGATTGAAACCGTAGCAAAGGAAATCTACGGAGCTGCAAGCGTAACATACGATTCTGCTGCAACCGTAGCCATTAAAAAGATAGAAGAGTTAGGCTTTGGAACTATGCCAGTATGTATGGCCAAAAATCAATACTCCCTATCCGACGATGCAACTTTATTAGGTCGTCCAGAGAACTTCAACATCCACATCAGAGAAGTCTATGTCTCAGCAGGAGCTGGCTTCGTAGTAGCCATTACCGGAACCGTAATGACCATGCCAGGCCTACCAAAACAACCAGCCGCAGAACGAATCGACGTAAACGAAGACGGCATAATTACAGGATTATTCTAATTTAGATTATTCGAATAAGAACATGTTATAAATAAAGATAAGAGTAATATATAAGGTTTAATAATATATAAAAAGGAAATCTGATTAACAGTAAATACTGTGTCGGATTTCCTTTTTCTAGTTTTTTTACGTTCCTCTATGGTGTTAATGAGTCAATTGAACAAGTTACATGCTTTATGAAGTGCAAATTTAAAATTCATAGTTATTCAGAGGATATTTGACTACAAAATCATATAATTTAATAAAAGAATACATAGATGGAAGAATTGTGGAATTAATAGTAATCTCATAGCGTAAATGAATCAAAAAATGCCTCACACATTTCCGAAACGGAAGCTAAGCAACGCGTTGGAGTGTAGGAATTGTGTGAGGTATTTTTTGATTTCAATAAACTATATTATTCAATTAATATCAATTCCCTTTGAACTTTTGCTCGCAGTATATACAACGATACACCCCTTTTTCTTTATCCGTCAACTTAAACTTATGTGGCAAATCCAACTCCACAGAAGTAATACATCTTGGATTCTTACAACGAATCACATTGGTAACCGCCTCTGGAAGATTGAGATGTCTTTTCTCAATAATCTCCCCATGTTCAATAATATTAACCGTAATGTTCGGATCTAAAACACCAATCATATCAATATCTACTTGATTTGGTCCTTCTATTTTAATAATATCTTTCTTTCCAGATTTATTACTCTTTGCATTTTTAATAATTGCAACACTACAATCTAATTTTTCTAGATGCAAGTAGCTGTAGATATCCATCGCTCCACCAGCTTTAATATGATCAATTACAATACCTTGATTTAAACCACCGATATTTAACATGCTTCCACCTCCAATAATTTCATTATAAGAGCCATTCTAGCATAAACACCATATTCTGCTTGCTTAAAGTATACTGCTCTTGGATCGTTGTCTACCTCAGTAGCAATTTCATTTACACGAGGAAGAGGGTGCATTACTAACATATCCTCTTTTGCTAGAGTCATTTTCTGTGCATCTAATATAAAACTATCTTTTAGACGAATGTAATCTTCTTCATTGAAGAAACGTTCTTTCTGAACTCTAGTCATATACAAAAGGTCTAAAGATGGCATCACTTCATCTAACACACTCACCTCGGTATAATCTATGTTGTTTGCATCTAACACTTCAACTCTCAGATAATCTGGAATACGAAGTTCGTTTGGTGATATCAATACAAACTTTACATTAGGATATCGAACCATGGCATTAATTAGGGAATGTACGGTCCTACCGAATTTTAAATCTCCACATAACCCTATGGTAAGATCATCTAAATGTCCTTTTAATGCTTTAATTGTAAGTAAATCAGTTAATGTTTGAGTGGGATGATTATGACCGCCGTCACCGGCATTAATGACTGGAATAGAAGAATAATTGGCAGCTACCATTGGAGCTCCCTCTTTTGGATGACGCATTGCACAGATATCAGCATAACTAGAAATAACACGAATTGTATCGGCGACACTTTCGCCTTTAGCAGCAGAACTAGAATCTGCGGAGGAAAAACCAAGAATACTACCGCCTAGATTTAGCATAGCAGCTTCAAAACTGAGTCTGGTTCTTGTACTTGGTTCATAGAATAAGGTGGCAAGTTTTCTGCCATGGCATACATTGGAATACTTCTTGGGATCTTTGATCATACATTCCGCTAGATTTAAAATTTCTTCTAACTCGTTAACAGAAAGATCCAGGGGACTAATAATATGTTTCATGAGCACCTCCGTTAATTCGATTGTCATTGTATTTTTTCAAATATATATTGTAATACAAAGTGGACTAGATTACAATAAAAAAGAACATAAAAATATGACAAATTGTAATAGTAACCTTTCGTATTATCATGTTATAAGAAAAAAGATTTGCAATATGATAGGTTAATTATTATAATATGATAGAATTATGCAACTTAATATTGATAAAATAGAGGAGGTTCATATGATTAGACTTTTTGAAAAAGGTGCTTATTTAATTAACGGCACAGAAATCATCGAAGAAAATGCGGAAACTGCTGCCATTTTAGAACATAAATTTGGTGGTCAAGTCATTGACAAGAAAGAAGCTGCCAAAGGAACCATGGCTTATGGAATCTTGGAAGCTCATAATACATCCGGTAACATGGACAAATTAAAGGTAAAATTTGATAAGTTAACATCACATGATATAACCTTTGTTGGAATTATACAGACGGCAAGAGCATCAGGACTTGAGAAATTTCCTGTTCCTTATGTTTTAACAAACTGTCATAACAGTCTTTGTGCTGTTGGTGGTACTATCAATGAAGATGACCATATGTTTGGTCTTTCTTGTGCTAAGAAATACGGCGGAATTTATGTTCCACCTCATCAAGCAGTAATTCATCAGTTTGCTCGTGAAATGCTTGCAGGTGGCGGTAAAATGATTCTTGGATCAGATAGCCATACACGTTACGGTGCCCTTGGTACCATGGCTATGGGCGAAGGCGGTCCTGAAATCGTGAAACAATTATTAAGTAAAACATATGATATTAATATGCCAGGTGTGGTAGGTATCTATTTAACTGGTAAACCACAAAAAGGGGTTGGACCACAGGATATTGCCCTTGCTATTATTGGAGCAGTATTTGAAAATGGATATGTAAATAATAAAGTAATGGAATTTGTAGGAGATGGAATTGCTAACTTAAGCGTAGATTACCGAATCGGCGTGGATGTTATGACAACAGAAACTACATGTCTTTCTTCTATCTGGGTAACCGATCATCAGGTGAAAGAATTCTACGAGATACATAAAAGACCAGAAGAGTATCAAGAAATGGCTCCAAAAAATGTTGCTTACTACGATGGTATGGTTTATGTTGATATGTCAGAAATCAAACCTATGATTGCAATGCCTTTCCATCCAAGTAATGTATATACCATTGAAGAATTAAATGCAAATCTTTATGATATTTTAGACGTGGTTGAGAAGAAAGCATTAGTAAGTCTTGATAATAGTAATATTAAATATACTTTAAAAGACAAAGTTCGTAACGGTAAATTATATATAGAACAAGGTGTTATTGCAGGTTGTGCAGGTGGTGGTTATGAAAATATCTGTGACGCTGCTGACATTTTAAGAGGAAAATACATTGGTTCTGATGAGTTCTCCTTAAGTGTATATCCAGCCAGTCAGCCAATCTTTATGGAATTAGTAAAGAATGGACGTGTAGCAGATTTAATGGCTACAGGTGCAACTATTCGTACTGCATTCTGCGGACCATGTTTTGGTGCAGGGGATGTACCTGCTAACAATGGACTAAGTATTCGTCACTCCACTAGAAACTTCCCTAACCGTGAAGGTTCTAAGATTACAAGTGGCCAAGTTGCTTCTGTAGCACTTATGGATGCTCGTTCTATCGCAGCAACTGCTGCCAATAAAGGATATTTGACCTCAGCTGCAGATGTGGACACTACATTTACCAAACCAGCATATTTCTTTGATGGTGCAATTTATGAAAATAGAGTATACAACGGATTAGGAAAAGCAGATACAGAAGCAGAGATTAAGTTTGGACCTGGTATTGTAGATTGGCCTGCTATGTCAGCGCTTACAGATGATATGGTATTAAAAGTAGTATCCGTGATTCATGATCCAGTTACAACAACAGATGAATTAATTCCATCTGGAGAAACTTCATCCTATCGTTCTAATCCATTGGGATTAGCAGAATTCACATTATCCCGTAAGGATCCTGCTTACGTTGGTCGTGCGAAAGAAGTGCAGAAAGCAGAAAAAGCTAGAATTGCTGGAGAAGACATTTTTGCAGCTAATCCAGAAGTAGAAGTAGTATTTAATCAAATTAATAAACAATTTAAAGTAGATGCCAAAACAACTGAGATCGGAAGTATGATTTTTGCTGTAAAACCAGGTGATGGTTCTGCAAGAGAACAAGCAGCAAGCTGTCAGAAGGTTCTTGGTGGACTTGCTAATATTGCACATGAATATGCAACCAAGAGATATCGTTCCAATCTAATTAACTGGGGTATGCTTCCATTCTTATTAGATGGAGAGTTACCATTTGAAAATGGAGATTATGTATTAATCAAAGACATTAAGCAAGCTATTATCAATAAAGATTCTGTTGTGAAAGCATATGTGGTAGGCGAAACTTTAAAAGAATTCGACTTAAAGCTTGGCGAGCTTACGGATGATGAGAGACAGATTATCCTAAAAGGATGCTTGATTAATTATTATCGCGAAGCGTAGTTTTTGTAACATCTCTACGGTTTATAGATAATGGAAGTGAGAAGTATAAAATAAAATGTTAAAGGGGGATATTTGAATGTCAGATCAAAATAACCAAAACAACAGCGATCCATTCAAGCAAGCAAGTGATTTCATTAACAACACAGCAGATGAAACCCATAATTATGATGCGCAGGATATTGAACAGAATAAGGTGGTTTCTGGATTGGCTTATTTGGGAATCTTATTCTTTTTACCATTGGTGGTATGTCCTAATTCCAAATTTGGTAAATTTCATGCTAATCAAGGTATTACCTTATTCTTTGTATACCTAGCAATTGGCGTGGTGAATGTGGTTTTTGGTTTTGTACCTTTCTTTGGTTGGTATATTGGAAAAGTGCTTTATTTAGCAGCATTCGTATTAATGATTCTTGGTATGGTGAATGCATTTAGTGGTAAAGCAAAAGAACTCCCAATTATTGGCCAAGCAAGAATTTTAAAATAAGTAGCATAAAAAATTAAAAGGCAGCAGGTATTTTATATCTGCTGCCTTTTAATGTGAGCAGAGTGGTACGATTCACCAGTTGTTTTCTTTTGCATATCTTAATCATAATCATATAGCCTTAAGGTGAATGGCAATGAAAATAATGATTGACGCAGGACATGGTGGATATGATAATGGTGCTACCTATAATGAAAGACGTGAAAAAGATGATACCCTTAGACTTGCATTGGCAGTTGGGGAGGAACTTGCTCGTAGAGGTGTTGAGGTAGACTATACAAGGACAGAAGATACGTACCAGAATCCCAATGAGAAGGCTCGTATAGCCAATCAAAGTGGCGCGGAATATTTCTTGTCTTTGCACAGAAATACAAGCCCTGTACCTAATACCTATGCTGGTATAGAAACTCTGATTTTTAATAAGGGTGATATCAAAGAAAAGGCTTGTAAATCGATTAATTCAGAGCTGAGTAGATTAGGTTTTTATAATCTAGGCGTTAATGAAAGAACTAATATAGCTGTTCTTCGAAAAACGAAGATGCCATCAATTTTAATTGAAGTTGGCTATATTAATACAGATAGTGATAATGAAATATTTGATGAACACTTTGATGATATCGCCAATTCCATAGCACAAGGGCTTTTGGCGATTATTAGAAAAACAAAGACGAAACCATTTGTATATAGAATTCAAGTAGGCTTATTCCGTAATTACAGTAATGCTTTAAATCTACAAGAGAGCTTGGAACAAGATGGTTTCCCTGCTGACATCATAATGATGGGTGAGTTGTATTCTGTTGTAACTGGCAGTTTTAACAGCATTGAGCAGGCTAGTACTATGGAACAAGAACTAAGAGAGAAGGGATATGAAACCTTTGTGATTGCATTGTAGTTATGATGAGAGGTTAAAATGCCTATGAAAAGAGTTATCGAGTCAATTTGCACTTATTACGTGTAATAAAAAAGTGATACAAAACATAGTTTGATTTGCAACGCACTCTCGTTTGGATGAAGACGTAGTGTGTACGTAAGGCCTAAAAAACAGGCCTCGGTTCTAAAATACAGAACCTAAGTACCAACGTCTTCATAACAGTTGCTCATCAAACTATGTTTTGTATCACTTCTTGTTAGGTGGTGAAAGTGCAAATTGACTAGTCAAGGTTGTTCCAGGGGCGTTTGAATGTCTCATCATAGTAATAGTTAAGTATAGTAATAGTTTAGTTATAACTATACTGCAGTTATTGTTAAAGTTATATTTTTACAAAAAAATAAAAAATAGCTTTAAAAAGTGTTACGTTTATAATAAAATAGAGATAGCATTTTTAAGGAAATGTATACAATGTTGAAAAGGATGGGCTCAGATGGCACAGATAATTGATGGAAAAAAGATATCAGCAGAAATAAAGGATGAATTAAAAAGTAAAGCTTCACAGTTGAACATAGAAGGTAAGAAGGTTACATTAGCCGTTATTCAAGTTGGGAATGATCCGGCTTCTAGTGTTTATGTTGGTAATAAGAAAAAAGCATGTGAATACATTGGTATACAGTCCCTTTCTTATGAACTGCCGGAAACTACAACAGAAGAGGAATTGCTTGATTTAGTGAAACAATTGAATCAACGCCCAGATGTGAACGGGATTTTAGTACAATTACCATTACCTAATCATATTGATGAAGATTTAGTAATTAAAACTATTGCACCGGAAAAAGATGTGGATGGATTTCACCCACAGAGTGTTGGTGCTCTTAGCATAGGTCAAAAAGGATTTGTATCTTGTACGCCTGCTGGAGTGATTGAATTATTAAAACGTTCTGGAATTACCGTAGAAGGAAAAGAATGTGTGGTTGTTGGTAGAAGTAATATCGTTGGTAAGCCAATGGCTTTATTATTACTTCGTGAAAATGGTACCGTGACCGTGTGTCACTCAAGAACAGCGGATTTAAAAGCGGTAACGAAACGTGCCGATATTTTAATCGTTGCCATTGGAAAACCAAGATTTATCAATGCGGATTATGTAAAAGAAGGTGCTGTTGTTATTGATGTTGGTATCCATAGAGATGAAAATAATAAACTTTGTGGTGACGTAGATTTTGTTTCCGTGGAACCGATTGCTAGTGCAATTACACCAGTTCCAGGTGGGGTTGGACCTATGACCATAGCAATGCTTATGAAGAATTGTGTGGATTCAGTAAGTATGTAATTACTATTTTAGTCAAACATAACATGGAGGAACTTATGAAATTCAAAGAGGAATTCATATATAAAGGAGATTCATACTTGATTCTCCATTGTGAAAAAGATAGTATCGTATCCCTTGATAAAATGGACTATATAAGTGCAATGATAGGGAATATGCAAGAAGATAAGTTAATATATGAATCAGATGATTATAAATTAAAATTACTGGGAATTCAGAAGTCATCAGAGGAAGAATTAAATGAATTATCCATATCCGTAAATTATACGGGAGGATTGATTTTAGTAAATGATTTTGTTCAGGATTACAGAAGTACAGAGGAGTATCCTTGCTATTGCTATAAAAAAGTAATAGAACTCATATTTGAAGAAGGACGACTTGTAACAAGCATTGACCATAGTAAAGATATGGTTCGCATTCGTAAGAATATTGAGAAGGGACTGCGAGATATCCGTAATAA
>JAEZUR010000187.1 GCA_023420935.1 Bacillota bacterium | reverse complement strand
TGTCCCAAGGTCAGAAACAGTTACTCACGATTGCCAGAGCAATCTTGGCGAATAAGAGAATTTTAATTCTGGACGAAGCAACTAGTTCAGTAGATACTAGAACAGAAGTAAGAATTCAGAAAGCCATGGATAACTTAATGCGTGGTAGAACAAGTTTTATTATTGCTCATAGACTTTCTACGATTAAGGATGCAGATATTATCTTAGTTATGAAAGACGGAGATATTATTGAACAGGGTAGCCATGAAGTACTGATGGGTCAGAATGGATTCTATGCACAGCTTTATAATAGTCAGTTTGAATTGACAGCGTAAATTCATATATTATATTGAATGAACAGTAAATAAATATATAATGATTTAATATATAAAGAAAATGCTAATAACATTATAATATTTCAATTTTATTAGCATTTTTTATTTGACAAATGAATCTAAATAAGCTATCCTTTATTTTAATAAGCGACGAAGAAAAGGAGTACTTACTTTTTAGAAGCAAAGAGAGAGGATGGCTGGTGAGAATCCTCGTGAAGAGAGTAAGGAAGCAGTTTCTGAGCTATGAACCGAACCACATAACAGTGTTAAGTAGACTTCATCGGAGATCCGACCGTTATCCCGGATACAGTATCAAACGGATATGTAAACTATAAGCATATGCTTTCGTACTGAGTGAGTGCAGAGTTTTCTCTGAATTTAGGTGGTAACACGGATGACACATTCGCCCTAAACTAACATAAGTTGGTTTAGGGCTTTTTTTCGCGTAGACAACGAGCTAAACAGAGAAAAAAGCATAGCTGCTTGAAAGAAAAAGGAGAATGAATGATGGAGAAATTTGAGAAATCCAGTAAATTGGAAAATGTATGTTACGACGTAAGAGGACCAGTTGTGGAATCTGCTGATCGTATGATTGAACAGGGTATGGATATTCTGAAGCTAAACATAGGGAATCCTTATCCATTTGGATTTGACGCGCCAAATGAAATTATAAATGATATGATAGCCAATCTTCGTAACGCCCAGGGGTATTCTGACTCTAAAGGTATTTTTTCAGCCAGAAAAGCAATTATGCAATATTGTCAATTAAAAAACATTCCAAACGTTGGAGTCAATGATATTTACACTGGCAATGGAGTAAGCGAGCTTATCGTTATGTCCATGCAAGGTTTACTAAATGATGGTGATGAAATTTTGATCCCTTCACCGGATTATCCTTTATGGACTGCAGCAGCAACGCTAGCTGGTGGAAAGGCAGTTCATTATATCTGTGATGAGCAAGCAGATTGGAATCCAGATATTGAGGATATTAAGAAGAAGATAACCGATCGTACCAAAGGGATTGTAGTAATTAATCCAAACAATCCAACTGGCGCATTATATCCAAAAGAAGTATTACAAGAAATAGTGGAAGTTGCTCGTCAACATGGGTTAATTATATTTGCTGATGAGATTTATGACCGTTTAGTTATGGATAATTATGAGCACACCGCAATCGCTTCTTTAGCACCTGATTTAATGACGGTATCCTTTAACGGATTGTCTAAATCACATCGTATCGCAGGATTCCGTGTGGGTTGGATGTGCTTGGCTGGGGATAAATCCAAAGCAAAAGGCTATATTGAAGGATTAAATATGCTATCTTCCATGAGACTATGTTCCAATGTACCAGCTCAGCATATTGTTCAGACTGCACTTGGTGGATATCAAAGTGCCAGTGAATTGTTAGTCCCAGGGGGACGAATTTATGAACAAAGAGAATATATCACCAACCGATTAAATAGCATACCTGGAATCAGCGCTGTAAAGCCAAAGGCTGCATTTTATATTTTTCCAAAGATAGATACGAAGAAGTTCAACATTCACGATGATGAAAAATTTGTATTGGATTTCTTGAAAGAACAACACGTGTTAATGGTTCATGGCGGTGGATTCAACTGGAAACAGCCGGATCATTTTCGTATCGTGTATCTGCCAAGGGTGGATCAATTAGAAGTGGCTATGGATAAGTTTGAGGCATTCTTGAGTACATATAGACAGTAGTTTAGAATGTAGTAAAAACAAAGAAAAATTGATTTAAGTAGTGACTGAAAAAGTCTCTATTTAAGATATCTCATGAATAACGGTGCATCTATATTCATTTGGCTGCCTTGCCTTCCTGCGGCATGTCCTTGTCAGCCGGTCAACGCCAAGCTGAATATAGATGCACTGTTATTCTTTTGTAGGTTGTGGATGAGACTTTTTCAGAATCTACTTTGCTGGCTGTAACTTTTTCATGGTTGCGTTTATGAATTGTTTCTGATGTAAATCTTTAATGCTTTGATTAGTAAAATTAATGCGTATACGCCTAATAAGTAAAGTGCGTATGTAGCGACAAATTGTATTATAATTAATGATCCCATATATAGTTCTGGATTAACTAAATTCATATAATATGCCCTCCTATTTTCTCTATTTGCGTTATAGTTAAACAAATTATAATTTATTTGGGAAAATTAGTCTATTAATATTTAGAAATTTGTTGTATTATATTTCTAATAATAATAATTTGATGATTTATGTAAAGGAGCGGATTACAATAAATACAATAAATTTATTACCTATTTTATTTATAATATTCATATCAATTTTATTAATCGTTATTCAGTGTTACTTATCAAAAATATTGAAACTAGCGGGGTTAGTTCTTCCTATTATTTTTCTGTTAATCTCTTTTTATGGTGCAGCCAAAGCCCAATATTGGTTATTTGTTGACAAAGAATATAATTTTTTAGTACTTCTAGTTCTTAATATTCCAACCATATTATTTATGGCAATTTATATTTATTATAAGAAGCGTAATGAAAAATCTAGTATTATGAAATCTAAATAATCGCTTGGAGCATTGCAAAATAACTTTAGTAAGTTATGGAGTGATGTTCTTTTTTATTTTTTGAAAAATTCTATTGCAATATACAGTGTAACTGTATATAATAACTATATAAAGTGCAACTGTATAGTTAAACAGTATATACAAGTGAAAAGATGAGGTGAATTTCATGAACTTAGATAAGTATTTACCATTAACGGAAACCATGTTTTATATCTTGTTAGGCCTTAAGGAACCTGGGCATGGCTATTATATTATGCAGAAGGTGGAAGAACTTAGCGATGGTAAAGTAAGAATTGCAGCAGGGACTATGTATGGAGCTATAGAGAATTTAATAAAATGGAAGCTAATTAAGTCGATCCCTTCTGAAGATAAAAGAAGAAAAATGTATCAGATTACGGATGAAGGACTGATGGTGCTTCAGATGGAAACAAAGCGTTTGAAACATATGGTTGACGTTGCTAGTAGATATGGGTTTGAGGGTTTTTGTTAGTTCATGTTCATGTGAGTTAGGTTGAAAGGTTGATTAATATTGTGTTCATTTATTAATCTGTTTGATGGAAGCAGACTAGCAGAAGGGAGTTATTATGCAGTGTTTTAATTGTTTTATGAGTTTTGAAAAGGAAGAATTATGGCTTAATGAGATGGCAGAGAAGGGTTATATTTTTAAAGGTGTAAATTGTCTTAGTTGTTATGAATTTGCTAAAATAGATAATGCTGAGAAGCAACATATTACTGTGAAAATTGATTTTAGAATGTTTAAAAATTACAAAGATTTTGAGGATTACCGAACATTATTTGAAGATAGTGGGTGGAAACATGTATGTGGATCACAGTCCTCAGGGTATCAATATTTTATTAAAGAAGGTGCCGAATCTGATGATGATATATTTTCAGATCGACACTCCAAAGCAATAAGATATAAACGTTTAGCTAATTTGTGGTTTCTTTTTGCAATCGCATTAATCCCAAGTGTAATCATTTCTTATACAACGGGAACTTTTCATATAGAAGATATATTCAATTTTAAATCTTTGTATCTAACTCCAGGATTATGGGAGATGAAAGGGTGGACATTTATAAGGCAATTTCTATTTGAGACACCATTTGCATTAATGCGATCAATAGGTAATTTTACCATGTTATTAGCTCTTTTTCTTGCTTTGGGTATGATTACGCATATGAATTATCGCAGGGAATTAAAAAAAGGGGTTTGAAATTTGTTTGACGAGAGGAGTTTTCTATATGAAATGCTTTAGGTTGTTTACTAGTTTAGAAAAAGAAGAGAATTGGCTTAACGAAATGACAAAGAAAGGTTATCTTTTTTGGAGAAAATGCTTAGGTGTCTATGAGTTTAAACGATTAGGTGGAACGGAACAGACAATCATAAAAATGGACTACCGTAATTTTACTAGTCATATGGAGTATGTTGATTATTGTACACTCTTTGAGGATAGTGGGTGGAAACATATATGGGGAGATATGTATGTAGGTAATCAGTATTTTCAAAGGGTAGCAGAAGATGCCAGTGAGGATATTTTTTCTGATTCCAATACGAGAGCAGAGAAATATAAACGTTTAGCCGATAAATGGCGTAGATTTTCTATTATATATTTTTCGTTAGCAATTATATTTTACACATATCATACTCTTGACGTGAATCGAGTAATTCATTTTAAAGAGTTTTATCATACACCTGGAATATGGCAAATGACAGGGTTTGATTTCTGGAGAGCATTTTTATTAGAAACCCCAATTGCAGTTGTTGGAGCGCTTGTTAATTTGAGTTTAATTATTGTAGTTATAATCAGTGTATACATATGGTTATATACTTATCGTAAATACTGCTCACAACGAAGCTTAACTGAATGAGCTATAAAATTATGATCTTATATTGTTGAACGTATCATACATGTGTTTTTCAGAGAAAAAAATGATATGTCAAGAAGCACGTTGTCTGTGTTTTTCTAGACATATCATTATAATTTATGGAGCTATTTTTGTTTTTAATAATAACAAATTTATTTTTTACTAATTGCAACTTTCCAAACCTCTGGGCCTTCCTCGAGGTATTTCCAGTCGAATTGGTCTGTATATTCTGCATCCATTTGATAATGGAGAGGACGCGGATCATGATCGTTAATAAGTTCCATGGTTTCACCACTGTTTAATTTCTCATATGTTTGAAATATAACATCATGTTTTTCTCTTGGTTCATATTTTCTGGCATCAACTGTTGCATGAAAATTTGACATTGTTTACCCTCCTCTTAAAAGGTAGTGTTTATTAGTAATAAGAAGTAATAATTTGATAATGGTCATAAAGGACATGATAATCCTTTCATTATGATACCTAATAATATAAATATTATACTTGGGAGCTTTAGAAAAGTTATTGGATGTTCATGTGTCATTTTGCCTTTATATAAATACAGAGGAAACAGAAAAAGGGCTTGATTAATTCAAAAATTATTAGTAAAATAAGAAGGATAGTTTCGCAACTCATAGATAATCAAGCTGTATGATACAGAGAAATAGAGGTAGTTATGCAGAATATAAAAGAGCATATTAAAAGAAATGAGTACAAATCTGTATATTTACTCTATGGGGCAGAAGACTATCTCAAGAAGCTTTATAAAAACAAGTTAAAAGATGGAATTCTCGGTGATAGTGATGACATGAATTACTCCTATTTCGAAGGTAAAGGCGTTGATGTTCATAAGGTAACTGAGATTGCAGAGACCTTACCTTTTTTCAATGACAGAAGATTAATCATTATTGAGAATAGTGGATTATTTAAAGCACAATCAGATTTGGCTGATTATATCAAAGATATTCCGGAAACCACACATATTGTTTTTGTAGAAAGTGAAGTAGATAAGAGAAATAGATTATTTAAAGCCGTAAAAGATGTTGGAACGATTTCTCAGATGGATGGAATGGATGAGAATAATCTAAAACTTTGGATTACATCCCTTCTTAATAAAAGTCGTAAAAAGATTACTGGGAATACACTAATGTATCTTATCACTAAGGTTGGTACCGATATGGAGAACCTTTCAAATGAGATTGAGAAATTAGTGTGCTATGCCATAGATCGAGAAATAATTACGGAGGATGATGTGGAAGCAGTATGCACCACTCAGATCACCGGTAAAATCTTTCAGATGATTGATGCTATCGCATCTAAAAAACAAAGTGCAGCTTTACAGATGTATTATGATCTACTGACCTTGAGAGAGAAACCATTATCTATACTATTTCTAATCACGAGACATTTCAATATTTTGTTACAGGTGAAAGAGTTAAATGAGCATGGTTATAATGGAACTGTGATAGGACAAAAGATTGGGATACCGCCATTTTCTGTTGCAAAGTATATTACGCAATCGAAGAACTTCAGTAAGAAGCTGCTAACAAGTGCGCTACATTCTTGTGCGGATATTGAGGAGCAAGTAAAGACAGGTCGTATGATGGATCAGATGGGTGTGGAGTTGTTGATTGTGGAGTATAGTAAGGCAGCGTAAGAAGCGTTGTGATTACTTTATCTGGTTTATGTCTAGTTAGAATTTTTGAATTAGGCAACATATATTTAGTTAATAATGCGGCTCTATCGCATTTATTATATATTGGAGACGTATCGAAGTGGTCATAACGAGAACGACTCGAAATCGTTTTGCCCTCACGGGCACGTGGGTTCGAATCCCACCGTCTCCGTTTAGAAGCTTGTAAATCCTAGGATTCTTTTAGGGTTGCAAGCTTTTTTGATTGCAATTATCTAGTTATTCAATAAATTTAGACTCTTGAAACTAATTGGAAAGATAAAAAGTAACAAGGTAATATGGATTATCTGTCGATATATGAAATATATTGTAAATTACCTGGTAAAGAGTTACAATAAGATTATAGAATATAAGCAAGAACTATGATTTATGAAATTATAATGGCTGGTATTTGAATGAGTTAAATAAATCGAGGGAATTTGATATTTATGTTCAAATAATATTTAAAGAAAGAGGGAGAGTCAAAATGAGTACAAAGATTAAAAAGGTAATTGCTTTTATTGTGATAACAATGCTCTTAAGTCCAGGAGTTGATGTGTTCTTAAATACATCAATCGTATCAATGACAGCAGATGCACATTCGGGAAGAACTGATTCAAGTGGTGGACACAAAGATAATAAAAATAAGAGCGGTTTGGGTTCTTATCATTTTCATTGTGGTGGTCATCCAGCACATTTACATGAAAATGGTGTATGTCCATATGATACATCATCAAACAGTAACAGTAGTACTTCTGGAAAAAGTGTATCAAAATCTGTTGTTAAGAGTGTTCAGAAAGCGTTAAATGAACTAGGATATGATTGTGGAAAAGCAGATGGCATTATGGGAAGTAAAACCAAAAAAGCTTTAAAACAATATCAAAAGGATAATAATCTAGATGTTGATGGTAAAATAGGTGAAGAAGTATTGGAATCGCTTGGTTTAGATTAGAAGAAGTGTATACATAGATATCAAATAAGAATAAATGAGGAAAAGGACTTGTGTCAGATAATGATGACATAGGTCTTTTTTGAGTCTTTATCTATCGTGCCAAAAGTATTGATATTGCTTTGTTTAGTTGAATATTAAATAGGGATATGCTACTATATAAATAGAAACGAGCGTTTGGAAACTGCGATTTGCAAATCATTCTATGTAAGGAAAATATTGCATGAAAATAATAAACAACCAAAATTATTATACAGATAAACAATTACTAAAAGTAGTTAAATTATTAGGAAAAAAGTATGAGCCGTCTAAATTAATAATAGTTGAAAACAGATTTAATCTCTTAAGTACTTTAATACACTGTGATTTTATGCTTGCCATGTATCAGTTATTTAATGTACCGATCTGGTCAGGTAAAATTGAAGGGATTTACAATGAATTATCAGATGTGGCAATCGTATACATATTTTCAGAAAATGACGATGGAGAGAATCTTCAAAGTAAGCAACTATATTCGCTACATGCCCTAACACATGAATTAAGACATAGGTGGCAGAAACAAACCAATTACCAAGGTGATGTTGAAAAAGACGCAGATTATTTTGCGACGGAATTCATTAATAAAAAGAGTGCCACCATATCAAAAATAATGAATTGGGAAGACGAATGGGAAGTGGAAGAAGAATAGGATAGAATGAATTCGGTACTTTTCTTAATATAATGGAGGAACAACAGTGATAAACATTAGATTTTCAGGATATGATTCATCTCATCCTGAAGGTTCTGTATTTGATGAACCGGAGGGATTTGATTGCTGGATTATATTGCTGATGCACACGCCAACAGTGTTTTTAGTTAATGATGAATACAAGGAATATGGACCCAATTGTATGGTTTTATTTAAACCACATCAAGGAATTTATTATAGAACTTGTTCAGATAGTGCTTCCGATGATTGGATCTGGTTTGAGACAGATGAGAAGTATATAACAACTACATCAATTCCAAGTGGCGAACCATTTATTATTCATGATCCTTCTTATTGTCATAAACTATTTCAATTAATTGCAACAGAAGATATATTAAATAATAAATACAAAGATATTTCTATCGATAATTTATTAAGAACTTTATTTAATAAGATGCTAGAGTCCTATAATTGCACATCCAGATCACCATTATATAACAGCATAAGCCAATTGAAAATGGAGATTTACCGTAAACCCAATCAGAATTGGACAGTTTCTAAAATGGCAGAAAGGCTCAATGTTAGTGCAGGATATCTGGAAGAACTCTATAAAAATACCTTTGGGGTTACTTGTATGAATGATGTTATTCATAGTCGTATCAATCTTGCTAAAAAATATTTAATATATGATTCTTATTCCATTGCTGAAATTGCAGACTTTTGTGGGTATCGCAGTATGGAGCATTTCTTTCGACAATTTAAAAAACATACGGGAGTTACACCTAACTATTTTCGAAAAAGTTCTAATCAGTTTGATAAGCAAGATGATATTTTTAAGCTGTGAAGTTTAAATTATAAGAAAGTGCAACTATTAGCATAGGAACTGCCCTCATAAGTTGATTTTCAGGTTTCTGATAGTTCACTTGTCTACTTGACAAGGGGCATATCAGTCTCAAACAGTCTGATTTATGGGGGAGTTCATATGTTGTTTGCACTTTTTGTTATTCATTCAGTTTTCTTTGTTATAACAATCTAAAAACTCTGATTTCTACAGCGTAGTTGCCCCTACCTGGTTCTAAACTACCTACATATACTCCGTGGTTTAACCATCCGTATTTACCATTTTCATCTGAGGTAAACTTTGGAGTTGTTTTAATAAAACCATCTGTCTCATGTTCTAGGATACCTTGATTTTCAACGGCAATGTACTCGCCATCTTCCGTCTGTAACAGATATTTTGCAAATACGTGAGCACAGCTTTTGCTTTTTTCTGTATTCCAATCTGCGCCCCCATTCACTATTGTTCCATGAATCTTTCCATCGAATATTCCACCTGTAATAGGTATTACTCTCAGGTATCCATCAAGTCCCTGCTTTACCTCTAGTACATCCGCACACTCGACCTGTAAATGAATTATTTCTTCTGCATTTAGTTGAATCATGAAAACCTCCTAATTTTATACTTTTGTGCATACCATTAATTGGATTATATCACATTGTTATCTATTTATCTTATTGCGAATTGCGGTTTCTTAATCAAATATTGCGATTAATTTATTATGTATTTATATCTTAGAATAAGTCATTTAATCCTTAGTATGCATCATTGTGTGAAAGATTTCCATATCTTATAATTTACTTAGTAATAGAACGGTTTAAAGCTACATTGGGTTTATTAGAAGTTTTAGATAGTAGTATTAAATGGGGCACATTTTATTAAAGTAGAGGAGATTACTTATGGAGAAATTTATTTACAAGATTAATGCAAATGATAAGGTTTTATTTAACAACAACACAGCATTCTGTATTGGCACAGGTCGTATGAATCTTGCGTTACGCAAGGAATATCACGATCAGTTAAACAAGGTTCAAGAAGAAATTACATTTTCACATATTCGTGGACATGGATTATTCTGTGATGATATGGCGATCTATCAAACTTATGAAGAAGATGGTGTGGAAAAAGTAGAGTATAATTTTACCTATGTTGATATGGTATTTGACGATTATCAGTCTATGGGTCTGAAACCTTTTGTAGAACTAGGTTTTATGCCTGAAAAATTAGCATCAGGAAGTCAGACGGTATTCTATTGGAAAGGAAATACCACACCACCGTTGGATTATACTAAATGGGCAAACTTAGTAACAGCAACAATTCAGCACTGGATTAACCGTTATGGAAGGGAAGAAGTGGTTACTTGGCCATTTGAGGTATGGAATGAACCGAATCTACCTATATTTTGGGAAGGTGCAGATATGGAGGAATACTTCAAACTTTATGAGGTGACATGTAAAGCCGTGAAAAACTGTGACCCACGGATTCGAGTTGGAGGTCCTGCAATCTGTGGAGTGGATGATATACGCTGGCTAAGGTGTTTTCTGGAATATTGTTCCGAAAATAAAGTTCCACTTGATTTTGTTACAAGACATGCCTATGCAACAGAAGTACCTGATCGAGTAGGTCATTATGAGTATCAAAAGCTTAGATTACCGGAACATTTTATATCTGAATTAGGGGAAAGTCGCCGGATTATTGACAGTTTTCCAGAGTATGCTGGCATGGAGATGCATATTACGGAATTTAATACTTCCTATACGCCTCTTAATCCAATCCACGATACCAATCTAAATGCTGCTTACGTGGCAAGATTATTGAGCGAAATGGGTGATTATTGTGCTTCTTATTCTTATTGGACATTTGGAGATGTGTTTGAAGAAGCAGGGGTTGCTTATACTCCATTTTCAGGTTGCTTTGGATTATTAGCCAATGGTATGATTCCAAAACCTACTTATTGGGCATTTTCATTCTTTAATCAGTTAAGTTCCAATGCAATTGCCCGTACAGAACATTTTATTGTAACAAAAGATGGTGAGAACAAGATACAAGGTGTTGCTTGGAATCCAGTGGAAGAAGAGCAGGATTCTAATCTAACATTGAATGTTACAATTGATCTTGAAAATGGTGAATATATGTTGATTACCAAGTTGGTGGATGAGAGTACTTGTAATCCTCTTAAAACCTGGATTGATATGGGTTCCCCAGCTTATCCTACGGAAAAACAAGTAGCATTACTTAGAGAATGTGCTCGTCCTCAGATAAGAACGAGTAAATGTAATGTTACTAATAATACAATGGATGTTGATATTACGTTGTCAGCTAATGGGCTGTGTTATTTTGAGATTCAGCGTATTCATAGTGAAACGGACAGAGGTTATCACCACGATCGAATTCGTGGTGCAAGATAATATGTAATAAAGATTTATATACATATTAATTTAGACTGAAATACAGTTTATTTGCACACGGTAATAAGACCTGTAAGCATGCCGTTGTCATGTTAGATAGACTAGTCATGACGATAGGTTAACGAATCGGAGAATTATGAGAATGAAAAATAATATTTGTGCGGTACCTGAAAAATATAAGAAGGCAGTAAGTACAGAACAGCGAGGAACAATTTCTGATGTTACTTATAGTGTGAAACATTATATTAATCAATCTCGCCAACTTGTGGTAAGTCAGAATAATACGTTCCAAGAAATAGGAAGAGAAACGGTCACTGGAAATGAAATAAGAAAGAAATGTATTGTCTATCTACCAGCAGATTACAACAAGAAGGATAAAAGTAAAAAATATAATGTACTTTATCTTTTACACGGAGTAGGTGGTAATCGCAATGAATGGTTAACCGGAAATAAAAACCACGATGATGAGAATATTATATGCAATATATTTGATAATCTGATTGCAAATAAAGAGGTAGATCCATTTATCGTTGTATTTACCGAAGGCAGAAGTACATATGACTGGACGGATGAATCCTTTAATATGATGGGGACTAATATACTTGGTTTTTACTATTTTGATTATGAAATGAGGTACGACCTTATTCCATTTATCGAATCTGAATACAATACCTATGCAAATGTGAATGACAGGTCAGAAGAAGGAATTGCTTATAATCGCCTGCATAGGGCTATAGCTGGTCTATCTATGGGCGGTATGCAATGCTTGAATCTTGGAGTAGGTGGTTATCGTTGCGATTCCGTTGTATACACAAAAGGAGTGAGTGCGTGGAAGAATGGGCTGGAAACCACGGTGACTGCGCCTGGTATGATTGACTTGTTTGCTTATGTAGGAGCCTTTTCTAATGCGCCCTCGTCAAGCGATGGGAAGCGTTTGGGTTCAAGCATCAAGGCTTGTAATCATAAGCTGTCCTTGCTTTATATGACTTGTGGGGATGCAGATGAGATAGCATATCAGATGGGATATCGTAACGCTGTTGGCGGTTTGGCGGAAGCTGCGGGGGATAATCTTGGTGAATACTATCGAGTGGTGATTGAAGGTGGTGTTCATGATATGCAAGTGTGGAATAACGGGGCTTATAATTTTAGTAGGTTATGTTTTAAAGATTGTAGCGAGAAATTGTTAACGTGTGATATTTGGATATAGTTGCTGATCAATTAAGTAGTTAAAAGAGATTATCTTATTATGATAAAGTCATATTAGATAGTCTCTTTTAATTCTTTACTCAGGTAAAATTCATTGTTATTTGGAATAATATGGTGTAATATGAAATGTGAATAGGTTGATATATGGTAGAGTTTGAGGGGAGGAACAGAATGAAAGAGTATCAAGATTTAATAGGAAAAATTATTATTGCAATAGCAATTATCATCGCTGGGTTCTTAATTTCACATGCTATAACAATTGGATGTAACAGTGTTTTATCAGGGATTGACAGTTTGGGAACATTAATCAGAGATGGTTTACTTCAGTTAGGATCAGAATCATAAATTAAGTAGATAGTTTGCAATGTTCTTAAATTGTGAAATAAACTAACTACTCATTATATTTATGATGCTAATAATAGAAATGGAATCAGTATTTGCGGAGGTTTAATATGGTAAGTATTAGATATGTGCAGAAAGAAGATAAGGCTTTCTGGTTTAGACTAGATAAGCATTTGTCTGAGGCAGAATTTGAAAGGAAGATTAGAGATAAAAGGGGATATGTATTAGTAGAAAATAATATTCCACTTGGAGTGCTTAGATATAATCTTTTTTGGGACAATACCCCCTTTTGTACGATGCTTTTTGTGGATTGTAAAAATCAGCATAAAGGGTATGGAAGAAAACTTATTGAGTTTTGGGAAAAAGATATGAAATTATTAGGCTACGGCTTGATTATGACATCCACGCAAGTTGATGAAAATGCACAGCATTTCTACAGAAAAATAGGGTATCAGGATGCTGGAGGTTTATTGCTGAATATACCGGGATATGAACAACCAATGGAGCTGTTTATGGTAAAAGGTTTATGATTAGATAAGGAGGTATTTGTGTTATGGATGATGAATTGAAAATCAAAATGTACTCATTTACGGTGGATTGCAAAGACCCACAGGAATTAGCAAAATTTTATGCTTCGTTGCTCAAGTGGGAAATGATGTTGATCGATGAAGAATGGGCTTGTGTATACGCACCAGGAACCAATCAAGGAACGTATCCTAGTATATTGTTTCAACAAAATACTGAGTATAAACCGCCTGTGTGGCCGGAACAACCTGAAGCTCAACAGCAAATGGCACATATAGACTTCGCCGTTAATGATTTAGAAAAAGCAGTACAACAT
>JAEZUR010000142.1 GCA_023420935.1 Bacillota bacterium | reverse complement strand
TACGATCTGTTATTTTACTTACCATTTCAGCCGAAAGTTCGATACCATAGATATCTTGTAGTTGGTCATGGATATCACGGGTTGACATACCACGGGCATAAAGAGAAATCACTTTTTCTTCTATACCTGAAATATCTCTTTGATATTTGGGTATAATTTTAGGATCGAATTCTCCTTTTCTATCTCTTGGAACTTCTACCTCGAACTCACCATACTGACTTTTTACTGTCTTTGGGGAATAGCCATTTCTTTTGTTTTCGATGATCAGGTCCCCTTTTTCATTTTTGGCATAACCTAAGGAAACATCCATTTCAGCTTCTAGCATTTCCTGCATCATATCCTTGAAACTGTCCTTTAGTAGATTATAAATATCACCTACTGTTTGAATGTCGTTTTCCTTGATAATTTGTCTTAATTGCTCCCTTGCTATAGCCATATAAAAACCACCTTTCAAATGAGAATATATATCTAATTCTCACCCAAAAAGTGGTATTTATTACCAAGACACAAACTAATTTACACTACCAATAAAAATGAAAAGTGCAGAACCTACATAAGTTCTGCACTTTATATGTTATACGTATTCTTACTCAAAGTAACTCTTACTTCAGTGCATCTTTACCTTCTGCACCATTACTAATTCTTATAACATTTGATACATCATAAACAAAAATCTTACCATCTCCAAAATTACCGGTCTGTAGCACACTTTTGGCAGTGTCTAATAATAATTCCAGTGGGACTTCGCAAATAACAATCTCAATTTTTACTTTTGGTAATAGTTTCATATCAACTGCTTGGCCACGATAGTAGTGTTTATGACCTTTTTGTACACCGCAACCCATAACATTGGAAACGGTTAATCCAGTAATTCCAATATTGTTCAGCGCATCTAATAAATCATCTAATTTATTTTCGGATATTATTATATCAACTTTTGTCATTTTATCAGCCATAAAAATCCCTCCTTAAATTAGGACAATTATAACATAAAATGCATAACGTGTCTATTAATTTAAGGCGTTATAAGCTGTTTCGCCATGTAAGGAGAAGTCTAGACCAATGTTCTCTTCTTCTTTTTCCGCACGTAATTTTAGGAATAAGCTAATGAACTTAAGTATAACAAAAGTTGCTGCGGCAGTATATAATGCACAAGCACCGATTCCAATTAAATGTGCTCTTAGTAAGTCAAAATTTCCATAAATTAATCCATTGGTACCAGCTGGATTCACATCTTTGGATGCAAAAATTGCAGTACCTATTGCACCCCATATCCCAGCAGCACCATGACAGCCAAATGCATCAAGAGCATCATCATAGCCTAATTTTGATTTGAGGACAACAATTGCATAGAAACTTACGAGTCCACCCATGATACCAATGAAAAACGCAGACATTGGTGTTACATATCCAGCACCTTGTGTAATTGCAACAAGGCCTGCGATTGCTCCAGTTAAAGTACCAAGAGCAGTAGGTTTCTTGTTAATAATCCATTCACATGCAACGAATGAGATTGCACCAGCTGCAGCAGAGGTATTGGTGGTTAAGAATGCATTGATTGCCACACCATTGATTGCAAGTGCACTACCTGCATTAAAACCAAACCAGCCAAACCAAAGAATTCCACCACCTAAAAGAGCCATAGGTACATGATGTGGTTCTGGACTTGATTTTCTTCGTTTTCCTAACATGATAGCCGCTACTAGTCCTGAAACACCAGAGTTAATCTCAACAACATATCCGCCAGCAAAATCAAGTACTCCTAACTGTTTTAACCATCCCCCGTTACCCCAAACCCAATGAGCGATTGGATCGTAAACAAACGTAGTCCATAAAACGATGAAAAGAATAAACGCAGAAAAACGCATACGTTCAGCAAATGCACCAGAGATTACGGCTGCAGTGATCACGGCAAACATCATCTGAAAGATTACGAATAATAAATGAGGAATTGTTTGTGAATAAGTTGCATTTGGTAACATATCAATATTGTTTAAAAAAGCCCAATTTAAGTTACCAATGAATCCACCTATATCGGAACCAAAAGCGAGAGAATATCCAATAAAAATCCATTGCACTGAGATTACAACCAAGGCTGCGTAACTATGCAGTGTGGTACTTAAAACATTTTTGCTTTTTACCATACCACCATAAAATAGTGCTAATCCTGGTATCATGAGCATTACTAAAGCTGCGGCAAAGACAACGAAAGCCATATCAGCTCCATTTAGTCCATTCATAATGAGACCTCCTAATTTTTCAACAAAATAGGCGCCTATAGCAAGGATAGTGTAATCTTTGCTATAGACGCCTTCGTCTTTTCTTTTTATTCATTTGATTTTTACATTATAATTAATTAATCTAAAAATTTCAATACTTTTTTTGAAGAAAAAATTGAATTGATCTAATTTATCTTCTGAATCTTAAGTTTTTATGGAAAAACTAATTAAAATGGATTGGTAAAATTTGTTTAAAGATATTGAATTATAGTGACGATAAAGGTACAATTAAGAAATAGTTTTATAATGAGTTATTTCATAAGGGGGAGGTAACATGAAACGTTTTTTTTCAAACGCACGGACAATTTTATTAATAGTCTTACTAATCATTATTTGGATAAATTATTATAAAATAATTAGCTATGTGCCAGATAAGGTATTTGGTTTAAACATTGAATATATTTTTATAAGCATATTTTTAATCTTTTTGATATACGAGAGTTATAAAGATTTCAGGAGTTTTGAGTATACAAGTAGAAATTTCATAATCATCACGGATGTAATAAAGATTATCACTTTTCTTATTTTGGTAGTTCTTTTTACTAAATCATATGATAAAAGTAACGTGGATTTAACATTTGAGCGGCATAGACTAATTACGTGGGTCATGATAACTCTCTCATTTGTGGATGTTGTGAAATCATTTATTAAAAATGATAAATATCTTAAAAATAGTGAAAGTGATATAGTAGAGAAAGAGTATGATAAATATTAGTATAATAATTGTAGGATAAAGATAAGAGAGGTGCAACTATGTTTCGTTACGTACACACGAATATTATCGCTAGGGATAGAAAAAAATTAATAAAGTTCTACCAAGAAGTTCTTCATTGTCGAAGTATTGGAGAGACTAGAGATTTACAAGGAGAATGGTTGGATCGGATGACAGGGATTCAAAATGCGCATATTGTAGGAGAACACTTATGTCTACCAGGATATAAAGACGATCACCCAACGCTTGAAATTTTCTCTTATGATGAATCTGTGGATACGAATAAGGGATTAGTGAATCAATTAGGGTTTGCACATCTTGCATTTGAAGTAGATGATGTGGAAGAAACCTTACGACAAATAAAACAAGCAGGTGGTGGACAGGTAGGAGAGTTAGTAAGAACAGAATACGCCGATGGAAGAAAGGCAGTATTTGTTTATGCTACAGATATGGAAGGGAATATTATAGAACTGCAAAGTTGGTCTTAACGAAGTTAATGGAGAATGCTATGAAATCAGTAAAACGTGGTTATGAACCCAAAGATCGAATTGAATTTGGCGAAGAGTGGCAAGGCAAATTAAATTCAGCAGCAGAAGAATTGGGGTTTTTATTGAATCGAGGATACCATATTAAATCAGCGACTACCTTCGTTGGCAATCATTATATGTTATCGGAAAGACAAAGAATCGCTTTATCTAGAATGGTAGTATCGGAGAAACAATTAGCCAATCGAAAGAATAAACAACTACGCGAGCTAACAGACATAGTGCATATTGATGGGTTTAATTCAGTTATTACTTTGGAGGTTGCCTTATCAGAGTCTTTGTTAATCAAGGGTTTGGATGAAACGATTCGGGATTTAGCTGGACTTCGTGGAACCTATCGCTTAATTGATAAGACAGAACCAGCGATACGATTAATTTTAAGTAAGTTGGATCAACAAAAGGTAAATAAAGCAGTTTTTTACCTTGATAAACCAGTATCCAATTCAGGAAGGCTTAGTGCACTCATATTAGAGATTGCACAAGAATATCAGGTAAATATTACAGTTGAAGTTATAAATGAAGTGGATAAAACACTGGAGAAATTGGACCATGTGATAACGTCGGATGCTATTATCTTAGATAAGTGTATTAGCTGGTTTAACTTGATTTTGCTAATTATTGAGGATTTGTTTGAGAAGACGGATAATGATTGTCATCCATGGGTTTTCCGGCTCTTCAAGGAAAATGAATAAAAGTTCTAAAGGTATAAATAAATGTAGAGGTGAATTTGAATGAATAAATGCTTGATACATTATTTTAGTGGTACAGGTAATACCTTCCACTTAGTGAAAGAATTGGAGAAAATTCTGACCGTAAAAGGATATGAGGATAGGATATCCAACTCAGAAAAAGCATTAGACGTTAAGTTAGCAGATTTTAACTTACATGTTTTTTGCTTTCCGGTGTATGGTATAGGGACACCATCAATTATGTTAAAGTATCTGTCTAAGTTGGAATGCGTACCAGGATGTAGTGCAGCTATAATTGCTACATCAGCAGGCCTAGAAGGACAATCCTTATACCATGTAGAGACTATACTTAGGAAAAAAGGGTTCCGAGTATTTCTGACAGATATGGTAATCTATACATATAACTTTACACAGATATTAAATACACCTACAAAGGAAGAAGAGAAGAAAGTATTTGAAGAAGCACGAAAACATATTGCTACATTAACGGATCGGATTTTGCAACAGGAGAGAACCTATAAGAAGAGAAATCCTATTTTCCTAATATTATCTTGGGTTGTTTTTGCACTTTACTATAATCTTGGTAGAAGGTTTTTAGGTAAAGTGTATATAGCAGATGGTTCTTGCAATAATTGCCAAGTTTGTAACAAGGTTTGTCCTGTAAAAGCAATTCACACCAAACAAGAGAAACCTAAATGGAATTTTCAATGTGAGGGATGCCAAAGATGTATTAATATGTGTCCACAAAAAGCAATACAATTATCTGTGGTCAAATTGCTATTATTTGTTGTTTTTCAAATAGCACCGTTATTTATAATTGGATTCATTCCATATCTAGCACAGATGTATTTACTAATTAGAATTATTTTATATATTATTTTTGCTGTTATTGGAACAGTATTAGCTTTTGGAATCATTCACTGTATGGAACGGTTTGAGATGACAAGAAAGCTATTATATATAAGCTATACCAGGAAATTTAGACGTAACATAGCAGAGGGATTTCATATATTATGAGGGCACATTTGTGCCCTCTATTTACTATGTGTTGCTTTTTTCTTTTTTATCCAAGTACATTAGGTGATTAATTCGTTTCAAGAAGTCATGCCCAGTCATATGGGAACGTGAGTTATAGTAATCAGCACCAATACAAAAGTCCATCTCAAAAGGAAGTAACTTCTTTTGGTTAAACTGATTTACATTTTCTTTTAACCGATTCACTGCCTTAATCAGGCCAGAGCTATCCTTTACTTCGAGTATTATAACAAATTCATCGGCACCATACCGTGCAATGAAGTGATGTTTGGAAAAGGATTGCTTTAATATTTGAGCCATATACTGCAATGCCTGATCACCAACTGCAGTGCCATATGTATCGTTCATAGTTTTAAATGCGTTAATATCAATCATGATTCCAACTAGTAATTCTGTATGAAATCCTTTTTGTATTCGCGCTTTCAGGTAATAATCAAGTTGTTTGCGATTAAAAACGTCTGTTAAATAGTCTTTATAAAAATGATTATTCTGCAAGTTAATAAAAAGAATTAATAATGAAATAGTTACACCAATCCATAGAATGGTAGTACCGTGTATGACATACTGTAATGCTGAAAATAAAAATGGCGAGCAAGCGGATAACATTAAGGTATGGGATACTTTTTTCTCAACTTTGTTGCGGTTCTTAATAATAAATAACAAAGCGAAAATCAAATATAGAAAACATATAATTATAGTAAAAGGATGTAAAAATCCGGTTCGATAGTTATTTTGTTCATCAATATAAAACATATAGTTTTTAAATAAACTTAATATAACTAAGACTATATTAGCTACAAAAGGTATTAACATGGCTATCATAAGCATTTTAAGATGTTTTACACTTCGAAGCAAAGTATAGTCTACATAGGCCGACCATACAAGACATAGAAATGGTGTTAAAATATAGTAGAAGGTAAGCAAGCACAAATAAAGTGGTTTGATAAATGATTCTACTCGTCCATCTATCATCCACATAGCAGTTTCCGTCAATAAAAGTAAAGCATTTGATAGTAACAGAGTAAAAAATAATTTTTGCTCAACCAAACACTTCTCTAACTGATAACGTATATTTAAGAATATTAGTATTAAGATAATAAATGCGAACATATTCAGTTCAGCATATAGCAAAATCTCCATAGGTTCTCCTTATGAATCCATATGTTTTAATCTGTAATATAGGAATAGTTGTGGTTTATTATACCACAACTATGACTTTAATGCACGAAAATAAAGATTAAGATTTTGTCGAAAAACCATGAAATACGTGGTTTAGGGCATTGGTACACCTCTAGAGGCTACTAATAATTCATACCATTCGTCTCGAGTTAACTGTATCTTAAATGCATCGACAGCATTCCTAATACGTTCTGGATTAGAGGTTCCAATAACCGGATTGATTTTAGCTGGATGCTTCATTAACCAAGATAATACGACTCCATCACAGGACACCCCTCTATCTTTGGCAATGCGTTCCACAATCTTCTTCGTATTCCCTATGGTATCTGCAGTAGAAGAATCTAAGGCAACACCTGAATAGATTCCCCTTGCTAATGGGCTCCATGCTTGAAGTGTAACCTGATTAAGCATACAATATTCCAAGGTTCCAATAGGAAAATCAAGATCTTTTCCACCAGCATTATTAAAACCAACGGTACTACTTACAAAATCTGTTTTGCCTAAACTTAATTCAAGTTGGTTTGCAATGATTTTTCTATCCGTATAGGCTTCTATTAGTTGGATTTGGTGATGATCCATGTTAGAAACCCCCAGTGCCCGTATCTTTCCTTTGGTAAATAATTCATCCATTGCTTTTTTTAACTCATATCGTTCCATCAGTGGATCAGGTCGATGCAATAATAATATATCAAGATATTCTGTTTCTAAACGTTTTAGTATATTATCTACAGATTGTATGATGTGGTCGTAGGAAAAATTGAAACGAGAACCAAAGGTTGAACCAGTAAGCTCGATACCTACTTTTGATTGTATTATAAAATTTTCTCGTTTGGACGAATTCTGTCTTAAATACTGACCAAAAACCAATTCAGACTTACCAGCCTTATAAATATCAGCAAAATCGAAAAAGTTAATATTGCATTCTAATGCAGTCTCTATTGCCTCTTGTGCCTGCATAATATCTTCTTTGGTTATGGACGAAGTATCACCCCACCTACCACCTAATCCCATTGCTCCATATATAAGATATTGCTCTGGTAATGCATCTAGGATATTAATCATAAGATTCTCCTTTTCTTTTTATATTTAGTATACATTTTATCTAAAGAAACGTCAAATTATGTGGGAGAAAGAAGTTGTAATTCACTAATTTTATTGATATAATTTTGTTAAAATATTGTTATTTTTACCAAATTTGGGGAGCTAGGAAAGAGAGGGTACATATGGAGAATCAAGTAGTAATGAAGCAAGTGATTCATAATATAAGTCAGGTCATCATTGGGAAGCAAGAAACAATCGAATTAACTATGATTGCTTTATTATCAGGAGGTCATTTGTTATTAGAAGATGTTCCAGGCGTTGGAAAAACTACGCTGGCTAATGCTATTGCAAAAACCATTGATTGTGGTTTTACAAGAATACAGTTTACGCCAGACACCTTGCCAAGTGATGTAACCGGTGTATCGATTTATAATATGCAAACTGGACAATTTGAATTTTCAAAAGGTGCTATTATGAATCATATTATTTTAGCAGATGAGATTAATCGTACTTCTCCGAAGACACAAGCAAGTTTACTAGAAGCCATGGAAGAAGGTCAGGTAACTGTTGATGGCAATACCTATGAATTGCCAAAACCATTTATGGTAATAGCAACGCAGAATCCTGTTGATTATTTAGGAACTTATAATCTACCAGAGGCACAGCTCGATCGATTCCTAATGAAATTATCCATCGGGTATCCTAATAATAATGATGAAGCACAGATGGTAGAAAATTTTTTAATTGGTAAACGGTTGAAAACATTAGAAGCAGTTGTGGATGCCAAAACCATTGAAACCATGCAGGAAGAAGTAAAGTCCATACAGATCCATAGTGATTTGATTGCGTATATGATTCAGATTATGGATGAAACTAGAAATAACAGTAATGTAATCTTGGGAGCTAGTCCAAGAGCTACACTTGCATTAACCAGGGCAGCCCAGGCAGTGGCTTACTTGGCTGGTAGAGATTATACGCTTCCAGATGATATTAAGAAAATGGCAAAGCCTGTTTTAAAACATCGATTAATTATGTCACCAGATGCAAGACTAAATAAGCAAACTGCTGATCTTGTAGTGGATCATATTTTAGGAAAAGTAAAAATCCCTATTTTATAAAAATAGCATTCGTGCAAAGGAGACATATGACATTCAATCGTTTATTTTTAATACTATTAATTATTACTACAGGAATTCTTGCCAGCTTTTATGGTGGTAATATTTCCTATGCATTATTTTATATGGCATTAGCAATACCTGCGGTTGCATTTTTATATACTCTTTATGTCTATGCTAGATTTAAACTATATCAAACCATAGGAAAACGAACCGTTATCAAAGGTGAAGCAACGGAATATATCTTTCAGTTATCCAATGAAGATTACATCTCTTATGAAAATATTAAGGTTAACTTCTATCATGATAAATCAAAAATATTAGGCTCTGAGATAGAAAAGGAGTACAGTTTGCTGCCTGGTGAAAAGCAGTCTATGGAAACATTAATCTGTTGTAATTACCGAGGTGACTATTATGTTGGGGCACAAACAGTTACGATAAGAGATTTTTTGTATCTTTTCACGGTGACATATCCAGTTTTCTCAAAAATGAAAGTTACTGTCCTACCGAGAGTAGTGGCTTTGCAGAATCTGACCATTTTGTCGCCTAATTATGATTCCAAAGGAAGAATCAAGCGTTTCAAAGAGGAAGAGGAGGAACCAGATCTTGAAGTTAGAAAATATATTAGTGGTGATAACAAAAAACGTATTCATTGGAAAGCATCTGCTAAAAAGCAGGAGTTACTGACAAGAAAATATACGAGTATTCCTAAAACGGGAGTAACTGTGTTTATGGATTTATCTCAATTAAATGAAGATGAACTTACTAAGATTATAGTGGAAGATAAGATGATTGAAAGTAGTTTGGCCATAGCTGATTATTGTAAGAGAAAAAATATTCCATGTGATTTATATTTTGAACAAGGTGGAGTAAAAAAACATAGTATTCAAAATCAAATGGATTTTGATATTTTATATCGCCAGTGTGTAGATATGCGTTTTGCAGCGGATAAGACAGTGGAAGATATAGTTGATTATGCAATAAATACAGGACAGGTGATCCAGACAGCAAGTTTGTATCAGTATGTCATAATCACTCATGTTATCTCAGAAGAGCTCTATAAAACAGTTTTAAAACTTATGAATAATGGGAATGAATGTAGTGTTTTATATGTTTCTGAACATTACAAGGAAGATACAGAGCATCTTTTGAGGCTTATAATGGATGCCGGTGCAACCATTACAATTATGAATCATAATGATGAGATTGCTGATTTGTTGTAATGCTATATCACAAGGGGAAGGATGTGTATTGGAATGAATGAGTCCAATAACCGTTTAATGATATTACAAAACGCGATACATGTAATTGGTATGACGGTAGCAGTGGCATTGGATTTTAGTATAAGAAGTTCACTTAAGATTCCTTGGATTGTTATTATACTCAGTGCCTGTATGATATATATTTTGTTGTGGCTTATGGATTTTAATAAAAAAAATATCATTACATATGCTATTGTTCTTTTAGCAGGAGTTATTAGTATTTCGTTATTGGTTTGGAACAAAGTAAATCTGTTAGGCTATGTGAATAATTTAAAAAAATGGTATGAAGTTTATAAACATACGAACAAGGATTATCAGATCGCGTATGCGTTTGCCATACTGTTTCTTTTTGTTGCTCTTGTGGCAATACTGAGTTATCTTATCAATAAGAATATTATTTTATGGTATACTGTTTTAACTATTTTTCTTATGGTGCTTATCTATGGAATGGTATTGGAGATTAAGGTAAACAAAGCAACAATAGCAATTCTACTAATATTTATAGCTCAAATGGGAATTGAACTATGTAATAAAAGATACAATAAAAAGGAACGCCAGATAAATCGGGCAGTCAATTTCTATATGCTTCCATTATGTTTTATTGTTGGGGTATTGGCAGTAGGACTTCCTTCGGACGAAGAGCCAATTCAATGGAAAAGCGTGAAGACGGTAATCTCTACCGTATCAAATACAGTTGATGATATATCATTTTATGTATCTACCCTAGGCAATGGATTTTCCGGTGAATATTCAGTCAGTGTAGTTGGCTACTCTGATGACAATGATACCTTAGGAGGGACAGTCAGTGATTCGAACAAAACTGTCTTAACAGTAGAGCCATCTTCTGGATCCTATGCTAGAACTTATCTCGTTGGAAATATAAGCGACGAATATACTTCCGTAGGATGGAAACGTTCTAAGATTGATTTTCTAACGGATCAGGAAGCATCTGTAGATTTTTATGAAATGCTATATGGATTGTATCAAAAACGGGTTATGCCAACGGAGAATGAATTAATCATGCATCCAATGAATTTGGTCATCACCTATCAAAAGATAAGGACGAAGACTATATTTCATCCAAACAAGATGAATGATTTGAATATCCAATCCAAAAAGATATCGTATAACAAGGAAAGCTCTGCTATCGTAAGCTCAAGACTTTTAAAGAAGGGTTTTACCTATCAGCTTAATTATAATGAGATAAACTATGATAATATAACAATAAAGAATTATCTTAGAAACATAAGTAAAGAAGATGGTTTAGGAAGTAAATATAATACTAACCAAGCATTTTCCCGAGAAGATTGTGTTAAATATTTAAAGGAAGTCTCAGGACTATCTTATTTTGATGCAGATATTTTAAATGAGAAATTACCTTATTTGTTACAGGAACGATCTCAGATTATATCACAATATTATACCAAGATTCCCAAACAAGTTCCTCGCCGAGTATATGAGCTTGCAGAACAAATAACAAGCGGTTATGATAATGATTATGATAAACTAAAGGCAATTGAAGCTTATTTTTCAGAATTTATTTATACGAAAACTCCAACGAAAACCAAAGAGGGAGAAGATTTTGTAGATTATTTTCTATTTGAGCAGAAGAAAGGGTATTGTACATACTTTGCATCTTCTATGGCTATTTTGGCCAGATGTGTTGGGATTCCAACTCGTTATGTTGAGGGTTTTGTTCTGGACTATAAAACGAAAAAAGGGAAAGACTTTTATGTAAATAGTAAAGATTCTCATGCATGGGTAGAAGCATATATTGAAGGATTTGGTTGGGTGCCATTTGAACCAACACCAAAGATGCAGCAAAAAGGTAGTGGAACTTGGAGGAAAGTGAATAACAAAATCGCACTTACAATGCCAGCGCCAACACCTACCCCAACATTTGGACCGTCAGGTGATATGAGTCAAATGGAATTTAATATAAAACAAGAAAAAAAGCAAAATGCATTGTATATTCTACGGTTATGTGTCACTATTGTAGTGGTAATAAGTGCATTACTACTCTGTGTTATCTTATTATTTGGCTATAATAAACGAAGAAAATATCGTAATGCAACAAGAGAGGAAAAGATAAAATATTTAATCGAGGATATGCTAGAGTGCATAAAAATTGATGGATATTCCATAATGGAAACAGAAACATTATCAGATTTTATAAAAAGGCTAGGCGATGTGTATGAGTTAGGAGCAGGTTCCTTTCAAAATATTGTCACCATCTATGAAGGAATACGTTATGGTAATAAGCCAGTACTAGAACAAGAGTTAAAAATGATGGAAAACTATCATGTTCAATTAAATTTTTATTTAAGAAAAAAACTAGGTTGGATAAAAATGATTCAATTTAAAATCAATTCCCTAGTTCATGTAATTTAAACGAATGGAGGATACCATGAGTATAGGATATGCTTGCAAAACAATTGGAGTTTGGAATACAGATATGAAAAGCTGTATGCTAAAAAATGTTAGCAATGATAAACTTACGGAGGTAATCCTCCATAATTTATCTTCCCTTGAGCACATGATTGATTACAATATCAAAAATGGGATTACTCTTTTTCGAATCAGCTCGGACCTGATTTCTTTTGGATCAAGTAAAGTGAATGAATTGGTTTGGTGGGAAATGTTCCAGTCTCAGTTTGAACGAATCGGCAGAAAGATTAAAGATGGTAATCTTAGGGTTTCCATGCATCCTGGTCAGTATACCGTATTGAATTCACCAAAGACAGAAGTGGTTGAAAATGCAATACTAGATCTGAATTATCATACAAAAGTACTAGATTGCCTCGGGGTAGGACAGAACCATAAAATTATTCTCCACATTGGTGGAATCTATGGTGATAAAACCAGTGCAAAGGAACGATTTATCCGTAACTATAATCGATTAGATGATTCCGTGAAAAAAAGACTTGTATTAGAAAATGATGACAAGTCATATCATATTGGAGATTTATTAGATATTTCACGAATCATAAATGCTCCGATAGTGTTTGATAATCTTCATAACATAGTCAATCCCTATGATTCTGCTGTTAGTGAAGTTCAGTGGATTATGGAATGTAACAAAACATGGAATGAAACAGATGGTTGCCAAAAGATACATTATTCACAACAAGACAATAAGAAAAAACCTGGATCTCACTCAGAAACAATAAGAATTATGGAGTTTTTAGACTTTTATGAAAAACTGGATCAAAAAAACATTGATATCATGTTAGAAGTAAAAGATAAAAACCTATCCGCCATTAAATGTATAAACTGTGTGAGAGAAGGAACACAACTTAAGGATTTGGAAGTGGAATGGAGTCGTTATAAATACAATGTTCTTGAACATAGTCATAATGATTATCTATCCATACGCAGACTATTCAAAGAAGAATATGGTAAAAAAGAATTACAACAAGATCTTCCAATCATCTTTTATCGTATGCTAGAGCATGCCCTAGAGCAAGAAGTTATGGTAGGTGGTGCAGTAAATGCAGCATCTCATGTATGGGGATATTATAAAGATGTTGCGACTGAACAGGAAAGAAGAAGCTTTATGAAAAAGCTAGATCAGTATCAACAAGGTCAGATATCTATCCAGTCGATTAAGAACATGTTAGGAAAACTAGCGGTAAAATATGAACGTGAGTATCTGCTTAATTCTTTTTATGTATGGATATAATTACCAAATAAATTAATGTGAAGAAAAGTATAGTGTGCATAATATACAATAAAATACATTGAATATCGGATTAGTATGTGATAATATATAAATATCAATTAGATAACAGGTCTGAACTGGTAAATTTAAACATACGGAGGTAATTTATGAACAACACTGCAATCAACAATAATAAAAGCAATTCATCCGGTATTCAGCTGAGAGACGTATTAGATCTTGAGTTATTACAGAGATTTCAAGACAATTTTGCTGAAAGTATGGACATTGCAAGTGTAACTGTTGATATGAACGGAGACCCTGTTACCAAGCCAAGTTCTTATACGAGTTTTTGTATGGATTATACTCATTCTACCAAAACAGGTGATGACAGATGTGCACAATCACATAAGCTAGGTGGAGAAGAAGCAGCAAGAACAGGACGTCCATACATATATAAATGTCATGCTGGTCTCATTGATTTCGCTGCCCCTATCATGGTGAATGGAACGCAAATCGGGACAATACTAGGTGGTCAAATATTAACTGACAAACCGGAAGAGCATGGATTTCGGAAAACTGCTAATGAGATAGGTGTAAATGAAGACAAATATGTGGATGCTGTAAATAAAGTGAAAATTACAACAGAAAAGAATATAAAAGCAGCTGCGGAAGTTCTTTTTATAGTTGCCAACTCATTATCTCAGATTGGGTATCAAAAATACGCAATCAAAAGTATGAGTAACGACCTAGTAGATAGTTTTTCACAAATATCAGCTACCATGGAAGAATTAGCTGCTTCATCCGTCACCGTTATGAACAATCAAGAAACCTTAAGCTATGAAATAGCTAATGTAAAGAATATTTCCTCACAAATAAATGTAATCTTAGATTCCATAAGGAGCATTGCAGATCAAACCAAAATGCTTGGGTTAAATGCTGCAATAGAAGCAGCCAGAGCAGGGGACGCTGGAAGAGGATTTAGTGTTGTGGCAACGGAGATTAGAAATCTTTCCCAGAATTCTAAAGAAACAGCATTAAAAATTGTAAAATTAACAGAAGAGATTCAGGATTCTGTTCAAAAGACAATGGAGATATCCGATTCTACCAAGTCTAATACAGAACAACAATCAGCTGCTATTCAAGAAACGACTGCAAGTGTTGAAGAATTATTGGGATTAACTCATGAATTAAACGAAATAGCAAATAGAGATTAATTAAGAAAAAGGGGTTTTGCAAAATTGATGAGTAATGGTCATCTATGGAGCAAGAGCTCTTTTTTTTATAACAAATCATAAGATATGATGTTTTGCATATAATATAGTTTGTCTATTATGTATATCGTGTGATTCGATTTGTTTTATACGAAATAAACAAAATAAGATAATGGTATACGGATTTTTGGTGTATAAAATACAATCCTATCTAAAAATAGTGCACTATTTTTAAAATCTGTTATCTGTTATGCATAAAAAATCAATGATATAATCAAAATACATCAGAGAAATGCATAAAAAACTGATGGAAAAAAAGAAAAAAGGAGAATGGTATATGAAAAAGAAATTATTATCTGTAGTACTTGCATTAACTATGGTAGTATCTCTTACCGCTTGTGGAGGAAACAAGGCAAACAATTCTAGCAACACAGGTGATGCCAAAGCAACAGAAGAAACTAAAAGTACAGACGATGGTGGTCAGGCAGCTGGGGAAGCAGTCACAATCAAAGTATTTTCTAATCAAACTGACAGAAAGACCGGACAAGGTCTAATTGAACAAACTTTATTTGACAATTACATGAAAGAAAATCCAAATGTAACAATCGAAGTAGAAGCATTAGATGATGAAGCGTATAAGACAAAATTCAAAGCTTATGCAGCAGGTAGCGACATGCCAGATTTAGTAAATGCATGGGGTCAACCATCATTCTTAAATGAAGTTATTGATGCAGGTCTTCTTGCAGAATTAAACAATGCTGATTATGCAGATTATGGATTTATCGCAGGAGCTTTAGATGGATTTAGTAAAGACGGAAAACTTTATGGGCTTCCAAGAAATACAGATGTTATGGCGTTTTACTATAACAAAGCATTATTTGAAGCAAATGGCTGGAGTGTTCCTGCAACTTATGAAGAATTATTAGGTTTAGCAGATAAGATTAAAGGAGCAAACTTAATCCCAGTAAGTATGGATGGTGGTGATAAGTGGCCTTTATCAATCTATGTACATGACTTAGTAGCTAAATTAGATGGAAATACTCAGGAAAAAATTGCGACTTCCGTTGCAAATGGTGATTTTTCTGATCCTTCCTACTTAAAAGCTGCTCAGTTATTACAGGATGCTGTAAACGCTGGATTATTCCAGAGTGGTTTTGAAACAACAGATTATGGTACAGCTCTAAATCTTTTTGCCAATGGTCAGGCAGCTATGTTCTACATGGGCAGCTGGGAAATGTCTATGGCAACCAATCAAGATGTAGTTCCAGAAGTACGTGATAATATCGGTGTATTTACAATGCCAGTTCCAGAAGGTGGAAAAGGTAAAACAACTGATATCGCTGCTTGGAATGGTGGTGGTTATGCTGTAACTGCAAATTCTAAAGTAAAAGACGAAGCTGTTAAATTATTAAACTACATGTTCAAACCAGATAATTGGTCTAAACTTGCATGGGAAAATGGTGTTTGTATGTCAGCACAGGATTATTCTCAGTATTTAACAGGTAAAGAAACTGCACCTCAGAAAGCATTTACTGATATTGTAACTGGTTCAACTAGTATTACAGGTGTAACTTTAAATGACCGTGGAAATTCCGCATTTAAAACTGCTAGTGAAGATTTATCACAGCAACTTGCAATTGGAAGTAAAACTCCAGAAGAATTTACGAAAGAATTAGGCGAAGCGACTAAATAAAACTTATATGAGCAAACACAATGGGATAATGTGATACATAGATGTTTGCACAACAATAACTGGCTGTCTTGAAATTGAAAAACATTTTAAGACAGCCAAATTTAAGAAATGATGATCGGGAAAGGAGAACACCCATGAAAAAACTATACAGCAATAAATGGATTATACTTAGTTTAGTTGCTCCTGGTTTATTAACATTTTTATTTGCAATTTTAGCACCAATCCTTTTATGCTTCTATTATGGATTAACAGACTTTTCCGGTATGGGAAAAGCAACATTTATTGGAATCGAAAACTATAAAAACTTATTTCAAGATACTGCATTTTGGATGTCACTTAGAAACTCCTTGTTGTTAGCTGTTGGCTTTATAGTAATTCAGCATCCATTGGCAATTATGACAGCAGCAATTTTAGATAAATTACAAGGAAAATCAGAAGGTATTTTCCGTTGTATCTACTTTATTCCAAATGTTATTTCAGTTGCAATTATTGCGTACTTATGGAAATTTATCTATAATCCAAGTTTTGGATTGTTGAATAATATATTAAAAATCTTTGGTAATAACACAGAAGTAAATTGGTTAGGTTCTGGGAATGCTATCTGGTCTGTATTAGTCGTATTGATTTGGCATGGATTTGGATGGGGTATGTTAATCTATTATACTGGTATCAAAAATATAGATCCAGTCCTTTATGAAGCAGCAGCCATTGATGGTGCTAACGGAAAAACTAGTTTCTTAAAGATTACATTACCATTAATGAAACCGGTTATTCAGGTTAATGTAACCTTGGCAATTATATCTGCATTAAAACAAATGGAGACCGTTTACTTATTAACAAATGGTGGACCAGGTAATGAAACACAGTTTTTAGCTAACTATTTATACAAACAAGCATTTAATTCTTTTAAATATGGTTATGGAAATGCAATCAGCGTTATATTTATTATAATTTGTCTACTTGCAACTGTAGTATTAAATCGTATTTTTAAAGAAAAAGCAGAAGCATAGGAGGGAAAGAACAGATGGAATTCGCAGGAAAAAACAAGAAAAACCAAACCATTGGAAATGTGTTTAAAATGCTTTGCCTCATTGCCATTGCAGTAGTTCAAATATTCCCACTTATTTGGCTCTTCGACTTTTCTTTGGCTAGTAGTAATGAATTATTTACAAACGGATTGTTAATTATTCCAAAGAAAATTCAATGGGGAAATTATATTAAAGCATTCGTAGACGGACATTTTCTTCTATATTTAAAAAATAGTTTACTGATTAATACGTTAGCTGTAGTTATCGTTATTGTAATATCAATTATGGCAGCATTTGCCTGTACACGTATGAGTTGGAAATTGAGCCCAGTGGTTCGTAACATATTATTATTAGGTATGATGATTCCTATTCATGCAACCTTATTACCAAACTATGTAATCTATGACAAATTAGGACTTACAGATTCAATTTGGGCATTATTAATACCGTACGTGGCCTTTTCCTTACCGCAAGGTATCTTCCTAACCTGTAGTTTTATAGAATCTATACCAAAGGAACTGGAAGAAGCAGCCTTAATTGATGGATGTGGAATTTATCGTATTATTGCTATTATTATTGCGCCACTTATGAAATCTTCTATTGTTACTGTATCCATTATGACTTACTTAAATAACTGGAATGAATTTATGATGGCAAGTACTTATTTAAGCAGCAAAACATGGAAAACATTACCTTTCTCTGTGCTTGAGTTTACTGGACAATATTCATCTAACTATGCAGTGCAGTTTGCAGTAATGGCATTAACAGCAATGCCTGCATTGATTATCTATGTGATTCTTAATAAGCATATTACAAAGGGTGTTGCAATGGGAGCTGTAAAGGGCTAAATTGCTTGTGCTTTTGTGGGCTACCTTTTATAATGTTAGCAAAGGGATATTAGAGGCTTTTAGATATTGAGATGTCAATTTGCACAATCTATGTGCTGTATATAGTGATACACAATATAATCTGTTTCGCAACACGCTCTCGCTTGGATGAAGTTCGTAGCGGTACGTAAGTTCCTACAATACAGGAACTAAGTACCAACGACTTCATAACAGTTGCTTATCAAATTATATTGTGTATCACTTTAGTAGAGGTTGTGATGTGCAAATTGACATATCTAGGTTATTCAAAGGGCTTTTGCTTCCACTTATTATGTTATGAATTACATAAACTTTGCACTTTAGATAAGTTCATGGGAAGCTTACTTTTGCTAACTATAGGTGAAGTCTTCAGAAGGTAGAAGTGCATTGTTTATATATTGTTATAATATGAAAGACAATAGGATAAAAGGTGGTTCGTATGAAAAAGTTTAGGGAACGGTTTTTGAGGATTAAGATAAAGTATAAATTAATATTTGCTATGTATCTTGTGATTTTGCCTGCGTTATTAACGGCGAGTATTTATATGTATATTACTGATTACCGTGATACGGTGGATAGTATGACGGAGTTGTATGTGAATTTGTCTAAGCAAGTGAATGAAAATATGAATTATTTGCAGGATGACTTAATTGATTTGACTACCTATCTGAGTGTTAATAATGATGTAAGAAGTATTTTGAATAAAAATAAAAATGAGGCAGATCCAGACCTTCCTTTATTGTGGGAACAGAGTGCGCCTATGGGTTTTATTAAGGATATGATTTCAATTAAAAATCATATTAAGACCTTAATTCTTTATACAGAAAATGGTATTCCACCATTTTATTTAGCAAGGGATAAAAGCGTGCATAACACAAATATAGCAGAGGTTCATAATACTTATCTTTATAGAAAAGCGTATGAAGCTCGTGGCGACTATATTTGGTCAAGGGTGAATGATGACGATAAAGATCTGTTTATAAATAACAAAACGGATAAAATTGTTGTCTCTAGAGTATTATTCGATCGATCCAAAAAGAAAAGAATCGGATATATGGCCATAGGAATTAATGTGGAACGATATGATCAGATGTGCCAAAGTGCTTTGCAAAAAGACAATGAGGGTATCGTTATCTGTAATAAAAATGGAGAAGAACTTGTAAGTGCAGGACAGATCGACAAGACGGTATTAAAGTATGTTCAATCTTATCAATTTCTTCAATTAGAACCAGAGCAAAAGCAGAAGAATTTTGAATATAATGGTTATTTTGTATTCTGTAGCCAAACGGAATCATATGGCAATTTTGTTTGTTATATGGTGCCAAAGGCTAATTGGTTATCTAAAACCCAAGATGCTAAGAATATACCAATCGCGTTTTCTATTATACTATTTATTGCTTTATGGCCGTTATCCATGTTTGCATCTACAGTAATATCGAAACCTTTGCAAAAATTATACCGCTCCATGATTAAATTTAAAGGTGGGGATTTTGAACAGCAGATTGAAGTAGTAGGTTTGGATGAGATTGGAGAGGTTACCGATTGCTTTAACCATATGGTAAAAGATATTAAAGAACTGATTGATAGTAATTATGTCATGGTGTTAAGGGAAAGGCAGAGCGAATTAGATGCCCTGCAGGCCCAGATTAACCCACACTTTTTGTATAACACATTAGATTCTCTTTATTGGCAGGCATTAAATGCAGGAAGTGAAAAGTTAGCAGAAGACATTTTCTCCTTATCCCAATTATTCCGTCTGGTACTGAATAAGGGTAGGGGGATGATTCCAGTCTCTCAAGAAAAAGAATTGATTTTCCATTATTTACAGATACAAAAAATGAGATTTGAGAAAAAACTAAATTATAGTATTGAGATGGACGAAGAAATTCTATCCTATGAGATTCCTAAATTAATACTTCAGCCTTTTGTAGAAAATGCAATTGTACATGGGTTAGAATGCACGGATCGTATGGGGATGATTGAGATTAAGGGCTATTTAGAGGAAGACCATATTATATTCCAAGTTTCAGATAATGGAGTTGGCATGACAAAAGAACAATTAAACGAACTTATGGAAGAGGAAGAAGCCAAAGAATACTCAAGTCAACGAATTGGTCGTTATGCTATCAAAAACGTGAGAGAGCGACTAGATTTAAAATATCATGGTGAATTTAAACTACTGATTCAAAGTGAAGTCGGAAGAGGAACTACAATTATGATTCAAATTCCAGTAGGAAACGAGTAAAACAAAGTGGAGTAATTTAAATGTGTGAACGTCACGCAGATGGGAGGAGAACATGACAAAACCAATCGTAAAATTACTGATTGTAGACGACGAAGACAATATTCGTAACGGACTCGAAACCTACATGAGATTAAACAGCAAGCATATAGACAAAATATATACTGCCAGTAATGGTATGGAGGCACTAGAGAAAATCTATCAGCACAAACCAGATTTTATGTTGGTAGATGTTCAAATGCCGTATAAAGATGGACTAACGGTAATGAAGGAAGCCAGTGCAGCTGGAATCTGCCCCAAAACCATTATACTTAGTGGTTATGATGAATTTAAATATGCACAACAAGCATTAAGGTATGGAGCGGTAGATTATCTTTTAAAGCCTTGTAGACCAACAGAGATTCTAGCCAAGATTGAAAGCATTTATTTAGAATCGGAACATGAGAAAGAGCCATTAAGTGAGGAGAATCCAGTAATTCAAACCAGTCAGGCCAATCGGTTTGTAGATCAAGCAGTAGAATATATTAATGAAAATTATATGGAAGATTTATCACTTACCAATGTAGCTGGAAGAGTAGGGGTGACAGCAGCCTATTTATCCACGTTATTTAGCCAAACACTGGATTGCGGATTTATTGATTATTTAAATAAAATCCGAGTAGATCGAGCTTGCAATTACCTTCATGATCCACAGATGAAGACTTATGAGGTGGCTTATAAAGTCGGGTTTCATGATGAAAAATATTTTTCTAGAGTATTTAAAAAAATAACGGGGATGAATCCATCTCAATATCGTAAAAGTTTGTAATTATTTAAGGAAGAAACACAACAAAAGACAGAAACATATTAGTATAATATTTGAAAATTACAAAATAGAAAGGAATAGAATAGATGAATTTAAAATTAGTTAGTACTACATTTGTAGAAAACCGAAAGAAAGTATCAACACAATTTTTCAACTTTCAAGAAGACAATGGTATTGAAAATGAGGCGATTAATCTATATCCGAGCATGAAATATCAAACTATGGAAGGGTTTGGTGGAGCGTTAACAGATTCCGCAGGATATGTTTATTCCAAAATGTCAAAAGAACAAAAAGACAAAATGCTAAATACTTATTATGGTTCAGATCAAATGAATTATCAGATAGCAAGAATTCCGATGGACAGTTGTGATTTTTCACTTGAGCATTATGAAGCTATGAGTGATAAGGACGATACTAATATGGATTCGTTCTCCATGACACGCAGTGGAAAATATATCTTCCCACTATTAGAAGATATTCAAAAATTTAGTGGAAGAATCCTTGATCTTATGGTTACGCCATGGTCACCTCCAACTTATATGAAAACCAATGGAGAACGAAATCATGGTGGAAAGTTAAAGCCAGAATATCAGACTATGTGGGCAGAGTATATCTGCCGTTATATTAAGGAATTTCAAAAAAGAGGATATCATGTTACAAGAATGAGTCTTCAAAACGAGCCAAATGCAACACAAACATGGGATTCTTGTGTATATACTGGTGCAGAAGAAAAAGCATTTTTAAAAGATCATATGTATCCTGCTTTGGTGAAAAACGGATTATCCGAGATAGAAATTTTTATATGGGATCATAACAAAGAACGTGTTTTTGAGCGAGCTTGCGAAATCATTGACGAAGAAACAGATCACATGGTAGCAGGAATAGCCTTTCATTGGTATAGTGGTGACCACTTTGAAGGTCTTGATATGGTGACACAAAAGTTCCCTGGTAAGAAACTGATTATGTCTGAGGCTTGCATAGAATATTGTAAATTCAGTAAAGATGATTACTTAGCAAATGCACAAAAATATGGACATGATATCATTGGTAACTTAAATCATGGTATGACTGCGTTCTATGATTGGAATATCATATTGGATGAAGTAGGTGGACCAAATCATGTGAAGAATTTCTGTGATGCACCGTTTCTTTTTGATGGAGATAAAAAATTATTAATCGAACAGAACATTTTATCTTATATTGGACATTTTAGTCAGTACATTATGCCTGGAGCTGTCCGTATTGGATATTCCAAATATACAGATAAACTTGAGATAACAGCATTTGCAAATGTAGATAAATCTATAGATAAAGCAGGGGATAAATCCATTGTGGCAGTTATACTGAATCAAACCAAAGAGTGGTTGCCGGCGGTAATTCGCTTAAATGGACAATATACTATGATTTATATTCAACCAGAATCTATTTCAACTGCAATCATTAGCTAATAAGCAGAGGAGTTTACTTTGAAAGAATTAATGTACGGAGCGGCATATTATGATGAGTATATGCCCTATGATAGATTAGAAAAAGATATTGAGATGATGAAAGCCGCAGGAATTAATGTAGTACGAATTGCTGAATCTACTTGGAGCACCTTAGAACCAAAAGAGGGCGAATATAATTTCACTCATATTGACCGAATTCTTGATGCCATGGAGAAAGCGGACATTGCAGTTATAATTGGTACACCAACGTATGCAATTCCATCCTGGTTAGCGAAAAAAGATGACAGTATGTTAACCGTAACTAAAAATGGACAGTCTCGATATGGTCATAGACAGAATATGGATATTACCAATGAAACTTTTCTTTACCATGCAGAACGTATCATTCGAGTGCTTATGGAGCATGTAGCAAAGAGAAACTGTGTGATTGGATTTCAATTAGACAATGAAACCAAACATTACGGAACTGCTGGTGAACGGGTACAGAAAAGGTTCTTGGAATACTTAAAAGAAAAGTTTGGTACCGTGGAAGAACTAAACACTAAATTTGGCTTAGCTTATTGGAGTAATGCCCTTGGAACCTGGGATGATATGCCAGATGTACTAGGAACCATTAATGCCAGTTTAGCTTGCGAATTTGAGAAATTTCAACGATTACTAGTAACTAATTATCTAATGTGGCAATCTGATTTGGTGAAAGAATATAAAAGAGAAGATCAATTTATTACCCATAATTTTGACTTTGAGTGGAAGAAGTTTGGAGCAGATATTGCACAGGATGGTTATTCCTACGGTGTACAACCTGATGTGAATCATTTTCAGGCAGCCAAGAGTGTTACATTGGCAGGAACCGACATTTACCATATGACTCAAGATGACTTAACAGGAGCAGAAATCGCGTTTGGCGGAGACGTGATTCGTTCACTGAAACAGGCTAATTATCTTGTGTTGGAAACGGAAGCCCAAGCATTTAAGAACTGGGTACCATATCCAGGACAGTTAAGGCTGCAGGCTTATAGTCATATTGCAAGTGGAGCAATTGGGGTAATGTATTGGCACTGGCACTCCATCCATAACAGTTTTGAAACATATTGGAAAGGGCTTTTAAGTCATGATATGGATACCAATCCAACCTATGAGGAAGCTAAGATAATCGGAAACGAATGGAAGGCTTTGAGTCCTAAAATAAGGAATCTTAAGAAAGCGAATAAGGTTGCTATATTAGTTAGTAATGAATCCCTAACTAGCTTAAAATGGTTTCCAACGGATAAGGATCTGTCTTACAATGATGTGGTTCGTTGGATGTATGATACTTTATATAAAATGAATGTTGAATGTGATATTCTATTTCCGGAATCAGAGAACATAGAGCAGTATAGCATGATAGTAGTACCTTCTTTATATGTGGCACCAGAGAAACTACTCCATCGCCTAAATGACTATGTTGCCCAAGGAGGAACCTTACTTGCATCATTTCGGACAGGTGTATCCAATGAACATGTTACGGTATATCATGACAAACAACCACATATTTTATCTGAGTGCCTGGGTGTAACTTATAACCAATTTACAGAACCAAAAAATGTTACATTAAAGGATGTTGAGTTGGTTTTAAAGGTGGAACCAGAACAGAAAACGATAAACTATTGGATGGAACTGCTCTGTCCACAGGGTGCTACCGTTCTATCCAAGTATAATCACCCATATTGGGGAGAGTATGCAGCCATTACAAAGAATCAATATAAAAAAGGAACCGCTTATTATATTGGAGCTTATACATCCTGTCAAGTTCTGAAAGAAGTTTTCCAGGATGCGCTTGGTGCAGCAGGACTTCAGGTGTTTGATCAGGAACATAATTGGCCGTTGACCATCCGAAAAGGAATCAATGAAGAAGGAAATGAACTAACTTTTTATTTCAATTATACCAAAGAGGCAAGAGAATTTTTATGCCCATATGAGAAAGCACAGGATGTAATCACACAGGCTATATATGAGCTGAATGAAGTGATTAAAATGAAAGACTGGGGCATTGTTATTTTAGAAGAAATGAGGAAGAAACATGATTCAAGTACAGAATCCAATATTACCGGGATTTAACCCAGATCCATGTATCTGTAGACGTGGAGATGATTATTATCTCGCAGTATCATCCTTTGAATGGTTTCCAGGAATACCAATTTATCATTCCAAAGATCTGAAAAACTGGAGATTACTAACCCATTCTTTACAAGACAATTATAGCGCAGATTTAATAAGACTTCCCTCTGCAAAAGGGGTATGGGCACCGTGCCTAACCTGGTGCGAGGAAGATGGACTTTTCTATCTCATGTATAGCATTATGAATAGTATGAACGCTAGATTCTTTGATGTGGATAATTTCTTAATTACAGCTCCGAATATAGAGGGACCTTGGAGTGAACCAATCTTTATTCATTCTGCTGGATTTGACCCATCTATGTTCCACGACGAAGATGGTAGAAAGTGGATTACCTCATTAGAATGGGAGACTAGAGATGGATATCATAAACCAGGTGTAATTTGTCTAGTCGAGTATGATAAAGAAAAGAAACATATTATAGGCAATCCAAGGCGAATCTGGTCTGGAGGTACCAAACGAGGATGTATTGAAGGACCTCATATGTACAAGAGAAACGGTTACTATTATATTATGTGTGCTGAAGGTGGAACCGGATATGGACATAGTGTAACCGTGGGACGTGCTACGGATATTTTGGGACCTTATGAATCTGATCCATGTAATCCGATTATTACCTCTACCATGGATTTTGATGAGATGGATAATGATGATGCAGTAAAATTAAATCGGTATAACAAAGACAGTTACCTTCAGAAATCTGGACACGGAAGTATTGTGGAAACAAGTTTACATGAAGTGTATCTATTCCACCATTGTGGAAGACCGTTTCTACCAGAACTAAGATGTACTCTGGGTCGAGAAACGTGTATTCAAAAGATGGAATGGACAGAGGATAATTGGCTGCGTTTAGAAGGGGGAGGCAATCTAGCTAAAACCAGTGTGGATGCAAGTGAATTACCAGACCACATTTGGGAGCCTGTACCTGCTAGAGAAGAGTTTGATTCGGAGCAGTTTCCGCTGGAACTGTATTCGCCAAGAGTAGATTATCGAACCTTTACTTCCTTAACGGAGAGAAAAGGATACCTTCGAATCCGAGGGCAAGAATCCATTTCTTCGTTAAACCGTGCCAGTTTAGTTGCACATAAGCTTACTTCACTTCATGCAAGTGCAGAGACGAAAATGGATTTTGATCCAGAAGTTTATCAGCACTATGCTGGTCTTATGATCTATTATGATAACATGGATTATATCATGCTTCGTAAGACATATTGCGAGAGATTAGGACAACCAGTATTAGATTTACTTCGTGTTAATAATGGAGAGAGAATTGAATTACTGGAACTAGGTGTACCAGTTGGACAGGGAAGTGTTTATCTAAAACTTACTGTTTTAGAGAGAGAACTTCGATTCTACTGGTCACTGGATGGAGAGAATTTTAATCATATTGGGGACGTGTATGAAACTTCTGAGTTCTCTGATGAGTATTGTAAGCATGGGGAGTTTACTGGTACCTTTGTGGGTATTGGGTGTGTGGATGCGTTGTTGCATGAGAAGGTTGCGGATTTTGATTATTTTGAGTATAAAGATATTTAATTATTAATAGAGACTCTTCAAGGAGGACGCCTGCATAGGGAATGGGATGTTCCCTCACACACAGGTTAAAACAGCAAGCCCAAGGATTTGTTTGCCATAATCGTACAGGTTAGTACGCTTTTGTCAAACAAATCCTTGGGCTTGTGTTTTAAACAGTGCATTACGGGAGCATCCCATCCCCTATACAGGCTGGTTGCTGGAGAGGGCTAGTAGAAGGTAATAAATTTGTTGGTTTCCTATTTGATACTTATTTAAATGTTAGAATAACATTTAAAGTGTTGTAATTGTAATAATTATACTTTGGTGTTATATTGTTAATGTAAATAAACGAAAGACAATAGGACTAATTTTGAGATTGAAAAGGAATTTCCTAGATACAAATTTGGGAAATAACTATTGACATACAAATGTTCGTATGGCATCATTTTATACATTATGAGTATATTATTAATGGGCATATAAGCCTATATTAGTGTGTGAATTTATTTAAACATAAGCTATCTGTGTGGTAGCCGTTAATATGGTAGTGCCCTTTTTTATATTTGGACGTTTAGGATGGGTAAGCAGATATCTGCTTAACCATCCTTTTTCTAATCTTAAAGTAGTTTATTTCAAACAAATCGAGTTATTGGGTATAAGCCACATAATAAATAGTTAGTAGGTTGACTTTATTTTGCGTATAGAATACAATGAGTAACAATAAAATTGTTATGTTAAAATACAGTATGGAGGCAGTATGAAGTATTATGAAACAAAAGTAGAGGGCTTGCGGATTCGGGTGGGGGAGCCGGAGGATACGGATATAATATTAGCTTTTATTAGAGAGCTGGCGGAGTATGAAAAGATGGAAGATGAAGTGGTAGCAAATCGAGAGACGTTGTATGATTCTTTATTTGTAAGGAAACAGGCAGAGGTGATTCTGGCGGTATTTAAGGAGGAAATCGTTGGATTTGCTCTGTATTTTCATAATTTTTCTACTTTTTTGGGTAAGGCTAATCTGTACCTAGAAGATTTGTTTATCAGGCCGAAGTATAGAAGTTATGGTATTGGGAAGTCTATGCTTTCTTGTTTGGCTAAGATTGCGGTGGAAAGAAATTGTGAGCGTTTGGATTGGTGGTGTCTGGATTGGAACGAACCATCCATACAATTTTATAAGAAACTAGGTGCGAATCCCATGTCAGACTGGACAGTGTATCGGGTTGATGGGAAACGATTAATTCAATTATCAGAGGAGGGTTAATATGTTTAAGACAATATTATTTGATTTAGATGGAACACTAACGGATCCGAAAGAAGGAATTACGAAATGCGTACAATATGCATTACATTACTTTGGCATTGAAGAGCCAAATCTTGATCATTTACTACCTTTTATTGGACCACCCTTACATCAATCTTTTATAGATTATTATGGGTTTTCGGAAGAAAAAGCTAAAGAAGCAGTTGAGAAATATAGAGAACGATTTTCTACCATTGGTTTATATGAAAATGGAGTTTATGATGGTATAAAAGATATGTTGGCTGAATTGGTTGAAAGGGGATTCGTACTAGCTGTAGCGACTTCCAAACCAACGGTATTTGCGGAGCCAATTCTTCAGAAATATGAGATTCGCTCGTATTTTACGAAAGTAGTTGGCAGTGAATTGGATGGAACCCGTACTGTGAAAGCGGAAGTAATGGAAGAGGTGTTAGCTCAACTTCATATCTCCCAGGAAGATAAAGGTTCTGTTGTTATGATTGGAGATCGAAAGCATGACATCATAGGGGCAAAAAGCTGTGGTGTTCCTTCCATAGGTGTTGAATTTGGATATGCAGAGGTTGGTGAATTGCAGGAAGCTGGCGCAGATTATATTGTATCTACTGTTGAGGAATTAAGACAGCTATTAATTAGTAAATAACATAATACATTTATTGAATCATTTTATATGTTCACAAATATATTTTTTATGTAGAATCTACATACATTCTACATAAAGATTGATTATAGTATAACTACATTCTTATAAAAAAATGGAGGTTATACTATGAATAATAATAAAAATAATCATGATCATAATCCAATGAAACACATGCTTCACATGATATTATGCTGTGGTCTTCCTATCATCATTATGATATCACTACCATTTATCGCAAAGGTTAGCCCAGCTCTTTCTGGTGTTCTTGGACTAATTGCACCTTTTATATGCCCAATTATGATGGGTCTCATGGTTTTCATGATGTTTGGTAAAAAGAAATCCTCATGTTGTAATGATTTGAATACAGAACAGCAAAAGTAGAACAGAATAAGAAAATTTGCAAAAAAGACATAACCTTAATGTGATAAGGTGTATGTCTTTTTTTGCGTTTATTCTATAAAATATTAGTCAAATATTTATACAAAGTCGTTAAAATATTACAAAGCAAAAAGGATAAATAATGGTATAATTATCTATGATAGCATAACTATATAATTTTTAGAGGTGTTAGACTATTTAAGAAAATGTTCGATTTAAATAGGATTAGGGGGCTTACAATATGACTTATAAAGCACTAGTTGCTGATGATGAAGATATCATTCGTGGTGGTATTATAAGGTTATTAAGGAAATACGATAAAATTGAAGTGGTTGCAGAAGCGGAAGATGGCGAAATAGCATTGGAAATAGCGCAAAAATTACAGCTGGATGTTTTGTTTGTAGATATTAATATGCCTTTTTTGAATGGTTTACAATTTATTGAAAAGTTAAAAGAAATACAACCCAATGCGGTAGTTATTGTTATTACGGGGTATGACAATTTTGAGTATGCAAGACAGGCACTTAGGCTTGGTGTGAACGAATATCTTCTAAAACCACTTATGGAAGATGCCTTTGATCATTCCATTCGCAAAGTAATTGATGTGATTGAAGAAAAAAATAATGGACAGCGATATCTTAACCAGGCAAAGAAATTACTGAATGATAATCGTTCCAAAATAATAATTGATACCATACATAAATGGTTTAAGGGTCATTATAATTATAAGGAATTTCAAGATAAGGTAGATTATTTAGCAATAAACATTCCTAATCCATTTTTAATTACCATGATTTATCTAGAATACATAGAGCATGAAGAGATGAATGAAAAGTGGGACAATGATTTGCTATATTATGCAGCTGAGAACATAGCAAGAGATATTTATGAAGAACTTGCGCCTATTTGTACCTTCGTAGATAATTATAAATACATTATTTTGATTTCAGAAAGTACAGATAAAAGTTCGGTTGAAGAATTCAATAAGAAATACCAAGAGGCAATTTCAGTCTATTTACCTGCAAAAATAATTATGCTGCAGGGGTATGGGGACATAAATGAACAACTAATTGTACAATACAAGCAACTAACGGAAATGATGAAGGAAACCATTCAATGTCCAAATGTGATTAAAATGGCAAAACAATATATTGAACAAAATTACAGAAAGGAAGATTTCTCACTATTAGATATAGCCGATTATATGAATCTTTCTCCACAACACTTAAGCAGACTATTTAAGAAAGAAGTTGGAATCAACTTTGTGGATTACCTGACTAGGATTCGGACACGCAAATCAATCGAACTTCTAAGCCATAATGAAATGAAGATTTACGAAATAGCCGAAAAAGTGGGATATTCATCTCAACATTATTTCAGCAGCGTATTTAAGAAAGAAATGGGTATGTCTCCGGTCGATTACAGAAAAAATGTATTAAGCAATGAAACAAGAATGAAATAGTTACGTTATTACTATTTATGTGAATTGGTATTTTACACAGGATAAAGCATGATTGTTGCAATCAAGGAGGACACGGAAATGATGAGACTACCGAAGATAAATAGAGGAATGAATAATAAATCCAACAGTATAAGAACCATCATACTAAAAAATACAATTGTAATTTTAACTGCAGCAGTACTGTTAATCAGTGGCTGTGCAGTCATAGCGAATTATATAGGAACAATTAGTTTATTGAAAAAGAATATGATGGTAACTGCGCAAGTGGCTGCAGATGATGTTTCCAGTCAATTACAAGGTTATCTAATTATGATCTCGGAACTGGCATACGATAGCGCATTTGATACGGATTATATCAATGCCGAAGATATTATATGCAGGAATCGGTTAGATAGTTTTGTGAAACGTAATGGTTTTACGTCAGCTACATACTGTGATGAAAATGGTCTCTGTAGTAATGGAACAGACATTTCCAAGGAACAATACTTTCTCGATTGTAAAACGAATCTGAAACCAGAAGTTGCTGACTTGATTGTAACGAAAGAAACTGGTGAATTATCTACCGTATTCGTAGCACCAATTGTGAAAGATAATGTATTCAAGGGTATGATTGTTGTAGTAGGAGATGCAAAGATATTAAGTGATCTGGTGAAACAGATTAATATCGGTAAGACTGGTTCAAGCTATATCATTAATAAGAAAGGCGACGTCATTGCACACACGGATATTAATATGGTATTAGAACAACATAATGCAATTCAGTTGGCAAAAAAGGATTCCACCTATCGTAAGCTAGCATCCATACAAACCAAGATGATACAAGGAGAAAAGGGATTTGAGCAATATCGATCGGAGGGAAAAAGTAAAATAGAATCCTATGCGCCTATCCTTAATTCAAACGGTTGGAGTATTGGCGTTTCAGCATCTTCCTTTGAATTTACTCAGAGTATCTATATTACCATGCTCATTATTCTGGTAATTACCATAGTAATCTTATATTTTGTAAATCTAGCTATTCGAAAGATGACTACGATTATTACTACACCGATAACATTGTGTACGGATCGAATTAAATTACTTTCAGCTGGAGATTTGACTACCGAGGTACCAGTGATTACTTCTCAGGAAGAGGGCTCTGTTCTAGCGAATGAGATAGGAAAAACAATCAAAGAACTCCATGCAGTAATAGCTGATATTCAGTATTATTTAAAACAAATGTCGGAAGGTAATTTTGATATTGATATTACAGGTACCTATAGTGGAGACTTTTCGCCCATTAAAGCAGCCATCCTTGACATTGTGAAAGAATTAAATAGAACATTAAAGCAAATACAAAACTCATCCGAGCTGGTTGCCCAGAATTCCAATCAAGTGCTAGAAGGTGCGCAATTCTTAGCAGAGGGTGCCAATGGACAAGCTCTATCCGTCTCAGAAGTAAATAATACAATAAATCATATTACATTACAGATAGAATCCAATGCATTGAGTGCCAAAAAAGCTACAGAGATGGTCGATAATGCGAAAGAAATCATTGAACAAGGAAAGGCACAGATGATGGAAGTGGTAGAACACATGCATTTCATACATGAGGCCTCCTCGAAAATAGGAGATATCATAAAAGAAATTGAGGAAATCGCAGAACAAACTAACCTACTTGCATTAAATGCAGCAATTGAAGCAGCCAGAGCAGGGGAAGCAGGAAAAGGATTTAATGTAATAGCCGAAAACGTAAGACAGCTAGCTACTAAAAGTGCCCAAGCCACAAAAACTACCACAGACTTAATAGGAAACACCATGTCCTTAACCCAGAATGGTAATGCAATAGCCGATCATGCAACGAAATCCTTAGAGAGAATGATAGACGCAACAGATAACATCACCCAATATGTAAACCAGATAACTACTGATTCCTTAAAACAATCCGAAGCAATGGCCAAAGCATCAAAAGAAGTAGAAGAAATCTCATCCATAGTAGAAGAAAATGCCGCAACCGCACAAGAAAGTTCCGCCATCAGCGAACAACTAACCAACCAAATGAACCATTTAAACAATTTAGTAATGAAATTTCGCTTAATGGAAGGAATAATGGACGAGTAATAATTTAATCACTAAAACTAATTTATAGAAAATATACATAATAAAGTCTCATAAATAATAAAAGCAGCCCTTAACACAATCCATATACACCTCCTTATAATTGACACTTTTAACTATAAAAAGGTCTACTACAAGAGGAGCATATGGATTGTGTAAAGAGCTGCTTTTCATATAATACAATAGAAAGTTCACATAGAATCATGAAAAATTTTAAATGTTCGAGGCACTGAAAAAGTCTCTCAACAAACTTCATAAGAATAATGGTGTATAGATATTCATCTTGGCGTAGACCGTCTGACAAGGCTTCTTATGTCCGACTATAGACTCAGCAAAAAACAGAGCCGCTGCGATGTTTTTTGTATCTTTGAGGCTATATAAGGACATGCCGCAGGAAGGTAAGGCAGCCAAATGAATATCCATACACCATTATTCTTTTCAATATCTACCTAGAGACTTTTTCAGTGCTACCTTCCAGTTAATCAACATCATTTCACATGTTAAATTTTTATACATTTCCCTCATCTTATTGTAAAGACTTTCCTTTTCGTAATTACTATAATGAGTGTATCAAAGGGAGATAATCCCTAAAATAAGGAGGAAATTATTTATGAGGAAAAAACTATTAAGCATCCTATTATGTACAACTATGATTGTAACACTGGCTGCAGGATGTGGGAAGAAAAATACTGAGACTTCTACACAAGAGTCTAGTGCACCTAGTACAGAGGAAGCTGCTGAACCAGAGAAAGAAGCAGAGCCAGCTAACGATAAATTAGTAGTTGGTTTCGCACAGATCGGACAGGAGTCCGGATGGCGTGATGCAGAAACAGCATCCATTCAATTCTTTGCTGGACAGAATGTAGATACGATTGATTTAAAGTTTGCAGATGCACAACAAAAACAAGAAAATCAGATTAAAGCAATCAAATCATTTATTGATATGGGCGTTGATGTAATTGGTTTAGCTCCAGTAGTAGAAACTGGATGGGATGCAGTATTTACAGAAGCAAAAGATGCAGGTATTCCAATCGTTTTAGTTGACCGTATGGCAAAAGTGGATGAAAGCTTATATGCTACATTTATTGGTTCTGACTTTATTGAAGAAGGAAAAAATGCGGCAATTGAAATGGCAACATTACTTGGGGATGAAGGAAAGATCGTTGAATTAGAAGGTACTGTTGGTGCTTCTGCAGCAAATGATCGTAAAAAAGGTTTTGACGATGAAATAGCTCAAAATCATCCAAACATTCAGATTCTTGAATCACAAACTGGTGACTTTACTAGAGCAAAAGGAAAAGAAGTTATGGAATCCTTTATCAAAACATATGGTGCTGACATCAAAGGTGTTTATGCACATAATGATGATATGATGCTTGGCGCAATCGAAGCAATCAAAGAAGCAGGATTTAAACCAGGTGAAGACATTAAAACAGTTTCTATTGATGGTGTAAAAGGAATCTTTGAAGCTATGGCAGCAGGCGAAGCAAACGTAACAGTTGAATGTAACCCATTATTAGGAGAACAATTCTTTGACACTTGTAAAAAATTAAAAGCTGGCGAAACAGTTGAAAAATGGATCAAATCAAATGAAGGAATTTTCCGCCAAGATACAGCAGCACAAGACTTACCAAATCGTAAATATTAATTACGAATAAGTGACAATGGAAAGTGGCTTGCCACTTTCCATTCTTTATCTAAACAAGCTTTCATAGGAAAGAAAGGTAGGTAGGTATGATATGAGTACACAACAAAGTTTATTAGAAGCCAAACACATTGGGAAAAGCTATTCTTCGGCGGTAATTGCATTACGTGATGTACAGTTTCATTTACAAAGTGGAGAAATTCATGCTCTACTTGGAGAAAA
>JAEZUR010000071.1 GCA_023420935.1 Bacillota bacterium | reverse complement strand
CCTATATATGCATCCCATGCACCCATTGTCCACTCAGCTGCATAATTTGTGTAAAGAGGAATCGCATCTGTCTTATCTTTTATTGCTTGTAATGCTGCAACAAATTCATCTGGAGTCTTTGGAATTGTTGTAATTCCTGCTGCTTCAAATACTTTTTTATTGTATACAATTCCTTGAGCAGTAGCTGTGGAAGGCATACCATAAATTTGATTTTCATACATCCAGTTTCTAATGTAGCTATACTGTGTACTTAATTGATCATAAGTACCATAGTTTACGAAGTAGTTCGCTAATTCCTTTTTATCAACCGCTGGAATCATCATGATATCGCCCCAGTCACCTGATGTCAAACGTAATAATGCATCATTTGCATAATCAGTAATACCTTCTACTTCAACTGTTATGTCAGGATACGTTTCATTAAATTTGGCAATGTATCCAGCCATTTTTCACGAATCCACTAAATCAGTTCTGTGACTAAGCCATTTAATTGTTGTTTTAATTTCTTTTCCAGTTTCTCCAAATACTAATTGTTGAAACTCTGATCCAGCTGCTTCTGTGTCCGTTGTTGCTGCTGCATCATCTGTTGCTACAGCTTCTGTTGTTGCTGCATCTTGTGTTGCTACCGCATTGTTTGCTGCTTTTTGACTACCACATGCTGTTAATGAAAACACCATAGCAGATGCTAACATTAAACTAAGTATCTTTTTACTTCTCATGTAAGGTCCCCCTGTTTAAAATGTTTTTAAGTTATTATAAACTCATGCACAAATTATACTTTATGCACAATTAAATGTCAATATTAAATTTGCATTAATTATGCATTTTATACAGCATTATTAATGCAATCTTTGACTCTTTTGACATATTCTATCTTTTAATGTAATTATTCGGTATTTTATAGTGGAATTTACTTGCTTCTTTAGTTATTATCTATAAGTTTTTCATATCTAGCCCGTTTCTTATTAACACATATATAGTGCATTTAAATTTTATCAACACACATATAATACTCTATATTTCTTATTTTGCACTATATATGCACAATAAAAAGGCAACTCAAAGGAAATTATTCCTTGTAAGTTGCCTGTTTCATGAATTTATTATGCTATTCCCTATTCTACATCAAATACTTTATCACTTGCTAATTTCGCAAGCTTATCTTCTGCATCTACTAAAGAAGTTCCTTTTACGCCGAAATAAAACTTAATCTTTGGCTCTGTACCAGAAGGTCTTACTGCACACCAAGCATCGTTATCTAAATCAAAGTATAATACGTCAGACTTTGGAAGTCCTGTGCTAGTTACTGCGTTTGTTTCCATATCTGTAATGGTATCTGCAGCATAATCTCTCACTTTAAGTACTTTATAATCACCTGCTGTTTTTGGTGGATTCACACGATATCCTGCCATAATTTCTTTGATTTTACCCATGCCTTCAATCCCTTTTAAAGTAACTGATTTTAGATCTTCTTTAAAATATCCGTATTTTTCATACAGTTGATTCATCTGTTGGAATAGAGTAATTCCTTTTGATTTGTAATATGCGGCTGCTTCACAGAAAGTCATAACAGCAACTACAGCATCTTTATCTCTTGCATGTGTTCCTACTAAACAACCATAGCTTTCTTCAAATCCAAATACATATTCGTTACAACCAGTTTCTTCAAATAGTTTAATCTGCTCCCCAATATATTTAAACCCAGTTAATACTTCAATCAGTTTTGCATCATATTCCTTTGCAATCTGATCCGCCATATTACCAGTAACAATTGTTTTAACCAAGGCAGCATTGGCAGCTAAAGTTTTATTTTCTGCTTTTTGTGAAAATACGTATTCCGCAATTAATGCTCCTGACATATTACCTGTTAATAAAACAAATTCACCCTTATCATCTCTTACCAAAACACCAAGACGATCTGCATCTGGATCTGTAGCAAGAATGATGTCTGCATTCACTTCATCTGCTAATTTCTTTGCTAATGTAAATACTTTTGGTTCTTCTGGATTTGGATAACCTACTGTTGGAAAATTACCATCTGGAAGTTCTTGTTCTGGCACAACATAAACTTTATCAAAACCAATTTCTTTTAAAATTCTGCGAACAGGAAGATTACCCGTACCATGAAGTGGTGTATAAACAATTGTTAATTCCTTGCCTGCATCACTAATTGGATTCACAACTAATTTCTTTAATTCGGCAATATATTTATCATCAATTTCGGCTCCTAATACACAGAATAGCCCTTTTTGTATTGCATCTTCTTTATTCATAGACTTAACATTGGCATAATCAGTAATTGCATTTACTTCAGCAATAATTTCTTCATCTTTTGGAGCAGTAATCTGAGCGCCATCTTCCCAATAAACTTTGTATCCGTTATATTCTGCAGGATTATGACTTGCTGTAACAACAATACCAGCGATACAGCCAAGCTCTCTTACTGTAAAAGACAATTCTGGTGTTGGGCGTAAAGAGTCAAAAACATATGCTTTGATTCCATTGGCATTTAAACACAATGCTGCTTCCGTAGCAAATTCAGTTGACATTCTTCTTGAATCATAAGCTATAGCAACACCTTTGGCTGCACCATTTTGTTTTAAGATATAATTAGCAAGACCTTGTGTCGCTTTACGAACAGTATAAATGTTCATTCGGTTTGTTCCTGCACCGATTACCCCACGAAGTCCTCCTGTACCAAATTCTAAATCTCTATAGAAACGATCCTCGATCTCTGATTCATTTCCTTTTAATTCTTTTAATTCATTCTGAGTAGCAGCATCAAAATACTCGTCTGTTGTCCATTGCTCATATTTTTTTAAATATTCCATTATTAACTTCCTTTCTCTACGGTTGATTCTCTGATGTGTGCCTATGTGCTTTTTCTATTTTATATAACTCTTCCTATTTTTTCAATATTTTTTTACAATTCTTGTTCATAAAAAGTTTTCATCTGTATTCCTTGATGATAATCCCCGAACTCTGTACCGAATATTGTGAACCCTCCTGGATTGGCAGTGGATCTAGGAACTTCAAATCGGAAAGCCAACTTACTGGTATAGTCCAATGCTAAATCCTCAATGGTAATCTCAGAAATTTTAAACCCTCCATCAATAAAGGTACCTCCCTCTGTAATTGACAGTGTCTTTAGCAATCCATATTGATTACAGATCTCCGGCCACCAGTTTGGTGTAAACCTTCCTCGACGTTTACCAAAATCCCCAGGACTTACCCAATATCCCAATGAGATGCCGTTGAGAGAAAAATGGATGTCAGAAGGATAGTCTTCATTATAACCAGGGCATTCGGAAGATATCTCAAAAGACAATTGTATCTCTTTTAATTGCTGCCCTGCTTGTAAATGATTCGGTAGATTATATTCCACATATCCAATTCCAAACCAGAATACTTCACTTTCAAAATGTTCCGGAAACAGAAAATAACGCGGGTCATCAAATTCACCTATGATACCATTCTTGGTCGCAATTCCACAAGTAGGTTCGATCCTACTATCCGTATAATAACCCACCGGTATATCATCTTTATAATAATTTCTCTCTTCCTCATAAGGCCGTAGATTAATTTCTAAACGATTATGTTTGGGACGACACATTTTCAGAGATCCTCGTTTTCCTGCAACAGAATGGATTTCAACAAGATCAGCCTCCAATAAAATTGCCACATGAAGCGATATGGCGCTATTGGTAATTTTAAGCATATGGGCAAGCTCTCCCATATTTTTCTCACCTTCTTCATATAATATCTCCATAATACGAAGACGCATTGGTGCAGAAAGTGCTTTGAAAACAGATTGAGCCTCTTGCATTGACTTGAAACTTAACATATCATGTCCCCTTTCTATAATATATCTAATTATAAACAAATTCATTTATTTAAGTCAATACTTAAATAATAAATATTTATCTAAAATATTTAACTTTATATATTGACTAAACTATGTAAAATAGCTAAAATGTAATTATAGAAGTTAAAACTATAATATTTAAGTTTTTACTTAAATATTACATATCATTTAAGGAGGTTTACAATGGCAAAGTTATTTGTAAATGCAGCAAACAAAAAGGGGCATATTAACAAAGAAATATATGGACACTTTTCAGAGCACTTGGGAAGATGTATCTATGAAGGTCTTTATGTAGGAGAAGATTCCCCAATACCTAATACCAACGGAATGAGAAATGACGTGGTACACGCACTGAAGGAAATGAAAATTCCAGTACTAAGATGGCCAGGCGGATGTTTTGCCGACGAATATCATTGGAGAGATGGAATTGGTCCAAAGGAAACACGTAAAAAAATGATCAATACCCATTGGGGTGGTGTTGTTGAAGATAATAGTTTTGGAACACATGAGTTTATGGAATTATGTGAGCAATTAGGTTGCGAAGTTTACATTAATGGTAATTTAGGAAGCGGAACCGTTCAAGAAATGTCAGAGTGGGTGGAATACTTAACTTTTGAAGGGGTATCTCCTATGGCGGATCTCCGTGCCAAAAACGGTCATCCAGAAGCTTGGAAGGTTAAATTTTTTGGAGTAGGAAATGAAAATTGGGGATGTGGTGGTAATATGACCCCTGAGTATTATGCCAACGAATACCGAAGATATCAGACTTATGTTAGAAATTATAACTCCGAACAAAGTATTAGTAAAATCGCTTGTGGCGCAAATGGAGATGACTACCACTGGACTGAAGATGTATTAAAGACTACTCATGACCATACTCAACCACAATTCCACGGATTTATGGACGGATTATCCCTTCACTATTATACTCTTCCAAACGGATGGGAGCCAAAAGCAAGTGCTACCGAATTCGACGATAAAATGTGGTATAAAACACTAAATAGTACCCTATACATGGAGACTCTAATTGCCAGACATGGCGCACTTATGGATCAATATGATCCAGAAAAGAAAATTGGTATGATCGTAGATGAGTGGGGAACATGGTTCCAAGTGGAACCAGGAACGAATCCAGGATTTTTATATCAGCAGAACACCATGCGTGATGCTCTAGTTGCAGGTATTAATCTTAATTTGTTTAATAAAAATTGTGACCGTGTTAAGATGGCAAACATTGCTCAGTTAGTAAACGTATTGCAATCCGTTATCTTAACAGAAGGCGAAAAGATGGTTCTTACTCCAACTTATCATGTATTCCATATGTATCAATCACATCAAGACGCTACTTTATTAGAAAGTTATGTAGAAACAGAAAAAATCGGTCTTGAAGATGACTATATGGTGCCAAATTTATACGAATCTGTTTCTATGGATGATCAAGGCAAGATTCATATCACCCTAAATAATCTTTCCATTACTGATTCTTATCCAATTGATTGCGTTATTACTGAGAAAAAGATTCAATCAGCTACTGCTACTATATTGACCAATGAAATGCATGCAATGAATACATTTGATACTCCTGATACTGTAAAACCTGCAGAATTTTCCGATATTACCATTACAGATAAAGGTATTTCATTCAATATTCCTGCTTGCAGCGTTATGCACCTTATTTTAGAATAATATGACGCAACGGATATGCAAAAAGTGTCTATTAAAAGAAACTTCAGAAGCTGATTATTTTAATAATCTTTATTCTTATATAGAGCGACTCGACCCAGATATTAAGGTTGACGATGCTGAATATGAAAGACGCTTACAACTATGCAAACAATGCGATCACTTAACTAGTGGTATGTGTACAATCTGCGGATGTTTTGTAGAACTGCGAGCAGTCATCTCTAAAAATTATTGTCCAAACATAGAAAAAGCCTGGTAATTTACTACTAGGCTTTTCTTCTTTCTCTAATATTCGAACTGCAATAATGCAAAAGAACTGTTGTAAAGGTTTTCCCTTTAACAACAGTTCTTTTTTAGAAAGAGAGTTTTATAAATACTAAAAAAGTATTTAACTATTTTTTACCCAAACGAATTACATTCCATGATGCTTTATTAAGCACAGAAGTAAGCATTCCACTATCTATACTAGATGCATTGCTCTTTTTCGGAGCAACTGTTTGGCTTAAAGCTGAATTGGCAGCTTTCAAATCATCGCATTCTAATGTAATATGTTCAATTAATTGATACCCTTCAAAACTTCTTACATCACATTCTAACTTAATAGAATCTTCTAAGTCCCTATTTACTGCAAAAATCGTTACCTCATCTGCCTGTTCATTAAAGACCGCTACCGCATCCACATCCGTTACATCAGTATACTCTTTTGTATCGTGTTTTGTTGAATATAACACTGGTTGTAGTGCAGTTCCTCTACCGAATTGAGAAGCATGCATGTATGGATAGAAAATAGTTTGTTTCCAAGCTCCTCCGTCAGTTTCCGTCATGATTGGAGCAATTACATTAACTAGCTGTGCTAGACATGCCATTTTAACACGGTCTGCATGTTTTATAAATGTAATCAGCATTAATCCCACCAACAAGGCGTCTTCAAATGTATAGATATCCTCCAGCAGCGCTGGTGCCTTCTGCCATGGATTATTCTGCATAATATCATTATCTGCTTCATTGGAATGGAACCAAACATTCCACTCGTCAAAACTTAGATTAATATTCTTTTTACCACGTTTCTTTGCTTTAACAAAATCACAGGTTGATATAATTGTTTTAATAAAATGATCCATTTCCATTGATTTTGCAAGGAAATTAGAAGTATCATTATCTGCATTCCCAAAATATTGGTGAAGTGATACATAATCCACATGGTCATATGTATGTTCAAGAGAAGTTGCCTCCCACTGTGGAAATGTTGGCATAAGAGTATTCGAACTTCCGCATGATACCAATTCAATGGTAGGATCAATAGCCTTCATGGCTTTCGCGGTTTCATACGCAATTCGACCATACTCTTCCGGTGTTTTGGATCCTAATTGCCATGGTCCATCCATTTCATTACCCAAACACCATGTTTTAATGTTATGAGGATCTTTTACTCCATGTTTAATACGCAAATCACTATATTTTGTTCCCGATGGATGATTACAATATTCTAACAGATTACAAGCATCCGCTACGCCTCTCGTCCCAAGATTGACCGCCATCATAATGTCCGATCCAACTTCTTTAGTCCATTTGGCAAATTCATTAACACCAACTTCATTGGTTTCAAGACTTCTCCAAGCTAGATCTAATCTTTTTGGTCTTTCTGATACAGGACCAACACTATCTTCCCAAAAAAAGTTTGATACAAAATTTCCACCTGGATAGCGAACGATTGGAACGTTTAATTCTCTTACCAATTCCATAACATCTTTTCTGAATCCGTTCTTATCTGCAGTAATATGATCCGGTTGATAAATCCCCTCATACACTGCTCTTCCTAGGTGTTCTATAAAGGAACCATAAATTCTTTTGTCTATTTCTGAAATCTTAAAATCTTTATCTACTACCATTTTTGCGTATTTTTTTTGCATACTAACTCCAATCTGCGTACTTTTGTACACACACTATTCACTGTCTCGCTTCCCACTTTATAAACTAATCAATCTTAAATACCAGGACAGTATCCTCCAGATTCTCCGCATCTGCTTGAAGCATGTTAGCTGCCTGATTTAAAGCTTCCACCGCTGCTACTTGCTTTTTGGTTGTAGCTCCTAACTCTTCGATTGCGGCTGCCGATTCTTCTGCTGTTGCTGACATACTCTCTACTGCACCTAATGTGTTATCTTTTGCTTGTTCTATTTCTTTCATTCCTTCACTTATTTTTTCCAATTTAGAAACTAGATTTTCTACTTGCCCATCAATATTATGGAATGCACCAATTGTACTATGTAATGCTTTTTCCTGAGAATTTACTACTTCATCTGTTTTCCCCGCTAGTGTCGCAGCTGTTTTTGTTTGATTCTGTATCTTCTCAATAATTATCTGTATCTGCCCAGATGCTTCTCTTGATTGATCAGCAAGTTTTCGTATCTCATCTGCAACGACAGAAAATCCACGTCCTGCTGCACCAGCCCTAGCTGCTTCAATAGAAGCATTTAAGGACAATAAATTGGTCTGTTCGGCTATTGCATTAATTGCATCTACAATTCCTGCAATAGATTTAGAGTCCACTTCCAATACTTTTATGACTTGAACGATATTCTCGGTAATTTGGGTGGTATCATTTACTTTCTTGCTTAAGTCTTCAACCACACCAATCCCTTGACCAACAATATTCTTTGCATCTTTTGCTATATTGCCAATTTCACTTGCATTGGTGTATACATTGTTAATCTGTTCTGATAAACTTGACATCTGATCAAGACAATTACTAGAATCTTCCGCTTGCTGATTAATCGCTTGCTCCATATCATCAACTGACTGAGTTATATTTCGAGTTGCATCCAATAGTACTTGCGAATTATCCGCAACGTTCTTAGATGAAACCGAAATAGTTGCACTTACCCCTGTCATTTTGCGAATTAACATTTTCATACTATCAAGCATGGTCAGTATACCTTTGGCAAGAATATGGAACTCATCTTTTCTCTTTACCGTAATACCCACATTCAGATTACCATCCGCCACTTGTTTCAGCACATGATTGGTGTCATGAATTGCTTTACCAATGCCGGAAGCTATCCATGTTCCAACCACCACCGCTATGGATGCCGCTAACAGCACAATCACTATGGTAAGTAACTTAACAGCTTCTGACTGCTTTTCAATAATATTTTCAGGTATCATGGAACAAACAACAATATTGCCACGTGTTAATTTCGTATATTGATAAAGGTATTTCTCACCACCATAAGTGATATATTTACTACCATAGACATCTTTCTCTTCCTGAGCTTTGATAAAATACTTTTCACCTAAAAAGCTAAAACCCTTTGGCGCATCGCCACTTAAGATCTCTCTACCATCTCCAGTAATAAATCCAACTACACTACCCTTTGGCAGATTCATTTTGGCCAATATCTCTTTTATAAAATCCATCTTAACATCAACAACAATATAACCTACTCTTTTACTCTTCTTATTTAATATTTCTCGAATCATGGACAAACAATAATCTGCATTATCTATAGCTTTTTTCTGATCTATGTATTCATGTGTTCCTATCCAAGATATCTTATCACTAGACGCCAGATATTCCTGCCCATCCTCAGATGCTTCAAACTCAGAATACCACTCTTTACCCAAAGAACCAGTAGAGGTAGAAGATACCGCTGCCCCGTTTTCACCAAAAAGATGGATTGCGTAGATAAATTTATCTGTCGCAGATAATTGCTTAATATTATTAATAATTTCTCTCTGACTATTCTTTTCCAGTTTGGTATCACCGGAAAACTTTCCAGAATAATAACCGCTTATGGTAGTATCTGAATTTAACTGATTTGCTTTTCCGTATACCCCATCCATGGCTAACTCCAGATATCCCCCAACCATTTCAAGACTTGTTTTGGTTGATGAGATGTATGTAGAATTAATACTTCCTGACGATTTTAGATACGAAACCGTTCCGAGTATTATAATAAATGCTACTGGTATCAAGAATGCGCTAACCAAGGTAAATTTAATCCCTGTAGTTGGTAGCTTCTTCTTTTTCACCAAATCCCGCTGACTTAATTCTTTGCCACGTTTTCTCTTTCGCTTTAACATTAGCCCCTCCGCCTTCTAGTCAAAACTTCTTAGCCTTTTACTGCTCCTGCTGTCATACCATCAATAAAGTACTTTTGGAAGCATAAAAATAGAATAAAGATTGGCAATATCGCAAAGAAAGATCCGACAATAAGTAAATCATAATTATTACCATAAGGTGTTAATAATGTTTTCAGACCAATTGGTAAGGTATACTTATTTTCATCACCTAATACCATAAACGGCCACAATAGGTTATTCCAGCTTCCCATACCATTTAAAATACCCATTGCAGCAAAAGATGGTTTCATAATAGGAAGCACAAGACGGAAGAAGATACCATATTCCGTTGCTCCATCTACACGTCCCGCATCACTAATGGCTTTCGGAATTCCTCTCAAATACTGTCGAAAGAAGAAAATAGTCGAAGCATTGGCAATACCAGGCAGTATAATTGCTGCATAGCTATTCATTAAATGCAGATCAAAAACAAGTGTGTATAAAGGAAGAAGTAAGATTTCAAATGGTACCATCATAATTAACAATACACATACAAACAAAATATTCTTACCCTTAAACTCATAAGCAGCAAATCCATATGCTACAAATGCACTTACAAACAACGTTAACGAGACCTGAACCACAGTCAATATCATACTGTTCCAGAACCATGTAAAGTAATCATGATCCCCAGTAAATAGAAAATGGAAATTTTTAAAGCTCATTACATTCAAGTCAAACCTAAGATTCAAACCATATCGAATTAAGTCTTCACCTGGTTTGAATGATGCTAACGTTACTGCATAGAACGGAAGCATTATAATTACAAATAATATAAGGAAGAAAACAAGCAGGAAGATACGAAGCGCAATTCCTTTTTTCTTTCCAACGATATTACTGGCTTTACTCATATTAGTCTTCCTCCTTCTTAAACATTCCCGTAAACGCTAGCTGTGTTAAGTTAATAATCATAGTGACAGCCAAAAGAACAATACCAACTGTAGCTGCATAGCCAAGTTTATTCTTTTCAATACCCTGTCTATATAAATATCCAACGATTGTTAGACCAATATTTTTCGGTGAATTATTTCCATTAAACAACATTAAACTTTCTGTAAACATTGATAAACCTGCATAAATACTAATAGTTACAACGTAAACAGTTGTTGGTTTTAATAATGGCATTGTAATAAATGAAAATTTCTGTCTCGCTGAAGCACCATCGATAGAAGCCGCTTCATAATATTCCGTATCGATACCTTTTAATCCAGATAGGAAGTAGAGCATATTCACTCCCGTCCATCTCCAGCATGCTAATGCAAGCAAAGCAATTCTACTTAATGTCTGATCTTTTAAGTATTTAAATGGCCCAATACCAAAGGTAGATAAAATACTATTCATTAAGGAGCCTTCCATTTCCCCGAAGATCAAGCGGAAAATAGTTCCTGCAACTACGACTGATGTTAATGCAGGTAGGAAAAATGAAGACTTAAAAAATTCTCTCCCCCACATAACTTTACTATTTATTAAACAAGCAAATAACATAGGGAATGGTATTAATAAAATGATAGTCCATACCATATACACAACACTATTCAAAATTGCTTTTATAAAAACTTTGTCTCCTAACAGTTTTGTATAATTACCTGTTCCTTTCCACTTTGGATCCTGCCCCAAGAGTCTTTCTTGAAAACTCATAAGTACAGAATTGGATAGGGGATATAGCCAAAATACTAAAAAAACAATAATAAATGGCAGGATAAACACATACGGTGCCACTTTCTGTGAATGCAAAAACTTCTTAAACATAGTCTATTCCTCTCCTTCTATTCAAATATGTCTTGATATAGCAACTGCCATATATCGGATTGATAACCTATCGCATATATGGCAGTTGTCATTTCATTATATTTGCAAAGACTATTCTAATTCTTGTGTAATAGAATCCTGTGCTTCATTTAAAGCTTCTTCAATATCTTGACCGTCTTCAAAAATTGCATTTAATGTTACTGTACAAAGGATATTATTGATTGTTGGTGAACCTTGAGTAGATTTAATTGCTTTAATCTCGTCTTTTACTTCATTTAATACATCAAAAGGATTGGTTTTGAAGTATTTAACGAATTCATTTTCTGGATTATGAGTTACATCTTTCATTTCCCATACTTTCATATTACATGGGTCAAATCCTAATGTATTCCAGATTTCAACATTTGCTTGCTCAGATAATTTAGCAAATGCTAAGAAATCTTTTGCTAACTGTACATCTTTTGCAGTCTTCGTTACTACAGTACCTGTTCCACCTAAACCTACGGATCTTGGCTGTCCTTCTTCAAATACTGGAAGTGGAGCGATTGCGATTTTACCATTTAAATCTGTGATTTCGTTAGTATATCTTGACATAAACCATAATGGCATTAATGCACAAGCATAGTTACCTTGGTTGTATTCGCCTTTTGCTTCTTCTGTATCCGGCTGTCCACCAGGAATTGTTGCAATTACATTGTTATCTTGTAAGTCTTTTAACATTGTTACTGCTTTTATCATTTCAGGAGTGTTAACCTGTGGTTTTCCATCTGCATCAGTAAAGTCAGATCCTTGTTGAGCTAAAAGCATAGATAGCTCCCAAGTTGCACTTGTATCTGCTGTACCCATGTATTTACCAGTTTTCTCATAAACCTGGATTCCTGCTTGTTTGAAATCTTCCCAAGTTTTAATTGTTGTATAATCAACTCCTGCAGCTTCTAAAATTTCAGTATTATAGAAAGCAACAGATCCACCTACGTGAGTTGGAGCGCCATATACATGACCATCTTTACTATAGATATCAAGACGAGCTTGAACTAAGGAATCTTTGTAAGGAGCAACTACGTCATCTAATGATTCAAGTGGTACATCATCACCAGCTAAGAAATCTGGGAATCTACCAAGCTCGATATCTGAAATATCAGGAGCACCTGTTCCTGTTTGCACTGCGATTAATAATTTGTTATGCATATCATCATAAGGCATAACAGTTACATTTAACTTAATCTGTCTGTCTGGATTTGCTTCATTCCAAAGTCCTAACATTTTTTCAAAATGTTTTCCGTGTAAATCAACGAATGTCCAGTAGCTTAATTCAGTTGCGTTTTCACCCGCACCAGCATCTAACACTTGTTTTTCTTCAGCTGGCTCAGTAGCTGCAGCATCCTCAGTTGCACCTGCATTACCACTTGTGTTACTGCTCTTTCCTCCACATCCCCATAATGTGCTCATACTCATTGCCATTACTAAAAGTAATGCAACCCACTTCATACTTCTCTTTTTCATTCTTTGTCCTCCTTCTCTGGAATCACGATTCCATGTTTCACAATGTTAATATTACATCGCATTTATATCTGAACAACTGTTACCATTATAACACATAACACTTGATTCGATATCGCATCATTTTTGTTAACTTTTTTAGTAAACCTCAATTTTATGTACGTTTAATTAATCGTTTTATTATGAATTATATACATATTATATGTTTTATATTACTTTCTATAATACATATTATACAACCTACATATTTATTAGTCAATATTATTTTAAAGTATTTTAGATTTTATTATTCATTATACTTTTTCCTTATAGTCAGACAATAAGTATTCTTCTTTTATCTTTTCCTTTTCTAAATTATTTTATTATTTTCTAAACTATATTTTGTATTATATATTAATACTATACTATTTGTCAACTGAATATTTTGTCAAACTATACATTTTTACTAACATAATATGTTTTGTTGACATTTTTACATATTATTTTTAATTTATACATACAATTAAAATAATTATCTTGATTTCTTTATTTCTCTAGGTTATACTTATTTTAATATTTTATACACTCTAGATAAGGAGGGCTCCATGTTACACATAAAGAATTTAGATGAAGGATTAGATATATTTAAAGCTCTCGGTTCAGACATTAGAATTGCAATTATTAATTTGCTTCTTGCTAATAATGGTATGAACATGAACGAACTAGCAACAAGCCTTAATATCACCAACGGTGCTTTAACCAGCCATATTAAAAAATTAGAAGACTGTGGACTAATAACCATCGACAATGAATCCAACGGACATGGTAATCAAAAAAGATGTATGGTTCACTTAGATAAAATACTAATAGAAGTGAATTCCAAGGAAGAAGATAAGAATATATATGAAACGAGTATCAAAGTTGGTCATTATGCTGATTATCAAGTATTTCCAACTTGTGGTCTTGCCTCTCCAAAAGCATTAATTGGTGAAGTAGATGACGCAAGATACTTTGCACATCCAGACCGTTTTAATAGTGACATCTTATGGTTTACAAGAGGTTATGTTGAATATGTTATACCCAACTTCCTTCCTTTTGCACAAAAGATAGATCAGATAACCATATCCATCGAATTAAGTTCCGAAGCACCAGGTAGTAACGATATTTGGCCTTCTGATATTCATTTTGCACTGAATGATACTTGGATAGGATCTTGGACAAGTCCTGGAGACTTTGGAGATGTACGAGGATTATTTACACCTGATTGGTGGCTTCCAAACTGGAACCAATATGGTTTACTCAAACTAATTGTAATCAACAAAAAGGGAACCTTTATAGATGGCCTTCAGATTTCAAACGTATCATTGAATGATTTTAATTTGGATTACAGAAGTACAATTAAGTTCAAATTAGCAGTACCAGATAACGCTGTTCACATCGGTGGCTTAACCATTTTCGGAAAGAACTTCGGAAATTACAATCAAGATATTGATGTACGAATTAATTATAGCCCATTATCACCAGAAGCAGCACCAACAGCATAACAGATAAATTCAAGAGCCGTTGATACAATTTGTATCAACGGCTCTTATTTACTTAGCATTATCACACGCTATTTTATTTTGCTGACAACCCACTACCCCAGATAGCAACTCCCTTTTCGGATAGGGCAGAAAATGTCATAACATTTTTTAAACCAAACTCATCCCACTGTTTCAAAAATACACCTTTGTATACTTCACCATCTAACTTAATTTCTATCTGGTTATCTCCAACCAGTTTCCATTTCCCGTTATAATCCCCTGCAACTTTTCCATTGGTATAAAGAGTTATATTTCGCGATTCTTTTATAGCGGCAGAAATGTCACGCCCATGATTTATCATTTTATATGGACCTACCAAATCTTTTTTCTCATACTTCTCTATGGTTTCATCCGCGTAGCGATATGGTGCCACAACTGGCCAACCATCTTCGTTAAAGAACATTTGGTGTGTTCTTACTTCATATGCTTCCCCTCTATGTTCAAATCTGGTGTGGAAGATTAAGAAATACTTATCTGTCTTTTCATCGTATAGAGCAGAATTGTGTCCCGGAGATAGAAATCCATTCCTCTTTTCTCCACTCTCCCCTTCCGTCCATAACCATTTATAATTACCCATTAATTTTGTTCCATATTTTGCAGCTGCCTCATCATCAAAAAAGCTACCATCTGGCCCTTTACATTCTATCATGTCATTTCCGGCAGAATCATAATAAGGTCCATCTGGAGTTTTGGAACGGATAACTCTGATGTTATATCCACCATCTGCATCGAGACCTCCAAATGACAAAAACATATAGTAATATTTCGTATCCGGGTTGTAGATTACATAAGAGGCCTCAATTCGAAGATGGTTGGCCCCCAGAATCTTTTTACCATATCCCTTTTCCAGCGGGAAGCCAGTCTTTGTATCAAGTTCTAATATGTAAATGCCGCCAGAATAGGATCCGTAACTCATCCAAAGTCTGCCCTCGGCATCATAGAACACTGCAGGATCTACTACATTCGGATAAACCGTAGCATCATAAAAATCTCCATTTTCACTTGGCTCATCTGTCATACCAGATTTTAATATAATTCCTAAATCTTTATATGGACCTTCTATATTATCCGAAACTGCAATACCCAACGCAGAAAGTGGGCTACTGCCTTCGCAATTACAATAATACATATAGTATTTTCCATCTTCTAATTGCACAACATCCGGAGCCCAAAAGGTACTGGTTTGTGCCCAAGAAAATGCTTCCGACATTTCTTTCATTGCATCAGGTATAATTTTATTCTTAGGTTTTACACCCGATGCTATGGTATCCCAATTTTTTAAATCGCTTGATTTGGCAGCGGTAAGATGAGATCCAAATACATAATACATTCCATTATCCTCTACAATGGATGGATCATGTACGGAAGCATCTTGAAACACATGTTTGACTTCCTCATCCGCTCTTAACGTTACATTATCAAATGTTTCACTAGTTCCCGAACACGCTGTTAATGTCATGATTGTCCCCACAAGTAAACCCACAATAACTATCTTTTTCATTTTTCGTCTCCTTATTTTTGATTCTTGTACTCAAATATTGGAGTTCCATCTTCATTCCACTCTATTTCCATAATCATTGCATGTCTATTTGGATCATACAATGGATCTCCCTCTATTTCAGGATACTGTCTAGCGTGGTATATCATCAGGTCCTTTCCATCTTCCGATTGTGTAAAGCAATTATGACCAGGACCATATATTCCTTTCTGTGAATCTGAAGTAAGTACAGGGTAACGTTCTTTCTTCCAACTACCCGGATCGAGCAAATCAGTATTTTCATCAGCCGTAAGCAAACCTACACAATAGCACGCACCTGTAGAACTTGCTGAAAATGTCAAATATATGGTTCCATTTCTTTTTACAACAGCTGGCCCTTCATTTACCCAAAAATTAACTCTCTCCCAATCATAGTCTGGTGTCGTTAACAATACTTGAACCGTCTTAAGTTTATTTGGTGTTTCCATCTTTGCAATATAGAGATTGGATATCTGTTTTCCTACTCCAACCTTTTCAGCCCAAACAAAGAACTTTTCTCCCTTATTCTCAAACACAGTTCCATCTAGCGAAAAGGCCTCAAAAGAAAACACATCCTCCTTGGCCCTTTGCATCTTCCCCAACTCAATCCAAGGATCATCAATTGGATCTTGTCCAGAGCATTCCAATACATATGGTCGGATGTCCCATACATTTTCCTTCTCACCAGCAGCAAAATATATATACCATTTACCGTCTATGTAATGTAATTCTGGCGCCCAAATATGTTCACTCATAATTCCATCTTTATGTTTTGTCCATATAACATGTTCTTTTGCAGTTTGTAGATCCCTTAATGAAGAAGCTCTTCTTAATATAATGCGGTCATATTCCGGTACAGAGGCAGTAAAATAGTACCAACCTTCTCTTTTACATACATAAGGATCAGCCCTTTGCTCTATCCATGGCACATTATATTCTGTTAATTTCACTTTACTTATCTCCATCTTTATTCAACCTCGCTATGATGATGTATATTATTTATTAAACTATTTTACTATATTCTAAATTATATAATACAACAGTGATTTTTACAACATAAATTTTAAAAATTAAAACGTTTAGTTTCCTTCACGTGTTTTTTTATTTATTTTAGTATATTAATATGTATAATAATTAATTTTATATTAAAGTTAAAGTAAAAAAATTACACAAAGTTATTTTCACATGAGATAGAATGGATTCCTCAGAAAATATAAAAAAATATAAAAAAAAGACAGACGACTGTTAACAATCGACTGTCTTCCTATCTATACCTAGCATAACGCCAAGAATTTAATTATGCTTTTCCTACTGAACCAAATAATTCCATTTTTTCTTTTACAGTAGCTTTAATTGCTTCATAACCAGGTGCTAATAATTTACGTGGGTCAAAGCCTTTTCCTTGTTTATCTTTTCCAGCTTCGATATAGTTACGTGTACCCTCAGCAAATGATAACTGGCACTCTGTATTAACATTAATCTTAGCAACACCAAGAGAAATTGCTTTTTTAATCATATCTTCTGGGATTCCAGTACCACCATGAAGTACTAATGGCATATCTCCAGTTAATTTCTGAACTGCATCTAATGTTTCAAAGCTAAGACCAGCCCAATTTTCAGGATATTGTCCGTGAATGTTACCGATACCTGCTGCAAGCATTGTTACACCAAGGTCAGCGATTTGTTTACACTCCTGTGGATCTGCACATTCTCCAGCTCCAACAACTCCATCTTCTTCTCCACCGATTGAACCAACTTCAGCTTCAAGAGATACTCCTAACACATTACAAGCATGTACTAATTCAGTCGTTAAAGCTATGTTTTCTTCGATTGGATAGTGTGAACCATCAAACATGATCGAGGAGAAACCTGCATTGATACAAGCTTTTGCTCCTTCTACACTACCGTGATCTAAGTGAAGAGCTACAGGAACTGTAATATTTAATTCCTCTAACATACCGTTCACCATACCAACGATTGTTTTATAACCACACATATATTTTCCTGCACCTTCGGAAACTCCAAGGATTACTGGTGAGTTAAGTTCTTGTGCTGTTAATAATACAGCTTTTGTCCATTCTAAATTGTTGATATTGAACTGACCAACTGCATATTTTCCAGCTTTTGCTTTTGTAAGCATTTCTTTTGCTGATACTAACATTGTACAACCTCCATATCTTTTTGTATGATTTTGTTTATAAGAACCAATTTTAATGCATAAATACACCAATTGGATTTATACCATTTTTTATTATAACCCATCTCGTCCTAAAATGGAATACAAAATTGCTTAATATGGTATATTCTTAATTTTATAAGTATTCGATTGGTTTAATGGTGGTGATGATGATGGTCATGTTCTTCACAATTACAACTATGATCATGATTTTGATCATGTCCTTGGCAAGTTGGCTTATCACTTGCAAATAAGCTTCCATCAATAAATGCTGCTGTTGCCACATCTATATCTCCTTGCTGCCCAGGAATAACAATAATACCAGCTTTTAATAATGCATCCAGTGCACCAGAACCAATTCCTCCACAGATTAATACCTCTATTTTATTATCTACAAGTAATTGAGTCAATTCACTATGTCCAGTGCCATTGCTCTCTAGGATGCTTTTACCTAGTAGAATATCTCCGTCCATTTCATATACAGTGAACGTTGGACATGTGCCAAAGTGACCGTAAACATTGTTTTTCTCATCTGTCGTAATCGCAATTTTTTTTGCTTCTGCTCCTAATGAGGTACGGGCTTTTCTTTTACTTTCTTCCTTTACTTGTACAGTTTTTTCAACTGGATGTTCTTTTTCTAGATAATCAGCTACAGAATCAAGCCAATCTCCCTCTAACTCTTCCACCTTCTCTTTATCGATAGCAGAAGCAATACTAGGATCCAATGGTAGTTTACCAAGTACATTAAGATTAAATTTAGCAGCCACCTCATCCACATGACTTTCACCAAACACAGATACTTTCTCTCCACAATTTGCACAGGATACATAACTATAATTCTCTACAAGTCCAAGTATTGGTACTTCCATCGTATTTGCCATGTTTACTGCTTTAGAAACAATCATAGAAACCAATTCTTGAGGAGAAGTTACTATAATAATACCATCAAGCGGAATGGATTGAAATACAGTCAAAGATACATCGCCTGTTCCTGGTGGCATATCCACGAACATATAATCTACATCGCCCCAGACAACGTCTGTCCAGAATTGTTTCACTGTTCCTGCAATAATTGGACCTCTCCAAACAACAGGTGTATCTTCTGTATCTAATAATAGATTTACCGACATTACCTTGTTACCCTTTTCACTGTATCCAGGGAAAATTCCTAGTTCATTGGCAGTTGCTTTCTTATGAATACCAAATGCTTTCGGGATAGAAGGACCAGTAATATCTGCATCCAAGATTGCTGTTTCATATCCTTTTCGTTTCATTAAAACCGATAAATAAGAAGTGATAAATGATTTACCAACTCCTCCTTTTCCACTTACTATACCAATTACTTTCTTAATATTGCTATATTGATTGGTTGGTTCAAATAAATCTCCTCTCGATGGTTGTCTTGAACCACAATCTGTCGAACAGCTTCCGCAACTTCCTGAACATGAATCACTCATTTTTGTCCTCCTTCATATTACTTTGTATATTTTTTTCTAAAAAAAGTTTTGTTTTGCACTTTATACTGCAGTTGCAGCATCTGCTGCCAATTTCATAATTACCGCCATCAATGAGAATTCCTTTCCCTTCACATAACGCTTCTGCTGTTTTCTTTCTAGCTGCATATAAGATACGCTGAAATGTTCCTCTTGAGATCTCCATTCTTCTAGCAGCTTCTTCTTGTTCCATATGTTCTAAGTCGCACAGCCGAATTGCTTCTAATTCCTCCACATTAATCGTGATAAATCCTTTCCCACTGCCTTCTGGAGTAAATATTTTATGAGTAAAATCAGCACATACTTTACGACATTTCATACTGCGTGACATAAAATTTTCCTCCTGTTTTTAATGTGCATATGCACATTTGATTATAGTATATCCTAACTTTTTTGTCAATAATTTATATCATTAAGCAACACTCCCAACTATATTATTTCGTTTTTTACTCATACTATTAATACAACGAATTCTTTTATAGAATTTGGACTATAAATATAGAAAGAAAGTTTTCACCTGCATTTTTAATTCACTTATCTGATAACTCATATTCACACCCACGATTGTGGTGATATATGTTGACTGTTCAATATTTGCAACGAAATAAATTGTCGTAATTGCACAAATATAGGGGTTTTATCAGATATTACTAGCATTATTTATTTAACTGTGATACAATGCTACTTGGTGACAATTTTGCCTGGACTATATGTCCAATGGAGGACTAAAAATGAGTGAAATGATAAGTAACTTTGATGATAAGCTAAAAGAATTAGTAGCTTTTGCAAAGAAAAATAAAGGTATTATTGAAGTTGATAAAGTAAATGATTTTTTTACTGAATTAAACTTAGATGTTAATCAAATCGACAAAATGTATGAATATCTGGAAAGCAATAATATTGTAGTTCTCAATCTTTCTGAAGAAGAAGAGGAACCAGATGAAGATTTATTATTAGAATTAGAAACTGAGGAAGATATTTCTTTAGCGGAAGATATTTCTGTTGCTAATTCTGCTATGTCAGACGACCCCGTTAAATTATATTTAAAAGAGATTGGTGGTTATCCATTACTCAGTATCGCAGATGAGATCGAATTAGCGAAAAAGATTGAGCAAGGCGATGAAATTGCAAAACAAACATTAGCAGAATCGAATCTAAGATTAGTAGTTAGTATTGCGAAGCGTTACGTAGGAAGAGGATTATCCTTCCTAGATTTAATACAAGAAGGTAATTTAGGCTTAATCAAAGCGGTAGATAAGTTTGATTATACAAAAGGATACAAGTTTAGTACCTACGCAACTTGGTGGATAAGACAGGCTATTACAAGATCCATTGCGGATCAATCTAGAACGATTCGTATTCCAGTTCATATGTCAGAAGTTATTAATAAAACTTATCGCGTATCAAGAAGCTTATTACAAGAACTAGGACGCGAACCAACAGAGCAAGAACTTTCAGATGCAATGAATCTACCAATTGAAAAAGTAAGAGAAATCCTAAAAGTATCTGCAGATCCAATCTCCCTTGATACGCCAATTGGTGAAGAAGATGATAGCCATTTGGGAGACTTCATAAAAGATGATACGATCGTTGGACCAGAAGATGCTGCTGCATATTCGGTATTGCAAGATCAAATTACCAAATTATTAGATACATTAACCGAACGTGAACAAAGAGTATTAATTCTTCGTTTTGGTTTAAAAGATGGACGTACTAGAACATTAGAGGAAGTAGGCAAGGAATTTAATGTTACGCGTGAACGAATCCGTCAGATAGAAGCGAAGGCACTTCGTAAATTAAGGCATCCAAGCCGTGCAAGAATGTTAAAAGGATACGATATGATTTAATATCGTATCCTTTTTTATTCTTTTCATTATTTTCATATCAACTCTATAATAATCTTATTTTATGTTACTTCTATAAACTTAATTCGCCTTCAAATAATTTATTAAATACTAAGGTTGCTGATCCTCTCAAGCCACCAATATCACGAAACATTGAAATTTTAAATTTAACCTTCTTCTCACTGCTTTGTATACTATGGCAATTCACATACTCTTCCATTCGTTTCATATATTTTTCCACAAAAACAATTCCTTCATGTCCAAAAATAACACACTCTGGATCAAATATATTCACAATATTAGTTAACGCCACACACATCATATCAACAAATTCTTTCATAACTTTGGTAGTATATTCGTTACCATCCTCTATTCGTTTTACTAATTCTTGCAATGAAGAAGTTTCAGTTTTTTTCAAAAGCGCTTGAATGCTAGCATATAATTCTAAACAGCCTCGATTACCACAAGCACACATTTCCCCTTGGTAATTCACCGACATATGACCAATCTCTGATCCAAAACCTCTTTTCCCTTTAATGACATTTCCACCAGAGACGACTGCTGCACCTACACCATATGTAATACCTAAACTAACAAAATCGTTATAATCTTTTCCATATCCATAGATTAATTCCGCTAATGCTGATGCCTTCATATCATTGCTAATAAATACAGGATAAGGGAAACGCTCCATTAAAATTTCACGAATGGGAATTTTATGATCTCCCAAGAAATCAGTACTTTTAATCAACATACCTTGTTCAGAATCTACTAACCCAATCATAGACAATCCAATTCCAATAATATATTGATTTAACTTCGGATTGTAGGATAATATATTCTGTATGGATGTACAGATAAGTTCATTATAATTTTCTTTTAAATTCTTCTTATCAATATCAACTTCATCAATGTACAATTCATTCCCTACGATATCACATAAAGAACAGTGTAGACGTTCTCTAGAAACATATACACCGATTGCTAAGATTCTACTATCTTTAATCGAAAGTCTCATTGGTTTTGGACCCGTTGATACACTAGGTGCTGAAACTTTTGCCTTATGCTCTACCAGGTAATCTCGTTCCAATAAATCAGAGACAATATTGGTTATAGTCATTTTAGATAAGCCCAACTGCTTAGATAATTCAATTCTTGAACTTTCATGATTAATTGTAAGGTATTTTATTATTTGATTCGTATTATTTTCTCGTAGGTACCTTAAATTTTTACCAGTGTTTTTTACCATTTTACTTCCCTCATATCCCTTTTCCAGTGACCAATGTATGCATTTTATTTGTGTCAAAACATAATCTATATCCTTATTATTATAATAAATTATTAGGATTGCGTCAAGATTTTTACCTTTTTTTGGTATTTTTAGCAATCGTAAATTTAAAGTACTAGTAGCTCAAACACCACTAGTACTCTTATTTACTGGTATGTAATTATCTTTTCTTAGCTGCGTTCTTTTTTGTTCTTTCTCCTAACACACTCTGTAAGATGATAAAGAAACAAAGAAGAGCTGCGATAGCAATCTTAGTCCACCAGGATGATAAAGTTCCCTGAAATGTTATCATTGTTTCTATGGTACCTTTAATTAGAACGCCAAATAAACTTCCTATTACATTTCCGACTCCTCCAGTTAGTAGTGTACCACCTATAACAGAAGATGCGATGGCTTCCATTTCAAATCCTCGTGCTTGCTCTACAAATCCTCCACAAGAATTAAGGCCAAATACAACACCAGCTAGGGAAGCTAAGAAACCATTTAGTATATAAACCTTTAGTTTTGTTCTTTTTACGTTTAATCCCATTAACAAAGCGGACTGCTCATTACCACCCACCGCATAGATACTTCTACCAAATTTGGTATACTTTAATAGAACAAAGGCTGCAACCAAAACAATTATGGCAATAATCACACTAGGGTATAAATATGGGTAAACCATTATACCTTTTCGATTCAGAGTACCAAAAAACGGTAAGTAAATCTTAGCATTTGCAACTGCTAAAAATTGTGCATTGGAGATGCTTATCATATCAGAACTAATAATAGCTGTCATACCTCTGGCAAAGAACATACCGGCCAATGTTACGATAAACGGCTGAATCTTAAGGTATGCCACTAACAATCCTTGTACCGTTCCAAAGATAATACCTACGAGTAAGGAGATAATAATTGCTGCTCCTGCACTAACTCCTTTTCGTTCCATTAAATATGCCAGCAACATACAGATCATAGCAATCACAGATCCAATGGAAATGTCAATACCAGCTGTTATAAGTACTAATGTCATACCTACTGCTGCCACAATAAGAGCAGCATTATCGATGAATAGATTCAAAAATACTTGAGGCTTAATGAAATTCTTATCACGAAATACAATAGCACCTGTTATATACAGTACAAAAAATAACAAGATGGTAATAAATAATAAAAAACTGTTTGCATCAAATCTATCTCTTAGTTTCTTCATTATGCCACCTTCTTTCCAAGTTCCTGTTTTACAGTCTTATTCTTTACCTGTTTTATTATTTTCTGGAGTTCAGGTGATTGCAGTGCAACTATAATAATAACAACAACAGCTTTATATACAGGAAGCTGATCTGCTGTAACCTTCATAGCGTATAGGGATGTGGTAAGCGCTTGAATGGTAATCGCACCAATTACACTTCCTGCAATTGAAAATTTACCACCACCTAGACTATTTCCACCTAATGCTACTGCTAAAATAGCATCTAGTTCCATATTTAATCCTGCATTATTTCCATCAATAGATCCGATTCTTGAAGTTATAATAAGACCAGCGATACCTGCACATAGCCCGCAAAATGCATAAGTTAAAAATTGTATTACGATAGAATTAAGACCAACTAATCTGGACGCCTTGGAATTAATACCCACGGCCTCTATGTACATACCTAATGCCGTTTTCTTTAGGAATACTACTGTAATTAAGACTGCTATGATAGCAACAAAAATAGGCGTTGGAAGTGGAACTCCGGGTATAGAATTACCTAGGAATTTAAACGATTCTACTTTCACATACCATTGATTGCCACCTGTGATTAACTGAGCCATACCTCGTCCTGCAGTAAATAGAATCAAAGTTGCTACCATTGGTTGTATCTTCATCTTCGCAACCAAGAATCCATTCCACATTCCACATAGTGTACCGATTGCAATTGCTCCTAAAACACCTATTATATATGGGAGCTTATAAGAATCACTAGTTCCCAAAAAGAAAATGCATACTGTTCCCGCTAGCGCACTGACTGCCCCAACCGAGATATCTGTTCCACCCGAGGAAGCCGCAACTAAAGTCATTCCCACTGCTAATATAATAAGTTCACTGGATCGATTAATAATATCTATTAGATAACCATAAAAAACTCCATTTTTAACTGTAATCTGAAAAAAAGACGGTGTTTTTAATAAGTTTGCCAGCAATACGATACACAAGCATACCAGTGGCCAAAATAAACGGTAACTGGAGATCTTCTTCCAATATTTTATTACATCATTCATTTGCTCCACCTCCTGCTATGGCCTTCATTACACCTTCTTGAGAAACTTCTCCTTGGCTTAATTCACCAACTTTGCTTCCATCTCTCATAACAATCATTTTGTTACAAGTACGTATCATTTCCTCTATTTCCGAAGATATGAACATAACTGACATACCACCATCTGCTAATTTTACCACTAGTTTTTGAATCTCCGTCTTCGTTCCAACATCGATACCTCTAGTAGGTTCATCTAAGATTAGAAAGTCTGGTTCTGTTAGTAACCATCTTCCTAATATAACCTTCTGTTGGTTACCTCCACTTAATGTTTTAATTGGAACTTCACGATCTGCTGTTTTAATTTGAAGCAGATCAATGTACTTATCCGTGAACTCATCTTGCTCCTTTTTACTAATCAAATGAAACATTCCTCGTTTGGCTTGTAACGCAAGTATTATATTTTCTCTTACGGATAGATCTGTTATGATGCCTTCTTCTTTTCTGTTTTCTGGACAAAAAGCCATACCAACTTTCATTGCATCAATGGGTGCTTCAATATTTACTGCATTTCCATTCACTTTAAGATCACCTTTATCTGCCTTATCCGCACCATATAAGACTCTAGCTAGTTCAGATCTTCCTGAACCAAGCAAACCTGATAGCCCAACCACTTCGCCCTTTTGTATTTGAAGGTTAAATGGTTTCATAGTACCTTCATGAGCTAATCCCTTAGCATCCACGATAATGGATTTTTCTTTTCTATTTCCATTCTCACCAGAAGTTTTTTTGATTGCTGCCAAATCATCAAAATCTTTTCCCATCATTTTAGCAACAAGTTGAACTCTTGGTAGATTATTAATTTCATATTCACCAACTAATGAACCATTTCGAAGTACGGTTATTCTATCGCACACCTCATAAACCTGCTCTAAGAAATGTGTTACAAAAATAATTCCTATTCCATCTTCTTTCAGTTTATTCATAACCTTAAATAATTTCGCAACTTCAAATTCATCTAAACTTGAGGTTGGTTCATCCAGAATTAAAACCTTAGCTGAAATATCAACCGCTCTGGCTATAGCAACCATTTGCTGTATGGCTACAGAATAATTTTCAAGGGTTTTTGTTACATCAAGATCAATATTCAGATTAGCTAGTATTTCTCTTGATTTTTTATTAATGGTTTTCCAATCAATTTTACCTAATTTCTTTGGCTCTCTTCCTATAAAAATATTTTCCGCTACAGATAAGTTGGGACATAAGTTAACTTCTTGATAAACCGTACTAATCCCATTACTTTGTGCTTCTTGTGGAGATTTATTAATAATCGCTTTATTAATCCCTTCGATTCTAATTTCTCCAGTTTCAAATTCTTCAACGCCTGTTAATACCTTTATTAATGTTGATTTACCAGCGCCATTCTCGCCCATAAGAGCATGTATTTCACCTGCTCTTAATGTGAAGTCTACATTAGATAAAGCAACAACACCTGGGAAATTTTTATTGATATGGCGCATGGTCAGAATTTCTTTTTTCTGATTATCCATGTGGACTCCTCCTTAATTCTAGATCATTGCTGATCATTGGTAGTAGCATTTTTAAGTGAAACGGAGAACCATGAGGATGGTTCTCCGTTGGTTCATCTAAGGATTTATTTTATTAATAAGCACGTGTATCAATAATGTCTTTTGCTGTATCAGCTGGGAAAACATCTTCCTCAACATACTGCATTTTAGTTACTTCTTGACCAGCCATAATTGATTTTGCAATCTCAGCTACCTTTGGTCCATGTAAAGGATTACATTCTACGGATACATTCATATCTCCTGCGATCATAGATTCAAACGCAGCATGCACAGCATCAAATGAAACAATAATAATATCTTTTCCAGGTACCTTACCAACTGCCTTAATTGCATCTATTGCTCCAAATGCCATATTATCATTTTGTGCAATTACGATATCAATGTCTTCTCCTGATTTAAGGAAGGATTCCATAACTTCCTGGCCTTTTGCCTGAGTAAATTCACCAGTCTGTTTTAATACTAATTTATAATTCTTATGTTCAGCAAGTTTTTCTTCTACACCTTTTGTACGTCCAATCTCAGCAGATGCACCAATAGTACCCTGTAACATTGCAACATTAAGGTCTTCGTTTCCTCTTCCAAGTCCATCCATATATCCAACTAACCAATCTACAGCATCATAACCTTCTTGTAAGAAGTCGGAACCTACCCAGCAAGTATAGAGAGAGTCATCTGTTACATCGATCATTCTATCCACGATAATAACTGGTATTCCGGCATCTTTTGCTTCACCAAGAACTGTTTCCCAACCAGTTTCTACAACTGGTGCTAAAGCAATTACATCAACATCCTGAGAAATAAAGTTTCTGATTGCTTTAATCTGATTTTCTTGTTTTTGTTGTGCATCAGAGAAAATCAATTCAAAACCATTTTCTGCTGAAAGAGTGCTTTGCATAGATTCTGTATTTGCAACACGCCAATCACTTTCTGCACCAACTTGTGAAAATCCAATTACAATTAATTCATCGGATGCTGCTGCATCTGTTGTAGCCGCTGAGTCATCCGCTGCATCTGTTGCTTTGGTGTCAGCTGCTGCATCTTTGGTTGCTTCCGCATTTCCTGATGCAGTTTCATTTTTCTGACCACATCCCCACATAGCCATTGTTAACATCATAACCATAACCAATGCCAATACTTTTCTAACTGTTTTCATACCATTTCCTCCTTGTGATATAAATCTTATTCACAATACAAAACTTACCCCAATCTGTTTGTATTGCGCTGTTTACACTATGTATTCTATTGTAAGTTCCCATGAAAAACAATGAATTATCTTTTGAGAAAACTTTGATATTTTATGGATATTCTATAAAGGTGAGTAAAAAGTTAATTATTTTATTTTAAATGTTTATTTTTTTATGATAATGCTGCTGGTAGATAAATTGTGACCTCTGTTCCCCTTTGATAAGTACTGTCTATTTTCAATCCATATTGGGCTCCATAATTTAGTCGAATCCTCTCATTTACATTAAATAATCCAATACCCATGTTACTATCATTGGAAGGTTGTTTCATCATACTTGCTCTTAACCTAAGCAGTTCCTCTTCTTGCATTCCAATACCATTATCTTGTATACGAATGATAATTTGTTCTTTTTCATAAGAAGCACGAATGGTAATTCTTCCTTTTCCTCGTTTATTCTTAATTCCATGGTATAATGCATTTTCGACAATCGGCTGCAACGTCAACTTTAACATGTCATAATGCCTTAATTCTTCTGGAATATCTATCTCATATTCTAAAATATCTTGATACCTAACTTGTTGAATCTGAAGATAACTTCTTATATGCATTTCCTCCGACTCTAATGTAACTCTGTCTTGTCCATTGCTAAGACTGGTTCTGAAAAAGTTAGACAGTGCAGAAACCATATCAACCACCGCTTGTTTATCTCCCGATTCTGCCAGCCATATGATAGTGTCCAATGTATTATATAAGAAATGAGGGTTAATCTGTGCTTGTAATAACTTTAATTCCGTTACTCTAAGATTTAGTTGTTCTGTTTTCACATCTGTGATTAAGCTACCGATCTTCTCAATCATATAGTTCAAACTTTCATTTAGAATGCCAATCTCTTCTGTTGTATTCTCAACCTTTTCTACTCTGGCATCCAGATTACCTTTTGCTACCTGGTTCGTAATATCACATAAATGCCGAACTGGTTTGGCAATACTTTCCGTAATGGCAAGGATAGCCATAAACGCAAATAACACAATGATCGCGAATGCAATGATACTGATACGTATCGTTGTCTGGCTGTTTTGATCTATATTTGCACGTACTGTCTCCATGGCTTGGCTTTCATAATATATGTATTCTTGTATTCCTTCCTTAATCAAGGTAGATAGAATTTGAATGTCATTTTCGAATATACTTAAGTTAGCATCGGTTACACTTGGTTCTTCTAACACTCCATTTTCTATATTGCTATGTGCAATGTCATGGCTAATTCGTTCGCCTGGATATATAACCGATTCGGACACCAGATTTTCTTCTACCCTGCCTATATGTTTTCTTAAAACTTTAATATTTCTCTGAATACTCTTTAGTCTTCTAACATTTTCATGAACACTGGTATTCTTCGTTAATGTGTCCGTAATTTTAAAAGCCATATCAAGGTCATCATATGGCTTTTCTTCTTCAAAACTTGTATTTCCGATAATTATGTAATACATCTTGTCATCAATTTTCTTTTTAAAATCAATGTTAATCTGATTGGCAGCTGTAATATTTTTTACTATTTTATTATAATCACTACTGTAAGTTCGCATCTGGTAAAGCAAAAAGATAGATAGCAACATAAGTGGAACCGTAGTAAGTAAAATAGTTAGTTGCAATTTCTTTTTTAAGTTAAGTGTCTTCTTTAGATTAAATTCTGATCTCACATGTATCCTCCTATCTTTTCAGATTACTTTGACGGTACTCTTTCGGTGTAATACCTAAATTCTTCTTAAATAGATAGCTAAAATAATGTGAATCCTTATAGCCCACTTCATAACCTACTTGTGAGGTTTTCATATCCGTACATCTTAATAACTCCATTGCTTTTTCCATTCGAATTCTGGTTAAGTATTCGATAAATGTCTGACCAATCTCTTGACTAAAAATCATACTAAAATGACTGGGACTGACATTTACACTAGCAGCCACCGCATTCAGAGAAATATCCTCATCTACATAATGTATCTCAATATATTCCTTCGCTTTTTCTAATAATATATTATACTTCTTTAGCGATACAGCATCTCTTAAAACAATGGCTTCACTTAATAACTTGGCTAGATATTCTTTGGTTTCAATTACAGAGGATAAACCAGCAGTAAATTGGCTGATATCACCGCAAACCTCCATAATAACATCAGCACTGTAACCTAACTGCTCCACAAATGCAGCCGTACTAAAATAAATATCCATAGCAATATATTGGCGGAAAAGATAAGAATCAATATTCTCTGCACCAAGGCTATGAGTATAATCATCTATAAAGTATGAAACTTCATTCTTTAAACCTTTTCGCAAGAAACCTTCAATTAATTTTTTATTTAATTTACCCATATCAATAGATTTCAAACTAATCTCAGGATCATTATTCATACGATAATCTCTTATGGTATCATGTCTAATGATCTGATCTGGTTCAAAAATATAGCGATAGGCAAAAGCTTTATTGGCTTTGTTAAAAGAAAGTGTAATCTCTCTTAACCGCTCTACTCGTTGCCCTACTCCACCAAAATAATGGATATTATCATAACCACTGATAATTGAACTAAACTGATCCAAATAACTTTTTATAATATTTTCCACTTCATTTTTATCATTACCCTTTATTAAGTAAATAGAACCATCAATTACTTGGACAAATGAAATAATATTATGTTTCCCATGGATCAGATTTCGAATCTTTTGTTCAATTTCAATTACTTCAGCGGAATATTCTTCAATTTCATCAGAAGCTCCATTCTGTTTCCAAATCTTAAATAGAACCACATTATACACAGGCGCACTTAAATCAATCTGAAGTCTTTTCCCTTTTTCTAATAATTTAGAAACAGGCATGTCTAAGTTTATGATATGGCTGAAAAAGTCTCTTCGTTCTAAATCCTCTTTCATCACAACATCTTGTTTTATCTGTTCTAACTTTTTTCGTTCCTCTTGCTCGGATAGAATGGTATCTCCGACTGCCCTAACAGCCTTAAGTAATTCAGCCCCAGCAATGGGCTTTAATAAATAATCTGTTATTCCAATACTGATTGCTTCTTTGGCATACGCAAAATCATCATATCCACTCAGTATAATTATTTTAACCAAAGGCATTTCTTTCTTCACAAGTCTGCTTAATTCTAAGCCATCCATAAATGGCATTTTAATATCTGTGATAATGATATCAGGACATAGTTTTTGTATCTGCGGATATGCAAGCTCTCCATCACTTGCCTCACCACAGAATATAAAACCATTCTCTTCCCAATTCATATTATTCTTAATACCTTCCCTTACAATAACCTCATCTTCCACTAAAAATACCTTTAACATTCCATCACCCCAATTTCGTGTTAATTTAAGAATAACCTTTTAATTTCTTCCATCTTTGCCATTGCCAACTGATAACCTTCCTCATATGCCTGTTTTAATTTATTAGTATCCTTCTCAAAACTATCAATTGGTGCCTTCGGTCTTAATATAATAGCCTTACCTTCCTTCTCCAATTCCTCACAAAATTTCACTGTATTATTATATTCTTCATGTCTGGTAAGAAGAATATGTTCTAATTTGGGATACCTTTTACGTAGCAACTTGGCTGTTATACGATTGGATCTACCTAAAGTTTTAACATAACCTTGTGGTCTAGTTAATATAATCAAATGTTTCTCATTTCCATCATCAATGGCTTTACGAACCGGAATAGGATCACACAACCCACCATCATAATATCTTTGTCCGTCTAATTCGATGGATGGAAAAAACAATGGAAGTGCGCAGGTTGCACGAAGCATCATAAAATTTTCATCCATATCTTTCCCATCTTTATATTCAATTTCTCCTGTAAATGCATTGGATACACCTACAAGAAATCTTCCATCATACTTTCTATAAGTGTCCCAGTCAAAAGGCACCAACTTTTTAGGAAGTTCTCCAAATACAAAATCCAAACCAAATAAACTTCTACACTTGCGATAATTAGAGGGTCCTATATAGCGTTTATCATTTCGATACTTCATTGCAATATCAAGATTTCTTCCCCTTTGTTTGGATATATAGGAACTTCCGTCTGCAATACCTGCTGATACACCAATGCAATATGGAAACATGACATCATGCTCCAAAAGTGCATCCATGATTCCACAACTAAAGATTGGTCGAAACGTACCACCTTCTAATATTAAACTTGGCATAAATTCTCTCCTTCTAAATTGTGTCCAAATAATAACTTTTCTGTCAATTATTATAATACCATACTGTTATTAAAATAACCCTTACTAATTATGAAATCAAGTTGTTTTTTTATGCATACAAATATCTATATATTTACATTAATCTGTTCACCTTCAGATTTACATATTTAGTACCATCATAAGCAGTTATTCTGTAAGCGTAAAGGGTTCTTTATGTCTAATACTATATTTTAAACACATAATTTTATTAAACTCGTCGAATATGAAAGAAAACAAGGAACAAATAAAAGTTTTTGTCGTATTATAATGTAGGATTAATAAATCCAATTTCATTGAAAAGGAGTCTTGATATGAATAATAGGCATTTTCAAAAAAATAACTCTCATACGGATAATCAAGATAGAACTGATGTAAAAGCAACAAATTATTACGATCCATGGAATTCCGGAAGACCGGATGGCAACAATCCTGATCCTTACAGACCTGATCCCTACAGACCTGATCCCTACAGGCCTGATCCTTACAGACCTGATCCATGCAAGCCCGATCCATGCAAGCCTGATCCCTGTAAGCCTGATCACTGCAAACCCGATCCATGTAAACCTGATCCATGTAAACCTGATCCATGTAAACCTCCTTGTCACCCTTGTCCTCCAGGACCTCCGGGACCTCAGGGACCTCAAGGATGTCCGGGACCTCAGGGACCTCAAGGACATCCAGGACCTCCGGGACCTCAAGGATGTCCAGGACCTCAGGGACCTCAAGGTCCCCAGGGTGAAACAGGTGCTACTGGTCCTCAAGGTATAACAGGTGCCACTGGACCTCAAGGCGAAACAGGTGCCACTGGTCCTCAAGGCGAAACGGGTGCTACTGGTGCTACAGGCGCAACCGGATCCCAAGGTCCTCAAGGCCCTGCTGGTCCTCAAGGTTCCGTTGGCGCTGCTGGTCCTCAGGGCGAGACAGGTGCTACTGGTCTACAGGGTCCTGCCGGCCCTCAAGGTCCTCAGGGCGAAACAGGTGCTACTGGTTTACAAGGTCCTGCCGGCCCTCTAGGTCCTCAGGGCGAGACAGGTGCCACTGGTGCTCAGGGTCCTGCCGGTCCTCAAGGCCCCGTAGGTCCTCTAGGTCCTCAAGGTGAAGCCGGTCTACAAGGCCCCCAAGGTCCTCAAGGTCCTCTAGGTCCTCAAGGTGAGACAGGTGAAACGGGTGCGCAGGGACTTCAAGGCCCACAAGGTCCTCAAGGTCCTGCCGGCCTTCAGGGTTCCATCGGTCCTCAAGGTGTAGCTGGTCCAGTGGGTCCTGCTGGCCCTCAGGGTGAAACAGGTCTCCAAGGTCCTGCCGGTCCTCAAGGTGTTGCTGGTCCTCAAGGTTCCGCTGGTCCTCAAGGTTCCGCTGGTCCTCAAGGTCCTGCCGGTCCTCAAGGTCCTCAAGGTCCTCAAGGAACTCCAGGAACTCCGGGTGCTGCCGCTATAATCCCTTATGCTTCCGGTAATGTAATTACTTTAACTACTATTCTTGGTGGATTAGTAGGTACAACAGGTGCTGTTGGTTTTGGAAATTCGGCAACGGGCATTCAGATCGTAAATGGTGCAATTAATGCAACTACCATTCCCAATTTTGCATTTACTATGCCACGTGATGGAACTATTACTTCAATGTCCGCATTCTTTAGCTCAACTTTAAGTATTAATTTAGGCACTTCTGCAATTCAGATTAGAGCTCAGCTGTACAGAGGTACATCATCAAGTAATACTTTTACCGCTGTACCTGGAGCATTGGTTAACCTTGCACCAAATCTAACTGGTGTTATATCCATTGGTGATAGAGTGAGCGGAACGGCTACTGGTCTTTCCATTCCAGTAACTGCAGGATCCAGACTGTTACTCATATTTTCTGCTTCTGTTGTATCAGGAAACGGAATTGCAACAAATATCATCGGTTATGCTAGTGCAGGCGTTGGCATCTCATAAAATAAAGTGTAAAATAGGTGAAGACAATACACTCTGATACTACTTGGTCACAGTCTTCACCTCGTAAATGAATTAATAAACGGCAATATAAACAAAAAGCATCTATAAGAAACCTCTTAATCAAAAGTCCATCGTCCTAACAGACATTTATGGAGGTTTCTATAGATGCATGATAATTGTACAATAACCTACTACTATATAATATATTGACATGCGCTACACATACCAATTGATATAAAAATCAAAATATAATTCACTATAACAAAGAGAGATTCGTCTCTCTAATCAACTTACGAATAGGTAATATAAGAGATGGCGATACCGATAATTCATCAATACCCATTTTCAAGAACTCTTTGGTTAATGATATATCCGCACCTAATTCACCACAGATTCCTACCCATGCACCTCCTGCATGACCATTCTCAATAGTTTGCTTAATCATACGAAGCACAGCAGGATGATGTGCATCATAAATATGATCTAATTTTGCATTTTGACGATCGATTGCCAGTGTATATTGAGTCAAGTCGTTGGTTCCAATGCTAAAGAAATCAACTTCTTTGGCCAACAGATCACTAATCATAACTGCTGCTGGAGTCTCAATCATTATACCAAGTTCCACGTCCTTGTAAGGAATATCTTGCTCTTTTAATTCTGCTTTTACCTGTTCCACAATTTCTTTAATTCTCTTCACTTCATCAACAGAAATAATCATTGGGAACATAATTGAAATCTGTCCATAGTTACTAGCACGTAAGATTGCACGTAGCTGAGTCTTAAATACTTCCACTCGATCTAAACAGATTCGAATGGCACGATATCCCATCGCTGGATTCTCTTCTTGCTCCATGTCAAAATAATCAACCTGTTTGTCTGCTCCAATGTCCAGGGTACGAATCACTACTTTCTTACCGCCCATATTCTCAGCAACTGTACGATATGCTTGAAATTGCTGTTCTTCCGTCGGGTAATCATTTGTCTCTAGATAAAGAAATTCGCTTCGGAATAACCCAATACCATTACCATCATTCTGTAATACATTAGCTACATCTTTTACCGCACCAATGTTCGCATACAACTTAATGTGCTTTCCATCTAAGGTAACGTCCTCTTTCCCTTTCAGCGTCTGAAGTAACTCTCTTTGATTCTCATCCTGTTTCTTTAACTCAAGCATTTTGTCCATGGTTATCTCATCTGGTTCGATATAAAGCATACCATTATGACCATCAACCACAGCCATTTTTCCATTCCATTCTTCTCTTGGTGCAATTCCAATTAGCGCAGGAATGTTCATTGTTCGAGCAAGAATTGCTGTATGGGAATTTGCTGATCCAAGCTCAGTTACAAATGCTAGAAACTTGTCCTTATCCATCTGTACCGTTTCGCTTGGAGCTAAGTCTTTAGCTACAACTATAACTGGCTCATCCAAATTGTTATTTTGCGTTTTTCCAGACAGTATGTTTACTAATCTTTCTGAAATATCCTTGATATCCACTGATCTAGCCTTAAAGTACTCATCTTCCATTTCTTCAAAAATAGCACTGAAATTATCACCTGTTGTAGCAACTGCATACTCTGCATTTACCAACTGTGTGGTAATAATATTATGGACAGAGTCATTATAGTCATCATCTTCTAGCATCATTGCGTGCACTTCAAAAATGGCAGCATTGGTTTCGCCTACTTCAATTACTGCCTTCTCATATAATTGCTTTAACTGTAACATTGCATTTTCTTTTGCTTCTTCGTACCTTGCGATTTCAGCATCAGCCTGATCGATCTTATATCGTTTCACCGTCTCTTCGCCTTTGCTATAAAATAAAATTTTTCCGATTGTAATCCCTTTGAATATTGATTTTCCGGTAAATTGTTCCATATAAAACACTCCTTTGAAAACTGAAAGCCGCAATCTGTAAAAGACTGCGGCTTAATCCGTCTCTACAAGTTCTCTTTGAAAAATTGTTCCAATGCTACACAAGCAGAATCTTCGTCTTCCCCTTCTACTGTTACTGTTACTTCAGCTCCTTGTTTCACACCAAGGCTCATAAGCATCATTAACTTTTTCACATCAGCACTTTTCCCATTACAAGTTATGGTTACATTAGAAGCAACTTCTTTCGCTGCTCTCACTAAAAGTCCAGCTGGTCTAGCATGTATACCTACTTCATCTGTAATAATATATTGAAATGATTTCATATTAACTCCTTTTCTGCCTTTTCAATCGGCTCAATTAAATAGTACATACCCGTTCTATATGCATTGCAAGATATCCTATTTCTTCTGGGTAAACTTTGCTTTTTATTTCTTCGGCAACTTTGTTACATAATTCTTCTGCAAGCTGAAATGTTGATGGCATTTCTTTAACCATGTATTTATTCACATCTAATTTAATTCGTTCATCTTTTTGCATCCTCATAATCATATACTTCATGTGACTCAGTAACCTATTATAGGCTAAAGACTCTTTTGAAATAGATATATTTCTACGTTCTTCAACAATACGAATACATTCATGAACAATTTGTGCCATATTCATAACATTCACTTTTTTATTTTTATCTATCGCTGTATGCAAGTGTATGGTAATATACCCCGCCTCATCATCGTTAATCTTAACACCTGTAAACCCGTAGATTACTTTCCTTGCGAAAAGAGCAACTTTGTATTCTTCCTCAAACAATAACTTTATTTCATCGGTAAGCGGGTTCTGAATTGATCCTTGTTCCTTAATACGCTTTACAGCAAAGGCAATGTGATCCGCCAGTGGCAATAGGATACCACTGTCGATATCCCCAAGTCTTGCCTCTGCCTCTATTAATATTTGATTTGTAATCTCGAAATATAGGGAGTCAATTGATTTTGCTAAAGCAATTGGATTACCACTGCGACTTCCTGCTTGTAAGCTATAAACTTTAGTACCTTCTTGAAGATCGAATCGCTCACTTACCTTTTTACCAAAGCCAATTCCTTTTCCAAGCAATATAACTTCATTACGGCTGTCTAGTGATTCTGCCAGAACACAATTATTATTGAGTGCTTTAATTGCTCTATACATTTGAATCCCTCCTTTTTATAAGTATCATTTTATCATAAAAAATTTTACTCGTAAATATCCAGGGAGTACAAGTCATCACCAGCGTTCACTACACCATTTGCAATAACACGAATCTTTTGATTTTCAGACATCTCGGTAATTAAAATAGGGGATACCAAAGATGGAACTTTTGGTCTTACCGCATCAACGTCAACCTTTAGTAATAGGTCGCCCTTCTTAACTTGATCATCATCTTTTACAAACGCTTCAAATCCTTGACCATTCAAATCTACTGTATCAATTCCAACATGAATCAATAATTCTACTCCCTCGTCTGTTACCATACCAACTGCATGCTTGGATGGAAATACAAATGAAATTTTACCATCTGCCGGTGCTACAACCTGACCATCTATTGGGTCAATAGCAGCACCATCGCCCATCATTCTAGCTGCAAATCCTTCATCTGGGATTTGTTCCATTGTTACAGTGTTCCCTTTCATAGGACTTCCTATTACGATAGATTTTACTAGCTTTCCTACATTAGCCTGGTTGTCCTTATTTTGATCTTGTGGAAGTAAGGAGGACGTAGCATCAGATAGATCGCTAAACTCATTTGGAGCTTTTTCTAAATAATCTTCTAAATTAACTTTTACAATGTTTACTTTTGGACCATATATTATCTGAATTGCCTGTCCTCTTTTCACAACTCCATGTGCACCAGTTGTTTTTAATACAGCTTCATTTACAAGCTCGGCTTTTTTAACCGTAACACGTAATCGCGTTGCACAACAATCCAAGTCACTAATGTTTGCTTTTCCGCCTAATGCATCTGCAATTACTTTGGACTGATCAGTTTCCTGACTCGCCTTCTTATCATTGTAATCGGCACGTGTATATAATTTAGTTTCTTCATCATCTTCTTCACGACCAGGCGTCTTTAAGTTCAATTTACTAATTAAGAATGAGAAGATTAAATAATATACTACGAAATACACGATACCTGCTGGAATAATCCATAACCAACTTGTCTTATCATTACCCTGTAAGATACCAAACATAAATAAATCAATAAATCCACCTGAGAATGTTAAACCTACACCAATATTTAATAAATGTGCAATCGCATATGCCATACCTGTAATTACTGCATGGACACCAAATAAGATTGGTGCAACAAACAAGAAAGAAAATTCAATTGGTTCTGTAATACCTGTTAAGATAGATGTTAATGCTGCTGAAAATAAAAGTCCTTTTACTTCTTTTTTCTTAGATAGTTTCGCATATTTGTACATTGCAAGAGACGCTCCTGGTAGTCCAAATATCATAACAATAAATTCACCTGAGAAGAATCTAGTTGCAGAAACTGAAAAGTGAGTAGTTGCTGGATCTGCTAATTGAGCAAAGAAAATATTCTGTGCACCTGCAATGGTCTGTCCAGCTACATCCAACGTTCCACCAACTGCAGTCTGCCAAAACGGCATATAAAATACATGATGTAAACCAAATGGAATTAACATCCTCTTAATGAATCCATATAGGAATGTTCCAAGATACCCTGAACCTTCAACAAAGGATCCTAATGCATAAATACCACCTTGAATTGGCTGCCACACATAGAACATAGCAATACCAACAAATAAATAAGTAATCGTGCTAATAATTGGAACAAAACGATTTCCACCAAAGAAAGATAATGCCTGTGGAAGTTCAATCTTATAGAATCTATTGTGTAATGCTGCAACTCCAAGACCAACGATTACACCACCAAAGGCACCCATCTGTAAAGTTGTAATACCTAGTACACTTCCCGTTGCTCCTTCAATCATCCTTTCGGTACCACCATTGATTTCAATCATGGCGCTTATAGCAGAATGCATTACTAAAAAGGCAATTGCTGCAGAAAGTGCTGCAACTTCCTTATCTTTCTTAGCCATACCGATAGCAACACCCACAGCAAAGATCAGTGGTAAGTTAGCAAAAATAACACCACCGCATTGGTTCATAACAGTTAAAATGTTATACAGTATGGTGCCAGGCCCCATTACATTCATAAGGCCATAAGTTTCTAACGTGGTTGTATTGGTAAATGAACTTCCGATACCAAGCAAAATACCTGCAATTGGTAACACTGCTACTGGAAGCATAAATGAACGTCCTACCCTTTGAAGAACTCCAAAAAATTTGTCTTTCATAATTTAGTATCCCTTTCTTTTTCTTAATAATAGCGATTAACAATTGTGCGCCATGCCATCTTTATCCCGGGAATGTCTGAATTATAGTATGCACATATAATACGACAATAAAAAAAGCACTAACAAACGTTGATAAATTTCTTTACCAATGTGATTGTTAATGCCTGCCGAACAGTTACACACTATTATTTATATTAGCATATTATTATATTTTTCTACAAATGTCAACCTATTTTTAACTTAATTACTTCATATTTATTTCATTTAGATTTATATGTTTAGTTCATCTTGTGCTAATTATTCTGTGATTTCTACTCTATTTCCATCTGGATCAGAAACGCAACTTTCAAAATATCCATCTCCTGTTTCTCTTGGAGGGCTTAATAATTGGTACCCATCTGCTATAATGGCGTCAGTAAGTTCCATAACATTTTCTTTACTTCCAACTGAAAATGCTATGTGATTCCAACCATTTACTTTGTCCTTTGGTTCTCTTGTTTCTAATTCTGCATGTGCCATTATTTCTAGACGTACGTTTGAGTCAAACGTTATAAAGTAGCTGGAAAAGCCTTTGGAGTTGATATATTTGTTATTGCTGATTCCGTCAAAGTATTTTGTGTAATAATCTTTTGTTTTTTCGATGTCAGTTGCGTAAAGTGCAATATGTGTTATGATTGATTTCATTGTTTTTTCACCTCATGGTAATGATATACTTTTTTTAAGGAAATGGCAAGTGGGGAAAAGGTGGGTGTGTTGTTGTCGAATGGTTTACGCGGCTGTGCGACTCACTTCGCTCGACGCGGGCTTCGCCCTATAAATGAATAAATAGAAAGAGATCCAGAAGAATGCGAGCACTCTTCTGGATCTCTTTCTATTTATTCATTTGCACTGCTCATTGCTGGCGCGCAGTTTACTCAATAATAGTAGCTACACGGCCTGAACCAACTGTACGTCCACCTTCACGGATCGCGAAAGTTAAACCTTGATCCATAGCGATTGGGTGAATTAATTCGATAGTCATTTCGATATTATCTCCAGGCATACACATTTCAACGCCTGCAGGTAAGTTACAAACACCAGTTACGTCAGTTGTTCTGAAGTAAAACTGTGGTCTATAGTTATTGAAGAAAGGAGTATGACGTCCACCTTCATCTTTTGTTAATACATAAACCTGTGCAGTAAATTTCTTGTGGCATTTAATTGCGCCTGGTTTAGTAAGAACCTGACCTCTTTCGATTTCAGTTCTTTGAACACCACGAAGAAGTGCACCGATGTTATCACCAGCTTGTGCTTCATCAAGAAGTTTACGGAACATTTCGATACCAGTTACAACTACTTTACGAACTTCTTCTTTAACACCAACGATTTCAACTTCTTCAGAAACATGAAGAATACCACGTTCAACACGGCCTGTAGCAACAGTACCACGTCCTGTGATTGAAAATACGTCTTCGATTGGCATTAAGAAAGGTTGATCAGTAGCACGAATTGGATCTGGAATCCAGCTATCTACTGCTTCAAATAATTCAAGGATTTTATCACCCCATTCACTTGAAGGATCTTCAAGTGCTTTAAGAGCTGAACCTTTGATGATTGGAGTATCATCTCCTGGGAATTCATACTCACTTAATAAGTCTCTGATTTCCATTTCTACTAATTCAAGAAGTTCTTCATCATCTACCATATCACATTTGTTCATGAATACAACGATGTAAGGAACACCTACCTGACGAGAAAGTAAGATATGCTCTTTAGTCTGAGCCATAACACCGTCAGTAGCAGCAACAACAAGGATAGCACCGTCCATCTGAGCAGCACCAGTGATCATATTCTTTACATAATCGGCATGGCCTGGGCAGTCAACGTGAGCATAATGTCTCTTAGTTGATTCATACTCAACGTGAGCTGTAGAGATAGTGATACCTCTTTCTCTTTCTTCTGGAGCCTTATCGATCTGATCGAAGGCAATAGCTTCACCAGTTCCTAATCTAGCGTTAAGAGTCTTAGTGATTGCAGCAGTTAAAGTTGTTTTACCATGGTCAACGTGACCAATGGTTCCGATATTACAATGTGGTTTGTTTCTCTCAAATTTAGCTTTAGCCATTTTAAAACGTCCTCCTTTATTAGCCTTATACTAGGCATTCTCCCACTAAGGGGTCTTCCCCTCTATTGGGGATTATTTTTATTTTCTTATATGCAAAGCCTTGATTCCAAGGCCATGCCGTATATGCCTAATTATATTTCATTATAGAAAATTTTTCAAGCATATTATATAATTTCAGTGGTAAAATCTTACTTACCATTTCTAGCAGAAAGTACTTTTTCTTGAACTGATTTTGGAACTGGCTCATATTTCTCGAAGAACATAGAGTAGTTACCACGACCTTGAGTTCTTGAACGAAGATCTGTAGAGTATCCAAACATTTCTGACAATGGAACGAATCCTCTGATCATCTTACCGCCACCGATGTCTTCCATACCTTCAATACGTCCACGACGAGAGTTAATATCACCGATAACATCACCCATGTAATCTTCAGGAGTAGTAACTTCTACTCTCATGATAGGCTCAAGTAATACTGCTCCTGCCTTTTGCATAGCTTCCTTGAATGCCATAGAACCTGCAATGTGGAATGCCATTTCAGATGAATCGACTTCATGGTAAGAACCATCATATACAGTAGCGTGAACACCAAGTACTGGGAATCCACCAAGGATACCTGCTTTAGAAGCTTCTTCAATACCTTCACCAACTGCTGGGATATATTCTCTAGGAATAGCACCACCAACAACGGTAGAATCGAATTTGAATAGTTCTTCTGCATTTGCATCCATTGGAGCAAATTTAACCTTACAGTGTCCGTACTGACCACGTCCACCAGACTGTTTTGCATACTTACTATCAACTTCAACAGTTTTTGTGAATGTTTCTTTGTAAGCAACCTGAGGAGCACCTACATTTGCTTCTACCTTAAACTCACGTAAAAGTCTATCTACGATGATTTCAAGATGAAGCTCACCCATACCTGAGATAATTGTCTGACCAGTTTCCTGATCTGTATGAGCACGGAATGTTGGATCTTCTTCTGCAAGTTTAGCTAACGCTTCACCCATCTTACCTTGACTTGCTTTTGTCTTAGGCTCGATCGCTACGTCGATAACTGGTTCTGGGAATTCCATTGATTCAAGAATAACTGGGTGCTGTTCATCACAGATTGTATCACCAGTTGTAGTGAATTTAAATCCAACTGCAGCTGCGATATCTCCAGAATATACTTTATCAAGTTCTTCTCTCTTGTTGGCATGCATCTGAAGGATACGACCAACACGTTCTTTTTTACCTTTTGTTGCATTTAAAACGTAAGATCCTGAATTGATTGATCCTGAGTACACACGGAAGAATGCTAGCTTACCAACAAATGGGTCAGCCATAATCTTAAATGCTAATGCTGAGAAAGGTTCTTCATCTGATGAATGTCTTTCGATTTCATTACCATCCAAATCAACACCCTTGATAGAAGGAATGTCAGTTGGAGCTGGCATGTATTCAAGTACAGCATCAAGAAGTTTCTGAACACCTTTATTTCTGTATGCTGAACCACAGCAAACAGGAATGATGGATACGTTACAAGTTGCTCGTCTTAAAGCAGCTTTTAACTCTTCCATAGAAGGTTCTTCACCTTCTAAATACATCATCATAAGCTCATCATCTGTTTCACAGATTTTTTCGATCATTTCAGCTCTGTATAATTCAGCTTCATCTTTCATGTCTTCTGGGATCTCAACAACACTAATGTCTTCACCCTTATCATCATTATAAAGATAAGCTTGCATTTCGAATAGGTCAATAATACCTTTGAAATCATCTTCTTTACCAATTGGTAATTGAAGAGGAACTGCATTTTTTCCTAATCTCTTTTTAATCATATCAACTGCATTATAGAAATCTGCACCTAGGATATCCATCTTATTGATGAATGCCATTCTTGGTACGTTGTAGGTATCAGCTTGACGCCATACGTTTTCTGACTGAGGCTCAACTCCACCCTTTGCACAGAATACACCTACTGCACCGTCAAGTACACGTAATGAACGCTCTACTTCTACAGTAAAGTCAACGTGACCAGGAGTATCAATAATATTAATACGATGCTCTAGGTTACCAGGTTTCTTTTCAGCACGTTCCTGTAATGTCCAGTGGCAAGTTGTTGCGGCTGATGTGATTGTGATACCTCTTTCTTGTTCCTGCTCCATCCAGTCCATGGTTGCAGTACCTTCATGAGTATCACCGATTTTATAGTTAACACCAGTATAGAATAAGATACGCTCAGTTAATGTTGTTTTACCAGCATCAATATGAGCCATAATACCGATGTTTCTAGTTTGCTCTAACGGATATTCTCTTCCAGCCAAGGATATTTCCTCCTTATTTTCATATATACATGGTTACTGTGCAAAAACTTACTAAGCCACTTGCAAGTTATCGTTAGTACAATACCAACGACAACCTATTACCAACGGTAATGAGCGAATGCCTTGTTTGCTTCTGCCATTTTGTGCATATCTTCTTTTTTCTTTACAGATGCTCCAGTATTATTTGCTGCATCTAGGATTTCATTAGCTAATCTATCTTCTTGAGTCTTTTCTCCTCTTTTACGAGAATAAAGAGTAATCCAACGAAGTGCTAACGCCTGTCTTCTATCTGGTCTAACTTCGATAGGTACCTGGTATGTTGCTCCACCGATACGTCTTGCTTTTACTTCAAGAACTGGCATAATGTTATTCATAGCTTCTTCGAAAACTTCAACTGCTTCTTTACCAGTCTTCTCTGCTACTTTTTCAAATGCTCCGTATACGATCTTCTGTGCAACACCTTTCTTACCATCTAACATAATGTTATTGATAAGTTTAGTCACAACCTTGTTTCTGTAAAGTGGATCTGCTAATACGTCTCTTTTTTGAATATGTCCTTTACGTGGCACGTTACTTCCCTCCTTAATAGAATACTGGATTATAAAGTCTTTCCCTTATAATCTCATTTGATTCTTGGGTACTCACAATAATTCTGTGTTCGCACCAGGCTAATATCTATTTTTAAACTATTCCCGCACAACCTACAGGATTCAAAAGTAAAAATTAATCCGGCACTTTTTTGAATTAGTGAAATTCAACAATTGCTAAAATTTTTCTAATTATTTAGCGTCTTTAGGTCTCTTAGCTCCGTATTTAGAACGAGCTTGTCTTCTCTTCGCTACACCTGCAGTATCAAGTGTACCTCTAACGATGTGGTATCTAGTACCTGGTAAATCTTTTACCCTACCACCTCTGATAAGAACAACGCTATGTTCCTGTAAGTTATGTCCCTCACCTGGGATATAGCTTGTAACTTCGATTCCGTTTGAAAGACGAACTCTGGCAATCTTTCTAAGCGCTGAGTTAGGTTTCTTAGGTGTAGCAGTTCTAACAGCTGTACACACACCTCTCTTCTGTGGTGATGAAGCATCAACAGATCTCTTGCTTAAAGAGTTAAAGCTCTTCTGAAGCGCTGGAGAAGTAGATTTCTTTTCAATTGTCTTTCTTCCTTTTCTTACTAATTGGTTAAAAGTTGGCATTAATTTTCACCTCCTGTGGTTATAATAATTATCGTGTTTGGTTGTTGGGTGCAAACGCACATAATAAACGTGCAAAATACACGCTTATATATTGTATCTTAGTTTATATTTCTTGTCAAGGACTATTTCTCTAGGAAAGTAGTGACTTCTAAAGTTTCATAATAAATGGAATTTCCTTCGACTTGTTTCCCTTTTTTCTTTACTTTTGCAAGTTTTTCTGTTAATTGATATAAGTTCTCGTAACATTGATTCTCATTGGTTACCACTGCAACTGTTAATGATATTAATGGAAACTGTTCTACTATTCCATGACGGTTGATGGTGGATATATACCCATTCTTTCTATCTGCTTCGTTATAATAATGATATACTTTCTCAGAAAACATCGTGATGATACGCTCACCAACAAAATTATAGTTATAGTTCGATAGTATAATAACAAAATCATCACCACCAATATGTCCAGCAAAACTATGTTTTCCCACGCACTCTTTAATGGTTTTGGCAAGGCACTTTATAATCAAGTCTCCTTTTTCAAATCCATAAACATCATTATATGCTTTAAAATTATCCAAATCCAAATATAGAATACTATACTCTGGTTTGTCCGCAATACAGCGGATAATTTCTTGTTCTATTACTGCATTGCCTGGCATTCCTGTCAAGGGGCTTTGAAGTTTTGCATTAGCAATATCAATCTCCATGGCCTTCTGTAAAATATCTTTCACTGTGACTATGCCATGATACTTTCCTTCTTTTGTCACGACGATAAAATCATACAGTTTATTATTAGGACGTTCCATGGCCACATACGATACGGCGCTGATAGGTGTTTTATAATCTACTTCCAGATAATCATTATCCATAATTGCGGTCACTTCTTTTTTTTGATTCAGACTGAACCCATATCTTCCACTTAACTTAAGCATTAACTTTTCCCGAGTTATGATACCTAGTACTTTGTCTTCCCGTACAATACATAATCCATACAGATCATCTTGGTCTTTAAACATATCAAATACCTGCTCAACTTGTTTACACGGAGAAATCACCGTTCCTTTTTTGCATATATGATCAATATAAACCCGATCCATTTGCTCACCGTATACATGATTCTTTTTTCGATTAAAATCTTTTAATAAGTGAATAACCTGGGTATTGATCGGTAAAATCTCTTCTTGTGGCCTTTGTATAAAATAACCTTGTCCATATTGTACACCAAGATTTACTAACGAAGCCAATTCTTCTTCTGTTTCGATTCCTTCTGCAATAATTGAAATCTTCGTGATATCTGATAATTCAATCATACTTTTTACTAAGGCGTACTTAATACTGTCTTTATTAATATTACGTATTAATTTCATGTCTAATTTTATATAGTGTGGACAGATATCACTTATAAGATTAAGCCCAGAATATCCGGCACCAGCATCATCAATGGCTATCTCATACCGTTGTTCCTTATAATGCTCAATAACACCTTGGAAACTTTGCATATCTTTGACTGCATTCCGTTCTGTAATTTCGAAGACTATTTTTTCAGGAGAAATACCATAAGTATTTAAGTATTCCTTTGTAAATCCTTCTCTAAACTTCTTGTCATGTATTACTAACGGATTTACATTGATAAATAACTTTTTATCATATGGTGGTTTCATATAATAGTACGCAGTTTCTAATGATTTCTTTCTACATACCAACTCTAAATCCCATAAACGATTAAATTGACTGGCTAGCTGGAACAATTTCTCCGTATCACTAATTCTTGTTTCACAATTGATACGACTTAATGCTTCATGACCCAATACACTTCCGTCACGAAGTGATATGATTGGTTGAAAAACTGTTTTAATCTGCTGGTTTCTTATAATTTTATCTAATTCGTGTTCCATACTGATTGATTCCTCCTACGAACTGGTATGTTTGTCCATTTTTACCTGTATTCAATGTACTGGTAATATGTAAAGTATAAATAAATCATAGTTTAAGATCATGTAAAACCCACGAAATTGGACAAAAAAGAACCACTCCATACCAAACGGCATGAAATGGTTCCTGTATAGTATCTTTGTTATGATTTATTCTTCTGAGACAGTTACAAAATCGTCTTCTGAGAAATCTAATTCCTCATTGGAATTGAGTACATTATCGAAAGAATCATCGTCATCGAAATCTTCTGATACAAATAATTCTTCAGCGATATCACTATCAAGTTTTACAGAACGGTATCTCTTCATACCTGTTCCTGCTGGAATTAACTTACCAATGATAACATTTTCTTTTAATCCGATCAATGGATCGATCTTTCCTTTGATTGCAGCTTCTGTAAGAACTTTGGTTGTTTCCTGGAAGGACGCTGCTGATAAGAAGGAATTCGTTGCAAGGGATGCTTTGGTGATACCTAACATTACCTGCTTTCCGTCCGGAATTTCTTTTCCGTCGTTTGCTAATCTTTCCACTTCATCATCAAAATCAAGTGTATCAACTAATGTACCAGGTAAGAATTCAGAATCTCCATTATTTTCAATACGAATCTTCTTAAGCATCTGACGAACGATAACTTCGATATGCTTATCATTAATTTCTACACCTTGTAAACGGTAAACACGTTGAACTTCTTGAATCATATAATCCTGAACAGCTCTTACACCTTTAATCTTCAAGATGTCATGTGGGTTAACGCTACCTTCTGTTAACTCATCTCCGGCTTCTAACACTTGGCCTTCTGCAACTTTTATTCTAGATCCATAAGGAATTAAATATGCTTTAGATTCCCCAGTTTCGCTATTTGTAATAATTACTTCACGTTTCTTCTTAGTATCATTAATGGTTACAATACCACCAAACTCTGCGATGATAGCAAGACCCTTAGGCTTTCTTGCTTCGAAAAGTTCTTCGACACGAGGAAGACCCTGAGTGATATCGTCACCAGCTACACCACCTGTATGGAATGTACGCATGGTAAGCTGTGTTCCTGGTTCACCGATTGACTGAGCTGCAATAATACCAACTGCTTCACCAACCTGTACTGCTTCACCAGTAGCCATGTTCGCACCGTAACATTTTGCACACACACCAATGTGAGATTTACAAGAAAGAATATTACGGATTTTTACTTTAGCTTTATCGCCAGCTTCAATCATGGCTTTTGTATTCATGATTCTAGCTGCACGTTTTGGTGTGATCATATGATTTGCTTTTACAATCATTTCACCATTATCATCAAGGATTGTCTCGCAGGAGTATCTTCCTGTTATACGTTCCTGTAAGCTTTCAATTACTTCTCTTCCATCGGTAAATGCCTTAATCCACATACCAGGACTTTCTTTTCCTTCACAACAATCTACTTCACGGATAATTAAATCCTGTGAAACGTCTACTAGACGACGAGTCAAGTATCCTGAATCGGCTGTACGAAGTGCTGTATCGGAAAGACCTTTTCTCGCACCATGGGCGGAGATAAAGTATTCCAGTACGTCAAGTCCTTCACGGAAGTTGGACTTGATAGGAAGTTCGATGGTTCTACCTGATGTATCCGCCATCAATCCACGCATACCGGCAAGCTGTTTAATCTGCTTGTCAGAACCACGGGCTCCGGAGTCAGCCATCATGTAAATGTTATTATATTTATCAAGACCTGAAAGAAGTGCCTCTGTAATCTCATCATCGGCTTCCTTCCAAGTTTCTATAACAGCTTTATATCTTTCTTCTTCGGTCATTAAACCACGACGGAAGTTTTTCGCAATTTCATCCACTGTCTCTTCTGCTTCCGCAATAATAGTTTTCTTTGCTTCTGGCACTGTCATGTCAGAAATTGAAACTGTCATGGCAGCTCTTGTAGAATATTTATAACCAAGTGATTTGATTGCATCAAGTGTTTCAGCAGTCTTAGTAGCTCCATGGGTATTAATACATTTTTCAAGAATTTGTTTTAACTGTTTCTTACCAACATGGAAATCCACTTCTAGAAGTAAGAAGTTTTCTTCCTTAGTTCTGTCAACAAATCCCATATCTTGACTAATGATTTCATTGAAAATGAATCTTCCTAATGTAGATTCAACTACTCTGCTTTCTTTCTCACCATTCTGATTGATACCATGTCTTCTAACTTTAATTCTTGTATGAAGAGTAAGCGCTCCGTTTTCATATGCAAGGATTGCTTCATTTACACTCTTGAAGTGATTGCCTTCTCCCAAAGCTCCTGGTCTTTCCTGTGTTAAGTAGTAAATACCAAGAACCATATCCTGTGAAGGAACGGCAACAGGACCACCATCGGATGGTTTTAACAAGTTGTTTGGAGAAAGTAATAAGAATCTACATTCTGCCTGTGCTTCTACAGAAAGTGGTAAATGTACCGCCATCTGGTCACCATCGAAGTCGGCATTAAATGCTGTACATACCAATGGATGAAGTTTAATTGCTTTACCTTCTACTAAGGTTGGTTCAAACGCCTGAATACCAAGTCTATGAAGAGTAGGTGCACGGTTAAGCATAACAGGATGTTCTCTGATTACTTCTTCTAATACGTCCCAAACTTCAGACTGAAGTCTTTCTACCATTTTCTTAGCAGATTTTATATTATGAGCAGTTCCTTTTGAAACTAACTCTTTCATAACGAAAGGTTTAAATAACTCAATCGCCATTTCTTTCGGAAGACCACATTGATAGATCTTTAATTCTGGTCCTACAACGATAACAGAACGTCCAGAGTAGTCAACACGTTTACCAAGTAAGTTCTGACGGAAACGTCCTTGTTTACCCTTAAGCATATCAGATAAAGATTTAAGAGCGCGGTTACCAGGTCCAGTAACAGGTCTTCCTCTTCTACCATTATCAATTAACGCATCAACCGCTTCCTGAAGCATTCTCTTTTCATTACGAACGATAATATCTGGAGCTCCAAGTTCTAACAATCTTCTTAAACGGTTGTTACGGTTGATGATTCTTCTGTATAAATCATTCATATCAGAAGTTGCAAAACGTCCACCATCTAATTGAACCATTGGACGAAGATCTGGTGGTATAACAGGAACAACTGTCATTATCATCCACTCAGGTTTATTGCCAGATTCTCTAAACGCTTCTACTACCTCAAGACGTTTGATAATTCTAGCTCTCTTCTGTCCAGTAGAGTCTTTTAATCCTCTTTTTAATTCAACGGACTCTTTCTCTAAATCAATTCCTGATAAAAGCTCTTGAATGGATTCTGCACCCATACCAACACGGAAACGATTGCCGTATTTTTCTCTTGCTTCTTGGAATTCTTTTTCATTTAATACTTGTTTATATTGTAAATCTGATTCACCTTTATCTAATACGATATAAGATGCAAAATATAATACTTTTTCTAGTGTTCTAGGAGATAAATCTAAGATAAGACCCATTCTACTAGGAATCCCTTTAAAATACCATATATGGGAAACTGGAGCCGCTAATTCGATATGTCCCATTCTTTCACGGCGAACACTTGCTTTCGTAACTTCAACACCACAACGATCGCAGACTACACCTTTATAGCGAATCTTCTTATATTTACCACAATGACATTCCCAATCCTTGCTAGGTCCAAAGATTTTCTCGCAAAAAAGACCATCTTTTTCCGGTTTTAAAGTTCTGTAGTTAATAGTTTCCGGTTTCTTTACTTCGCCTCTTGACCATTCTCTGATCTTTTCTGGAGAAGCAAGCCCAATCTTAATTGCATCATATGTCAATTGCTGTACTTCATTTACATTACTGATATCTGGCATTATTTGGCGCTCCCTTCGTCTTATTCTTCGTAATCATCCATTTCTGCAAGATCAAATTCTTCATCATCCTCATCTTCGAACTCATCAATTTTGATTTCATCATCTAATTCGTCTGCTTCTTTCTCAATAAATCCTGCATCTTCAAATGGTTCATCATCGAATCTGAAATTGTCTTCGCCCTCGATTAATGGAGTTAAATCTTCTTCACCGTAATCAATATTTTCTGTCATCTGAATTTCATTACCATTTTCGTCAAGAACTGTAACATCTAATGCTAGAGATTGAAGTTCTTTTAGAAGTACCTTAAATGATTCAGGAATTCCTGGTTCTGAAATATTGTCGCCCTTAATAATAGCTTCATAAGTCTTAACACGACCAACTACATCATCTGATTTTACAGTTAAAATTTCCTGTAGTGTATAGGCAGCACCGTATGCTTCCAGTGCCCAAACTTCCATTTCTCCAAAACGCTGTCCACCAAATTGTGCTTTACCACCAAGAGGTTGTTGTGTTACTAAGGAGTAAGGACCAGTGGAACGAGCATGAATCTTATCATCTACCAAGTGGTGAAGTTTCAAGTAATGCATGAAACCAACAGTTACTCTACCATCAAAGTATTCTCCTGTTCTACCATCACGAAGTTCTACTTTACCGTCTCTGTTGATAGGAACACCTTCCCACTGTTTTCTGTAATCTTGGTTTTCCATAAGGTATTTCATAAGTTCTGGTTCAATCTGATCTTTATATTTAGCCTGGAATTCGTCTAATGACGTATTAACATAATCATTAGCAAGTTCCAAAGTATCCATAATATCTGTTTCGTTTGCACCATCAAATACTGGAGTAGCAACTTTAAATCCAAGTACTTTTGATGCAAGACTTAAGTGAATCTCAAGTACCTGACCAATGTTCATACGAGATGGTACACCTAATGGGTTAAGTACAATATCAAGAGGTCTACCGTTTGGTAAGAATGGCATATCTTCAGCTGGGAGCACGCGGGAAACAACACCCTTGTTACCATGACGACCAGCCATCTTATCTCCTACTTGAATTTTTCTCTTTTGTGCGATGTAAATACGAACTGTTTCATTCACACCAGGTGATAATTCATCTCCATTTTCTCTTGTAAATACTTTCGCATCTACAATGATACCAAATTCACCATGAGGTACACGAAGGGATGTATCTCTAACTTCACGTGCTTTCTCACCAAAGATCGCACGAAGTAATCTTTCTTCTGCTGTTAATTCAGTTTCTCCCTTAGGAGTTACTTTACCAACTAAGATATCTCCAGCACGAACTTCTGCTCCGATACGGATAATTCCTCTCTCATCCAAATCTTTTAATGCATCGTCACCAACACCTGGAACATCTCTAGTAATTTCTTCTGGTCCTAATTTGGTATCTCTTGCTTCTGCTTCGTATTCATTAATATGAACAGAAGTATAAACATCTTCCTGTACCAATCTTTCACTTAAAAGAACTGCATCTTCGTAGTTATAACCTTCCCATGTCATGAAACCAATCAATGGGCTCTTACCAAGAGCGATTTCTCCTCCTGCTGTAGAAGGACCATCTGCAATAACCTGACCAGCTACTACTTTGTCACCTTTGCAAACAATTGGTCTTTGGTTCATACAAGTACCTTGATTACTACGAACAAATTTCTCTAATTTATATGCTTGTTTGCTTCCGTCTTCATTACGAATAACGATCTCATTGGAAGCAGATTTCTCTACAGTACCATTTGCTTTGGCAACTACACAGTTACCAGAGTCAACTGCTGCTTTTAATTCCATACCAGTACCAACTACAGGAGATTCTGTAATTAACAATGGCACGGCCTGACGTTGCATGTTTGATCCCATGAGGGCACGGTTCGCATCATCATTTTCAAGGAAAGGAATCATAGCTGTTGCAACAGAGAATACCATCTTAGGAGAAACGTCCATTAAGTCGATTTTTCTCTTCTCGAACTCAGATGTCTCTTCTCTAAAACGACCAGATACATTAGCATGAATAAAATATCCATTATCATCTAGTGTCTCATTTGCTTGGGCAACTACGAATTTATCTTCTTCATCAGCTGTCAAATAAACAACTTCATCAATTACACGTGGATTTGCTGGGTCTGATTTATCCAATTTACGATATGGTGCCTCAATAAATCCATATTCATTAATTCTTGCATAAGATGCTAAAGAGTTAATTAATCCGATGTTAGGACCTTCAGGAGTTTCGATTGGACACATTCTACCATAATGTGAATAATGAACGTCACGTACCTCGAATCCGGCTCTATCTCTTGACAAACCACCAGGTCCCAATGCAGAAAGACGTCTCTTATGTGTTAATTCACTAAGTGGGTTATTCTGATCCATGAACTGTGACAACTGGGAACTTCCGAAGAATTCCTTCACAGCTGCAGTTACTGGTTTAATGTTAATTAAAGATTGTGGGGAAACTCCTTCAATATCCTGAGTTGTCATTCTTTCACGTACCACACGTTCCATACGAGATAAACCGATACGGTACTGATTCTGTAACAATTCACCAACCGCTCTAATTCTACGGTTTCCTAAATGGTCGATATCATCAACATTACCAATACCATACTCTAAATGCATGTTATAGTTAATAGACGCAAAAATGTCTTCTTTGGTAATATGTTTTGGAATCAACTCATTAATATTTCTCTTAATTGCTTCAATAATCTCTTCTTCATTACTGAATTCGTCTAAAATGCTCTTAAGCACTGGATAATAAACTTCTTCTGTAATGCCAAGTTCTTCTTTATCTACTGATACATAGTTTGCGATATCAACCATTAAGTTAGAAAGAACCTTAACATTTCTCTCTTCGGTTTGAATCCATACAAATGGAACTGCCGCATCTTGAATATCCTGAGCTATCTGTTCTGTTACTGCAGTACCAGCTTCGTAGATCTCACCTGTTGATGGATTTACAACATCTTCTGCTAAGGTAGATCCTGTAATACGATTACGGAACGCTAATTTTTTATTGAATTTATAACGTCCTACTTTCGCAAGATCGTATCTTCTAGGATCGAAGAACATGCTAGTTAATAAACTCTCTGCACTTTCTACAGAAAGAGGCTCGCCTGGACGAAGCTTTTTATATAACTCAAGTAAACCGTCTTGATAATTATCAGAGGTATCTTTTTCTATACTTCTTAAAATCTTTGGTTCCTCACCAAACAATTCAATAATGTCTGCATTATTTCCAATACCCATAGCACGGATCAATACGGTTACAGGCACTTTTCTATTACGGTCAACACGTACATAGAAAATATCGTTAGAATCCGTTTCATATTCTAACCAAGCTCCTCTGTTGGGAATTACAGTGGATGAAAATAATCTTTTACCTATTTTATCATGTCCAATTCCATAATAAATACCAGGGGAACGTACTAACTGACTAACAATAACACGCTCTGCACCATTGATAATAAAGGTACCAGTAGCTGTCATTAATGGGAGATCTCCCATGAAAATATCATGAACGTTGATTTCGCCATTTTCTTTGTTGTGAAGTCTTACTTTTACCTTCAATGGAGCAGCATAAGTTGCATCTCGCTCTTTGCACTCTTCAATTGAATATTTAACATCCTCTTCACACAAAACAAAGCTAACAAATTCTAAACTTAAATGTCCGCTATAGTCTGCGATTGGAGAAATGTCTCTGAAAACTTCATTTAGTCCTTCTTCTAAGAACCATTTGTAAGAATCAGTTTGAACTTCAATGAGATTAGGCATCTCTAAAACTTCTTTTTGTCTTGAATAACTCATTCTTACGCCGTTACCAACTTTAATTGGACGTATTCTGTTTTTTTCCATTGACGTTTTCACCCCTTGATTTTTTATGTTTATTGGTTTATTTCGTTAAAAACTTTCTTGTATTGTGGTTTTATATTAGAAAAAGCTTTTCATTTCTTCCGTAGTGTGTTATAATCACTTCATAGTGAATTTATAGCATACGACACCACAATAGTGCATTTTTCATCTTAACACATCGCTGTCAAGATGTCAACTGCTAAATTGGAGGTGTTTTTTTGTTTTTTCTCGGAACATCATCTCTCTAATCTAGTTCTTCTTAGTTGCAACCTAGTAATTAATATTATTCATACTATCTTGTGATAGTCATAAATATATGTTATTCTACCTTTATAATATTCAATTACGTAAGGAGGTAATCATATGGCACAATCGGTTCTTGGTCATTGTCCCGTCTGTCAGGAAGAACTGGTCGCAACCAAACTTAGTTGTAAACATTGTGGACTTGAGCTATCCAACGACTTCACCCTAACCCCTTTTGCTTATCTAGAACCAGATGACTTGTATTTTGTTGAACTATTTCTTCAGCATAGTGGTAATCTGAAGGAGTTACAAAAGCTACTTAAGCTATCTTATCCTGCTGTAAAGAAACGACTTTCTAAAATTCAAACTCTCCTTCAGTTAAAACCCGAATCCGTTGTTGGAGAAATAGAAGTAGTTGTATCTCAACTTCCTATCTACCAAGATGAAAGCCCTACCATTAAGAGTATAAAGAATAAGCTTAATCAACATAATGGATTAGCAAGTATCGGTCTTGCGCGTGGTAAAGCCTTTCAGATTTATTATGAAGAATTTGGCAACGGAATATACGCAACAAATCTACCCCAGAACCGAATTCTTACTTGGAAGGCATTCGATTGTGCAGTTCAGTTATTAAAAGAGAGCGACGGACGTGCGTTAAAAGGTCAGGCTATGAAAGGAAGGTTAGGTGACCCTTCCCTAGGGTTAGATACCATTGAGGGTTATGTTGCACATTACGCTTATGGTGTCCAAATGGGACAATCTTCTTTACGAATGATTTCAGCTCTTTCTTCTATATTAGAGTGGGCGAATATTTGTGAAAATGGATATGGGTATTTGCAATTAAAAGACGCTTCGTTAAAATCTTAAATTATACTACATGCAAAAGGTACTATATGACATTTACAGTTCCAGGTGCGCAAGGATATAATTTAATCAATAAACAAATAACAAAGGAGGTTTCACTATGATTTTTTCATCCGACGGGAATCGTCTGATTGCTTCTTACGGAAGTGCTACTCTTTGGGTAGAACCATGGGGCGTTAATTCACTACGCGTGCGAATGACAAAAGAAGCCATCATGGATGCAAACGATTGGGCTCTTATGGATACCCCAACGCATTGTGATGCAACAATACGATTCAATGAAGTAGATCTAACAGAACCTTGGTACTATGGTAAAGATCGTATTAGTCATGCCAACAAAGGTACTGAGGCTACGATTACAAATGGGCAGATTACAGCCAAAATAAATGCAGAAGGTTGGTTATCGTTTTACAACCACAAGGGAGATTTATTATTAGAAGAATACTGGCGAAATCGAGATCGAATCGATCGCTACTGTGTGCCTCTTCGAGTGGATGCTAGAGAATTACATCCAATATCAGGAACTAGCGATTACCGCTTAGTTATGCGATTTGAGGCATATGATAACGAGAAAATATTTGGTCTTGGCCAATACCAAGAAGCAAATCTAGATAAAAAAGGGTCAATTCTTGAACTTGCACACCGTAATAGTCAAGCAAGTGTGCCATTTATGCTATCCAACCGAGGTTACGGCCTATTATGGAACAATCCCGCAATCGGTACAGTTGTATTTGGTAATAACAAGACTGAGTGGACTGCACTTAATACCAAAAAATTAGATTATTTCATTACAGCTGGTGATACACCAGCACAGATTGAAGAACAGTATGCACAAGCTACTGGTACCACTCCAATGATGCCAGAATACGGATTAGGTTTCTGGCAGTGTAAATTAAGATACCGCACACAAGAAGAACTTCTTACTGTAGTTCGCGAACACAAACGTAGAGGACTTCCTTTGGATGTCATTGTAGTTGACTTCTTCCACTGGACAAGACAGGGTGATTTTAAATTTGAGCCAAGAGATTGGCCAGATCCAGAGGCTATGGTAAAAGAGTTGAAAGAGTTTGGAGTAGAACTTGTGGTTTCTGTATGGCCTACTATTGACGAACGTTCTGAGAATTACAGCAAAATGGCCGAACAAGGATATCTTGTTAAGACAGATCGTGGTTCTGGATTCCATATGAACTGGATGGGAGACACCACCTTCTTTGATGCAACTCATCCTGGTGCAAGAGATTTTGTGTGGCAACGCTGCAAGGAAAACTATTATACTAAGGGGATTAAATGTTTTTGGCTTGATGAAGCAGAACCAGAATATGGCCCTTATGATTTTGATATATACCGTTATTATCAAGGTCCCGCCCTTCAATGCAGTAATATTTATCCGGCCATGTATGCAAAAGCTTTTTACGACGGTTTAAAGGAAGAAGGAAATAAAGACTTAATGAACCTAGTACGTTGTGCATGGGCAGGAAGTCAACGTTATGGAGCACTTACATGGTCAGGCGACATTCACTCTAGTTTTCGTTCCATGCGTGAACAGTTGCAAGCTGGATTGAATATGGGTATAGCAGGAATACCATGGTGGACGACTGATATCGGTGGTTTTCTTGGTGGCGATATTCACAACAAAGAGTTTCAAGAATTATTAGTACGCTGGTTTGCTTGGGGCGCATTTTGCCCAGTATTCCGTCTTCACGGAGAACGTTCCCCATTCTACGATAGAGAAGAAGAATTTATAAATGGAGTAAGACAATTAACCTCCGGACAAGACAATGAAGTATGGAGTTTTGGAGAAGACAATTATGAAATATTGAAAGAATTTCTCTTTATTCGCGAACGCCTTCGTCCATATATACGTGAATGCATGAAAGATGCACATGAAAAAGGTACTCCTGTCATGCGCCCAATGTTTTACGACTTTTCTGAAGACAGTGCTAGCTGGAACTGTACTGATCAATATATGTTTGGTCCTGACTTAATTGTAGCACCAATTATGGAGGCGGGAGCAACCACAAGAACCGTGTACTTACCAAAGGGCACAAATTGGTTGGATGCAAAGACCAAAGAACATTTTGAAGGTGGACAAACAGTTAGCGTAAATGCACCAATTGAGATTATTCCAGTCTTTATGAGAGAAGGAACGGAATATCCTATTTACCAAAGTTAATCAAAGTTATTTTAAATAGAAAAAACACTGGATTTCTATTCCCTTATAAGGAATAATCATAGAATTCCAGTGCTTTTTTATTATATTTTAATCACACATTTTATACTTCATACTATATGTAATTATTATTATATTGGTCCTCTTACAATTGGATAGTTATATTCTAGTAATTCTTAGCTACCATCTGAAAATAAGCCTGTGGATGCTCACAAACTGCACAGACATCAGGTGCATTTTTACCAATTACAATATGTCCACAATTTGCACACTGCCAAATAGTATCCCCATCTTTAGAGAATACGAGTCCACCTTCCACATTGGCTAACAACTTACGATATCTCTCTTCGTGTTCTTTTTCAATTTTAGCTACACCTTCAAACAAGAATGCTACATCATGAAATCCCTCTTCTCTTGCTTCCTTTGCAAAATTAGCATACATATCTGTCCACTCATAATTCTCACCCTCTGCAGCATCTAATAAATTAGTTGCGGTATCCTGAACTCCGTCATGAAGAAGTTTAAACCATATTTTAGCATGTTCTTTCTCATTGTTAGCCGTCTCTAAAAATAAGTTGGCAATTTGCTCATAGCCTTCTTTTTTTGCCTTACTTGCATAATAGGTGTATTTATTACGTGCCATTGATTCTCCAGCAAATGCTGACATTAAATTTGCTTCTGTTTTTGTTCCTTTTAAATTTGCCATCCCAATTACCTCCATGTTTTCTAAAATTAGTAATAATTACTATTTTATTCTAGCATTTTCTTACATTCTTGTCAATTGATAACCACCTAAAAAAGGCATTGTATAACGCCGGGGGGGACGCAACGAGAACGCAACAAATAAAAAGAAGTGAATTTTTGTTTTCTTTGATTCTCATTTCTTCCCACTTCTTTTCATTCGTCGCGGGTATTCGCCAAATAGAAAAGAAGAAAGCCACAGTTTTGTGCTAGCACAACTGCGGCTTTCTTCTTTTCTATTTTTCTCGTTGCTTACGCGAAATTTACTTAAGAGTAACTTTTGCGCCTTCAGCTTCAAGCTTAGTTTTGATATCTTCTGCTTCTTCTTTAGTAGCGCCTTCTTTAACAACTTTAGGAGCTCCATCAACAACTTCTTTCGCTTCTTTTAATCCTAAACCAGTTACTTCACGTACTACTTTGATAACTTTAACTTTGTTTGCTCCAACGTCTGTTAATTCAACGTCGAATTCAGTTTTTTCTTCTGCTGCTTCAGCAGGGCCAGCTGCTGCTACAACAACACCAGCTGCTGCAGAAACACCAAATTCTTCTTCACATGCTTTTACTAAATCATTTAATTCTAATACTGATAAGCTCTTAATAGCTTCGATAAATTCTTGAGTTGTCATTTCTAATTACCTCCGATTATAATTTTAAATTATGTTTTATGATTCTTATTCCTTACCTGCAGATCTTACAAGTAAGATTATTTAGTTCCTAACAATGATAGAACGCACACTGCGGCCTTACTATTGTCATGAATTAAGCAACTTCTCCTTGTTTCTCAGCGATTTGCTTAAGAACACGAGCAAAGTTTGTAATTGGTGATTGTAAACTTCCAAGTAATTTGGAGATAAGAACTTCTCTTGATGGAATGTTTGCAATAACTTGAACACCTTTAGCGTCATAGTAAGTTCCGTCAACAACTGCACATTTGAATTCTAATGCTTCGATGTCTTTTACGAATTTGCTAAGTACTCTTGCAGGAGCAGTAGCATCTTCAACACCAAATGCAATTGCAGTAGGTCCATCTAATTGACCATCCACTTGAGCAAAATCAGTTCCTTCGAAAGCACGTTTTAAGAAAGTGTTTTTGTATACTTTGTATACAACGCCTGCTTCTCTTAACTCTTTACGAAGAAGTGTATCCTGTTCAACTGTTAGTCCACGGTAGTCAACTAATACTACAGATTTTGCATCCGCTGCGTATTTTTTGATCTCATCTACGATAGGTTGTTTTAATTCTACTTTTGCCATTTTAGTATCCCTCCTTATAGATTTTTGCGAATCATACTGTTACCAATATAATTCTTTACCACCGTTACGAAAAAAAACCTCTTCTGCAAAGACAGAAAAGGTTAAAAGTCATTTAAAACTCTTATTTCCCTCGGCAGGCGTTTTCAACTTACGCTTATAGAATCATGCGATTCCAACAGCACCTACTGTCTTCGGTAGTTATTTGGTTTAAAACCTCATTAAATATAACATACTATGTATTGCTTGTCAACAATTTTCTCTATTTTTGAATCAATTTATTTTATCCTAACTTTGTCAGAGAACCAAATAAAACAGCCATAAGAGACTTGTCTTAAGTTTCTTATGGCTGATATCCGTACACCGCTTAATCTAGAAAATGCTTAGCTTAATTTCGCTGTGTTTAATTTTACTCCAGGACCCATTGTTGAAGCAATTGTTACGCTCTTTAAGTATTGTCCTTTTGCAGAAGATGGTTTTGCCTTATTAATAGCACCCATTAAAGTAGCAAAGTTGTCTCCAAGTTGTTCTTCTGTAAAAGAAGCTTTTCCAACTGGAACATGAATAATATTAGTTTTATCTAATCTATATTCAATCTTACCTGCTTTAATATCGCTAATTGCTTTGGCAACATCCATTGTTACAGTACCAGCTTTAGGATTTGGCATTAATCCTTTTGGTCCAAGTACACGTCCGAGACGACCAACTACACCCATCATATCAGGAGTTGCAACAACAACGTTAAAATCCATCCATCCTTCGTTCTGGATCTTTGGAACTAACTCGTCACCACCAACATAATCTGCTCCTGCAGCTTCTGCTTCAGCAACTTTATCGCCTTTTGCAAATACAAGAACTTTAACTGTTTTACCAGTTCCGTGTGGTAATACAACTGCACCACGAACCTGTTGATCAGCGTGACGTCCGTCAACACCTAATCTGATATGTGCTTCTACTGTTTCATCAAATTTTGCAACAGCTGATTTTTTAACTAAGCTAATTGCTTCTGCTGCGTCGTATTGAACTGTTCTGTCAATTAACTTTGCAGCTTCTGCATATTTTTTTCCTCTTTTCATTCTATTAACCTCCTAGTGGTATTATCGGGGGATATAGTAAAACCTTTTCCTAAGGTGTCTTCTAGACACCATACCCTCCCACGTATCTACGATCTATATGGAATAATCTCTTATTTATTTGCGAAAACTGAATTATTAATAGGTTTATATTAATCTTCTACTGTGATTCCCATACTTCTTGCAGTACCAGCGATCATGCTCATAGCTGACTCAAGACTTGCTGCATTTAAATCAGGCATCTTTAATTCTGCAATTTTTTGGATCTCTGCTTTAGAGATTTTAGCAACTTTTACTTTGTTTGGAGTAGCAGAACCTGATTTAAGGTTACATGCTTTCTTTAATAAAATAGCTGCTGGTGGAGTTTTTGTAATAAAACTAAAACTTCTATCTGCATAAACAGTAATAACAACTGGAATAATCATTCCTTCTTGATTAGCTGTTCTTGCGTTAAATTCTTTTGTAAACTGAACAATGTTTACACCGTGCTGTCCAAGTGCTGGTCCAACTGGTGGAGCTGGTGTTGCCTTTGCAGCAGGGATTTGTAATTTAATATATCCTGAAACTTTCTTTGCCATTATAGCGTACCTCCTGAATTTTGTGGTAATAGCGGGAATATCCCTCCCACCTATTTAATTCCTACTTAAATCTTCTCAATGTCTGTAAAACTAATTTCAACAGGTGTCTCACGACCAAACATATCAACATTAATTGTAACAATTTGTTTATGGTGGTTAATGTGTTTGATTACGCCAGCCGTATTTTCCCATACTCCAGCCGTAACAACAACTTGATCACCAACCTCTAAATCAATTGCTACTGTCTCATTTGTCATAAGTCCCATGGTCTTCATTTCTGTTTCTGTTAAAGGAATCGGTTTTGATCCAGGGCCAACAAATCCTGTTACTCCTCTTGTATTACGAACTACATACCAAGTATCGTCGTTCATAACCATGTTAATGAGTACATATGCAGGAAACATTTTCTTCTGGACTTGTTTCTTAACACCGTTCTTAACTTCTATCACATTCTGCATCGGAACAGAAACTTCTAATATCTGATCCTGTAGCTTTCTGTTTTCAATTGTCTTTTCAATGTTAGCTTTTACCTTATTCTCATATCCAGAATAAGTATGAACCACATACCAATTTGTTTCTGCCATACAATCACCCTTATCCTATTTGAAGAATTTTATCAACACCAAATTTGATACCAAGATCGATTACAGAAATAACGATACCTAAAATTATAGTTGTAACAATTACAGCAACTGACTGCTTTGCAAGTGATTCTTTGTCAGCCCATACAATCTTCTTAAATTCTGATTTAAGACCTTTGAAAAAGCTTTTCTTTGGAGCTTTATCCGTTGTATTAGCAGTAGTATCTCCCATTTTTCCATTTTCCTTTCATGCAATACAGAGTATCTATCGTCTCACCACACAATCGTGCGTAAGTTTAGGTACTACTTAGTTTCTTTGTGTAATGTGTGTGATTTACAGAATTTGCAATATTTCTTAGTTTCCATTCTGTCTGGATGTGTTTTCTTTTCTTTTGTCATGTTATAGTTACGTTGTTTACATTCTGTACATGCCAATGTGATCTTTACGCGCACAATTGCCACCTCCGTTATTTATATTTTTTCAGTTTTTAGGCATAAAAAAAAGACCTATTCCATCTCGCTAGAATACTATAACACAATCCTACATCTACGTCAATACATTTTGCTCGACTTTTTTTACCAGAAGAGTTATAATTAGACTATATTAGTTACACCCACGGAGGGGATTATTTACTCAAGGAAGGGAGATCTTAATGGTTGATTCTGTTTATAATCATTTGGCACTAGCTCAACTTGCTAAACGCATGCCAAAGTCTTTATCAAGAAAAACTACACACGAGCGGAAAGAACTTAGACAGATTTATAATAACATAATCAATCTGAATAAGCGCAGCCCCATCTATATCATAAAACTATCGGAAGAAAATCAAAATCACGCATTGGGAATTAAAGAGGCATCCATGGAACTAAACGGTGCTTTATCATCTATTTGCGACAATGAAAGTGGTACACAATTATTTTCTCATAAGATTTCATATTCGGAAAATGAATCTTGCGCTACTGCTGAAATTATTGTAGATGATTACTCAAGGCTACCTAGTCCATTTGAACTTCAAGTGGATTCGTTGGCATGTTCTCAAATTAATAAAAGCATACCTTTGTATCCCAATGGCGTAGGCCCTTATGAAGGTTCTTATCAATTTACAATTGAAGTGGATGATAATTCATATGAGTTTCAATTTCACATTGCCAGTAATACAAGGAACCAAGAGATTCAGACCAAATTAGCCGACTTTATCAACCAGACTAATATTGGTATTCACGCAGAAGTAGAATTAAATTCCAATAACGACCGAATTACGCTTTCTCTAGAATCCGATTCAACCGGTATAACAAATGGTCTAACATTCAAGCTATTGGATTCTCAAGCTCCTGACTATAGAATGGGTATTGTTGAATTCTATGATTTAAATAATGTTGTTACCTATCCTAAAAATGCAAAGTTTCAGATAAATGGTACTCCAAAAGAATCGTTATCAAATAGCTTTACATTGAATCAATCTCTAGAAATTTCTCTTTTATCCAAATCGGACGAACCATTTAATATAAAATATCAACCTAATGTCGACCGGATATTAACAAGTATATCCCAAGTCGTAGGCTCCTATAATCATTTAATGCAATTAGCAAACGATTATCCATCAAGACAGCATCTATCAACAAAGCTAATTCACGATGTAACCAATGCCCTTGCTCCGTATAACAGCTTAATGGAGTCTTGTGGATTATTAAGAGACAATAATGGATTTATAAATATCGATCCTTCTTTAGCCATTCAATCAATCAAAGAAGGAGATATGGAATCATTATTCACTTCCTCAGGTTTTGTCCCATCCCTAATAGAAAAACTTAATTCTATTACGATAAATCCGATGGAATATGTGGATAAAACCATAGTTTCTTATCCGGATACTTCAAAACCTGGAGTAGGAAAATCATATATTACTTCTATATATAGTGGAATGCTTTTCAATTATTATTGCTAACCAATTAATTTTTATCCGCTTTATCATCTATCGAGACATAATCGGTAGGCGAAATGCCAACGATCTTCTTAAATATTCTGCTAAAATAGTTAGGATCATGATATCCTACCAGATAACAGATTTCTTTTACTGTTTGATTTCCTTCAGTCAGTAACTGCTTTGCCATGTCAATACGTAAATTAGTTAACCATTCCACATAATTAATACCTGTCTCTTCCTTAAATAGCTTGCTAAGGTGCTGTGGACTAATACCAATGAATTGAGAAAGATCATCAAGAGAGATCTCTTCTTGATAATGTTCCTGCATATATTCAATTGCTTCTTTAATTGCATTTGATTTTTTGCTGTTTCTTTTGGTCCGAATCACTTTTATAATATACTCCAGCTTTTCATGAGCCCATCCCTCGATTTCATCCCAAGAGAGATCTTTTATTTCTTCCATATAATGAATATAATCTATAAATTCATTTTCTCCACGTGCTTCTATTCTAGCTTCATGAGTTAACAAGATAAATAATTCGATTAATTTATTAATTTTTTCTTCACATCGAAGTGGACGAACTATTTCCATGATCTGATAAAAATAAATTACTGCTTCTTCTTTTCCAAGTCTTACATTTTCAATTAATTTACTTTCTAGTTCATAATAGCTTTTATGTTCACTATTCTTCTTTTTAATATCTTTAATATGAACAATATTGGATTTACCTTTATATCGTAAACTTCTCAATGCCTCTTCATAGGAAACATGTATCTCATCTAATTTCTTAATTGACCCAATACCAATCATAACCTCATTTTTTAGATAATGTTTTAGTTGTTCACCTATTTCTGAAGCCAATTCGTATGGTCTATTACTATCTTCGTTTTCTTTACTTGATATAAATATAATAATACGCTTTAATATCATTGGTCCGATTGCACCAACAAACTTATTATCCATTATAAGTTTAATAAATTTATAGATTTCCGATTCTTGTACGCCACTGATTTCCCAGCCTGAATTTAATTCAACATTAAGAATATATCCGCAATCCTCATATGCGAATAATTCTTTATATTTTTTTAGTTGTGTTTCATTAAGTCCATAAAATAATATACTATAGATAAAACTATAGTCTAAAAACTCCACAACTTCTCCTAACTGATTTTGAACCTTATCTGTCTTAACCTTTATTTCTTTTTCTTCATCAATCAAAGAAATAATTTTATCTAAGCTACTACTCAAGCTTTCAAAATGAAGTGGTTTTAATATATATTCATCCACCCTCGCATTGATTGCTTCTTTCACAAAATCAAAATAATCATACTCCGAAAATAAAATTAAATGTACTTCTTTATCAAAATTGCGTATCCTTTTTGCAGCTTCAAGTCCATTGATACCTATAAGATCAACATTGATTAAGACTATCTCTGGTCTTAAATCTTGTACCAATGAAATTAACTCTGCCCCTGAATTAACAACTTCTATCAGTTGAACTTTCTTTCTTGCACACTCTACCGCTTTTTCTACCACTTCAATGCTATGCTGCTGGTTCTCAGCCATTATAATCTTATACATATAGGCTCCTATCCGCGTGCTTTTTACTTATCTGTCTCAAAATTAGGTTTACCATTTTGAATCTCTATCTCAGACTCTAAAATAGTGATTGATAATTCCTTCATTAAATCAACTTCGTACATTTTAACATCTCTACCTTCTCTGTTGGCAACAACTCGTACAATTGGGCGAAGTGGAACTCCACGATTTTGTGCTTTAATAATACCCAACATACCATTAGACAATAGCACCATTGATCCATTCGGATAAATTGCTATCTTTTTGATAAACAACGAAACTAAATCAACATCAAATTTTGTTTGTGAACTTCGAATCAAATATTCCACCGCTTTGTTATTCGTCCACTTCTTGCGATAGCAGCGATCGGAAGTAAGTGCATCATAAACATCAGCTATCGCAACCACTCTAGCAAACTCATGAAGATTTTTTGCAGGTACGCCTCTTGGGTACCCAGACCCATCCATTCTCTCATGATGAAAAAGTGAGATAATCCGGGATAGCTCTGTAATGGAATTGCATTTCTTAAGGGAATGGTACCCGAACGTTGTATGTTGCTTCACATGTTCAAATTCTTCAGGGGTTAACTCTTCTGATTTAAAAACAATGTCCTTATCAAGAAATACCTTACCCATATCATGTAAAAGTGTCCCGGCAGCTAATTTTTCTAATTTAGAACGACTATAGCCTAGTTCCTTTCCAATTAGCAGCGAATACACTGTTGTACTAACTGAATGTGAAAATGTATATTCATCCGTGGCTGAAATATCATTCATGCTTACTTGAATATCTTCATTATATAATATATCACTAATGATACTTTCCACCGCTTCTGATAAACCATCCAGGCTGACTGTACTTTTTTGCGCAAACTCAATCATCGTATCCCGCACAATTTTCTTACAAGATATTCTAGTCTGTTCTGTGATAGCATCTGGAATAATAATCCCTTCGCTTTTTTCATCTTCTACATAGACATACGTAATTCCTAATCGTAAAAGATTATCTTTATATTTTAAAATATTTTGTTGTCCCACCCTTAGCAGCATACTGTCATTATAGTATATTGAGGAAGCTAAAACCATATCCTCGGTCAACATATTAATCGAAACCAATCTCATGATTTTATTCCTTTCTCACAAGTAAAATACATCTCTGCACTGAAATATATACTTATATGCTAACTCATTTTACGCATTTTTTCAACAATATTCTGCTCTCAAGCTAAATCCAGATATAACTAAACATAAAAAACGTATTTCTTTCCAATGGATTCCCAAGAAAGAAATACGCTTATGAGGTCATTTTTAATTAGAGATTACTTTAGCCTTTAACAGCTCCTGCAACCATACCTTTAATAATTTGCTTACTGAAACCAAAATAGAAAACGATAATTGGTGACATTGTAATTAACATAGCCGCCATAATCTTTGGATAATCAGATGCAAACTGACCGGTAAACTGAGTCATAGCCAATGGTACAGTAAAAAGTCTAGAATCTTTGATTAATACTAACGCGAAGGAGAATTCATTCCAACATGCGAAAGTTTGAATAATACCTGCTGTTGTTAAAATAGGTTTACAGATAGGTAATATTACTGTAAATAGAGTACGGCTAAAGCTACTACCATCAATGGCTGCCGCTTCCTCAAGCGCAACTGGTATTGCTTTAACGTAACCTTCAACTAAGAAGATTGCAATCGGAAGACCAAATGCTATATATGGAATCATTAAAGTAAACCATTTATTTCCCATACCAGTATTATTAAATACTACATATATTGGTACCAATAATGAGTGAATTGGTATTAATAATCCCATAAGAAAAGCTACATATAGAAGACGATTACCTTTGAACTTAATACGTGCTAAAATATATCCAACAATAAATCCAAAAATAATGATTAATCCAACTGAAATAATAGTTGTTCTAAAACTGTTAATTAGTGATTCAAATATATGATAATCTTTGTTTGTAAGAATTTTAGTATAATTTGCAATAGTAGGTGCTGTAGGTAATCCAATAATATCTGCATTAAATACTCTCTTTTCTTTCAATGAAGAATAGAATAACCAAACTAATGGAAAAATACAGGATGCTGAAAAAATTATTAATACAAAATTTAGAAACAAAGATAATGATCGTGTTTTAATTTTTAGTCCCATGTTATTACTAGAAGGAGTTTTCTTGTTATCCATAATTTATTCCCCTCCCTTTTCTTTAGTTAACTTACTAACTAGTACTTGAGCTCCGCCAATAACGATTAAACTTAGAACGAAGATACCGATTGAAATGGCACTACCATATCCCATGTTTTGTTGTTTAAAGGATACTGTATAACCATAGAGAGCCATAACCATTGATGAATTACCAGGGCCACCTTTTGTCATTACGAAGATATGATCAAATGCTTTCATATTACCAGCAACACAAAGTGTAACACAAACTAATAAGGTATTCTTAATCAAAGGAAGCACAATATGAATTGCTCTTTGTATTCCATTTGCTCCATCGATTTCAGCAGATTCAAATATCTCCTGATCAACAGAGGAAATTGCTGATATAATAATTACCATATAATAACCAATAAACTGCCATATCAACGGAATAGCGATTAATAACATAACCAATTTGGTGTCATTAAGCCAAACCTTTGATGCGTTAGTATTTCCCATAACTTCAAGGAACCAGTTTAAAATTCCTCGCTTATAATCATAAACCATTTTCCAAATAAATCCGATGTATACAGCTGAGATTGTACTAGGGAAAAAGCCAAAAGTACGATGTATCCCTTTAAACTTTACTAAACGGGAGTTAATCATCAATACTATAATAAACGCAAGTCCAATCTGGCCAATGATACAGGCAATTACTAAATATATGTTATGACTGAAGGATTCCCAAAATACTGTATCCTTTATAAGAGTCACATAATTTTCTAATCCAATAAATTTCTTGTTCGGTCCGCCTTTCCATTCAAAAAGACTATAATATCCTGCTGTTAACAACGGAATGAATACTGCAAAAGTATAAAGAGCCACCGGTAAGAGAAGATAAGCAAAGATAACCCTTTTTTTCGGTTTAATTGAGTTTAACAATGTTTTCATTCCTCCTTTTCTGTTTATTAGGGCCTTATCTGGGTACATTACTCAGATAAGGCCATTTGTTAAAACTTCCTAATCTCTTGTGATGCTATAATATTTACTTGTTAAGATTTATTACAAATTCTAATTAATAATTTTCGTCATATGCTTTCTGAGCGTTTTTAGCAACATCTTCAGGTGTAACATCACCATTTAACATTGACTGTACATCTGTATTAAACACATCCCAAACTGCACTTGAAACGAATGAATCATAGATTTCACATGGTTTGTTATCAACATATGAGAAGTTGTAGAAATCCTGTGTATATTGATCAAATTTACTTAAGTCTACATTTTCAACTTTAGTAACACCAGCTAATGCATAGTTAGAAGCAACATATTCAGCAAATTCTGGTCCTGTTACAGTGTAAGCAAAATCTACAGCTGCAGCTAATTTTTCTGGATCATCAGCTAATTTAGCATTGATTGCAACTGCATATCCAAAACCGATATTGTGTGTCTTAGTAGAACCAGTAGCACCTTCTGGTTGAGGAATTACAGCAAATTTAGTTGTTCCATACATATCAGTATCTTTTAAAGTAGCTTGGATATAAGATACATCCCAGTTACCGCCGATGAATGATGCTGCATCACCAGAGATATAGTATTCTCTTGCATCTTCATTTGTAATAGCATTGAAGTCTTCATTGAATACACCACTAGCAAAGATATCTTGAGTGAATTTAAGTGCATCTACGAAAGGTTGATCAGTGAACTTAGCACCTTTCTTTTCGATTAAAGAATGAGTCCAGTCTGCACCTGTAAATCTATCACCAACAGTTGATAAGAAGCAAGAGTTAGCCTGCCATTTACCACCATTACCGAAAGCTACAGTATCAATTCCTTTGTCATTGAAGAATTTATCAGCTTTTTTAACATCTTCCCAAGTTTCAGGGAATTTATCAAATCCAGCTTCTTTCCATTTTGCAGAATCATAAACTACAACTGCACAAGTACCACCAGTTAAAGCAGGAATACCATAAGTTTTTCCTTCTGATTGGAAAGGATAGAATAAGCCGTTATCATATTGAGCTGCATATGGAGATTTAGCAACAATATCAGACATGTCAAGGATAATACCTTGTTCAGCCCATGCTTTTGTATCCATACCTTGTAATAAGAATACGTCTGGAAGATCATTTGCTGCTGCAAGAGTAGCGATCTGTGTTTTGTAGTCAGCGTTAGCTAAAACTGTCTGACCTAATTTAATATCTGGGTGTTTGCTTTCCCAGCTAGCGATTGTAGTACGGAATCCATCGGATCCACCGTTTCCTTCAGATTCTTCTGAAGTTGAGAAATGCATTACGCTAAGGTCTCCCTTGTAAGAAACACCTGAAGCATCTGCTGCTGCGTCATCTGTTGCTGCTGCGTCATCTGTTGCTACTACATCTGTTGTAGCTGCATCTGTTGGCTCTGCATTTGCTGCGTTATTTTTTTTACCGCACCCCAAAGCTGAAACAGCCATGATTAGCACTAATCCTAATGCTAAAGATTTTTTGAACTTTTTCATTTAGTTCTCCTCCTTAAATATTAAATAAGTTGTGTGTTACTTTAAATTCAGATCGTTACTTTCTTAATACCTATGTAAGAATTTCCCCTTTCCTACACATTCAGATTTTTCACGGATCCTCCTTTAAAAAGCTGAACTTTTAAATATATATTATCTAACGAGGTCGTCATAGGACTCTCTATTAGATTAATAAGCTGCTTAGCAGCCTCAGCTCCAATCTTATCAACATCCTGTTTCACTGTTGTAAGTTTTGGCTCCAGTGCTTGTGCTACTGGTATACCATCGTATCCTGCTACAGAGATGTCTTCCGGAATTCTAAGTCCCATTCTTCGAATGGTATTCATTGCGCCTAGTGCTGCATAATCGTCAGGTGCAACAATACAGGTTGGCCTATTCGGTAACTGTAATAACTTCAATGTCAATTCTTCTGTCTTCTCAACACTTCTATAGATTCCTTCTACCTGATACTCTTCAGGAGTCGGAATGCCATGCTCTTTTAACACATTATTAAAACTCACCATACGATTATGAGTTACAGAAGATCTAGTTCCATGTATATAAGCTATTTTTTTATGTCCAAGTTCTACTATGTACTCTATCAGTTGTCTCATACCTTCAACATTATCTGATAGGATTGAAATGGCATCATTAAATGCATGATCAATTGTTATTACTGGAAAATCACTATTGACAACTTCTAAAATCTCTGGGTCATTGAACTCTGCACAAGCAATGCAAACTCCATCAAAATTTCTATTTCTGCAATGTTCTAAGTATGTCATTCTTCGATTGCCAATATTATGTTCAATGAATGTTATATCATATCCTCTTTTTGATGCTTTTTCCTTAAATGCTGCAAGAATATGTGCAAAGTACTCATTCTTCAAACCTTGATTCGATGTATCCATATATAAGACACCTATATTATAAGTCTTCTTCATCTTCAAAGCTCTTGCGTTGGCATCCGGAAAATATCCCATCTCGTTGGCTGCTTTGATGACCAACTGTCGTGTTGCATCGCTTATATCTTGGTAACCATTTAAAGCTTTGCTAACTGTTGATACAGAAACGCCACACTTTAAGGAAAGATCTTTTATTGTCGCCACTAAAGTCCACCACCATCTCTACTACTATGTTTCTTAAAACACTATATCGTTTTCGTATTTTCATTATATAGCACATTTTACAAGAAATCAATAGTTTTTTTTTATTTTTTATAAGTTTTTATATCTTTTTCACAATGATTTCGTAGCAAAAACCGAAAGCATGCGCAACATCAAGGTTTTTGTCTATTATTTTCGTTTTTGTACGAAACCGTTTCTAAATCCATTTTCGTATATTTACTTTTTATTAGCTAGAATTTACTTAATTTACTTTTACTATATTAACTAATTCTACATAATCCGCCCAATTTCTTTATATTTCACCAAATAAATCAGTTTTCGTAATTATTTGAAATACTAACTTAATTAAAAAAACTTACTAAAATATTCGTTATGTTTAGTAAATCACTCATGTATTTAGAAACCCATTTCGTGAGCAATTTTATTATTTTTGTGCAAGATTTATTATTTAAACAATAAAAAAGCGGTATGAGATGTGATTTGTCACATTTCATACCGCTTTTCTTTATACTATCACATGCGCCGGACATTTCTCAGCACATTTACCACATGATATACATTTGCTCTGATCAATATAAGCTAGATTGTTTTCAACTGTAACCGCATCTGATTCACAAACCTTTGCACAAATACCACAGCCAATGCATCCTGTTTTACATGCCGCTTTTACATCCTTACCTTTATCTTTAGAACTACAAGTCACCCGGTACTTAGAATCATATGGAACCAACTCAATCAGATGGTTTGGGCACTGTGCGATACACTTTTTACAAGCAACACATTTTTCTTTATCTACTTTTGCAATTCCATCTATAATATGAATTGCATCAAATTGACATGCATTAACACAAGAGCCAAAGCCCATACAACCATATGTACATTTTTTCCCACCTCGCCCAGGAACCATAGCAAGTTTATTACAATCGGTGATTCCAAAATAATTGTATTTCACTTCCGTTTTATCACAGGTTCCAGCGCACTTCACATAAGCAACTTCTTTCACTCTCTCTTGTTCATCTACACCCATAACAGATGCTATCTCCGTGTTCACTGATTCACTAGCAACAGGACATGCATTGGCGGGTGCTTCTCCAGAAGCGATTGCTTTTGCTAAGGCATCACAACCAGCAAAACCACAACCTCCACAGTTGTTTCCTGGTAGCAATTCACGTACACGTTCCTCTTTTTCATCAACCTCTACCTTAAATTTCACTCCCGCTATGCCAAGAAGAAGCCCAATTGCTAAACCTGTAATACCAATTATAGCTGTGGCAATGATTATTCCTACTATATTCATTTCCTAATCCTCCTCTATAGCAATCCTGCAAATCCGCAAAAGGCAATCGCCATAAGTCCGGCGGTAATCAGTACGATTGGAGAGCCTTTGAAAGATACGGGTATATCGTTATGTTCCATTCTTTCTCGTATACCGGCCATAATAACAATTGCAATCGTAAATCCGATTGATGTTCCAAGGCCGTTAATTACACTTGCAACTAAACCATACTCTTTTTTCACATTGATAATAGCTACACCGAGAACGGCACAGTTTGTTGTTATCAACGGCAAATACACTCCTAGTGCACTATATAGAGCTGGCATGTTCTTTTTTAATACCATTTCAACGAACTGAACTAATGCTGCAATTAACAAGATAAAAACTATAGTTTGTAAATATTCCACATGGAATGGTTTTAATATGTAATCATATACTAAACTTGTGCACGCAGAAGCAATTGTAATTACAAAGATTACTGCTCCTCCCATTCCCGCTGCAGTTTCCACTCTTTTCGAAACACCTATAAAAGGGCACAAACCAAGGAATTGACTAAGTACAACATTATTCACAAGCGCTGAACTGATTAAAACAATTATTAATGCTTCCACTTATATCAATCTCCCTTCTTTTCACTATGAAGTGAATCGCGATTCGCAATACACTCTGACCCACTACAACTTCCGCAGTTGCCATTACATCCAGTGGTATTTTGTGATGTCCCATTGGTTGCAGAAGGAAGTTTTAGTTTGTTTTGTACTGCTGTTAACATCGCTAATACAAAAAATGCACCTGGTGCCAACACAAAAATGGTAGCTGGTTCATATGTTTTCGGCATAATTCCAAGATTAAAAATAGTTCCATTACCAATTAACTCTCGAAACATACCGATCAAAGTTAATCCTAATGTAAATCCTAATCCCATTCCTATTCCATCAAATGAAGATAACAATATAGTGTTCTTGGAAGCATATGCTTCCGCTCTACCTAAAATAATGCAATTCACCACAATTAAAGGAATGTAGATTCCAAGTGATTCATATAAAAATGGCAAATATGCCTGTAGCAATAACTGAACCACAGTAACGAAGGATGCAACCACTACAATAAACGCTGGAATTCTTACTTTGTTCGGTATAATACTACGAAGTGCAGCAATCAAAGCATTAGACATAATTAGTACAACTGTAGTTGTCAAACCCATACCCATTCCATTAATAGCAGATGATGTTACTGCTAGTGTCGGACACATACCAAGCATCAAAACAAAGGTAGGGTTTTCCTTGATGATGCCATTAAAAATACGTTCTATATATTTATTCATCTTATCCCTCCTTCTAGTTTTCTGCTAAGTCTTTCTTTACAAATGCAATTCCTGCATTAACCGCTTTGGTTACTGCATTTGATGTAATGGTAGCACCACTAATGGCATCTATCTCATTATCTTTCTGTTTCCCTGTCTTGGTTAAGATTACTTCATCTGCATTGATGCCAACGTATTGGTTCTTAAACTCATCCTCTTTACACTTAGCACCAAGTCCTGCAGTTTCATTCATAGATAAAACTTCGAGCCCAGTTACCATTCCATCTTTATCTATACCAATGGTAAATTTAATATCTCCAGCATATCCTTCCGTGCCCGTTACGGACATAACATACCCGATGACATCACCATTATCATTTTTAGCAAGTAATGCTTCTGTAAGTTCAGCTCCTGTAATACCATTCTCTTCAAAAAAGCTGCCCGATTCTGTTACTGCTTTCGTTAAAACAGCATCTTCCTCAAATTCACTTGCATCCGTGTAAACGGCCTGATAAGCCTCCTGTTTTGCTTTTAACTCTGATTGTGTAATAGGATCTTTCGTCGTTTGATATACCCATCCCAGTAACAATCCAGCAACCAGCGTGATTCCAAATAAAGCAATCGCATCTTTTATAATCGTATTATTTGATTTGTTCTTATTTTGCATGTTTCATGCCCTCCCTTCCAAACGGAATAGGAATGGTAACCTTTTCAATCAATGGCACTAAAAGATTACAGAATATAATGGCATAGGAAACTCCCTCTGCCATAGATCCAAACATTCTGAATATGCCTGTTAACACGCCCAGAGCTAATCCATAAATAATCTGTCCTTTCGGAGTAATCGGACTGGTAACATAATCCGTCGCCATAAAAAACGCTCCTAATAACAAACCACCGGCACATAATTGTGCTCCCAGATAGCTAAAGTCTAGGCCTTGTCCGCTAAATATTAAAACAAACACAGCAAAAGAACCAATATACAATAATGGAATTCTCCAGTTAATGATCTTTTTAGCAAAAAGATAAAGTGCACCAATTAAAATTGCAACAACCGAAGTCTCTCCAATTGTTCCACTAATTGTTCCAATGAACATCTGAACTATATCCACCGATTCTCCAGCACGCATAGCCGCCAAAGGAGTTGCTGATGACACGCCATCAAGTGACATATTCGGAAAATTCGTCATTCTGCCAGTAAATGAAATTAGCAAAAAGCATCTTGCAGCTAGAGCAGGATTCATGAAATTCTGGCCTAATCCACCATATATTTGTTTTACTATCAAGATTGCAAATACACTACCTATAATAGCTAACCACATTGGTGCTGTGGAAGGAAGATTAAGCGCAAGTAAAAGTCCCGTTAATGCTGCACTTAAGTCACTGGTTGTAATCGGTTTTTTCATTGCTCTTTCATATATGTATTCTGTCAGCACGCTAGTAGTTACACATGTCAAAACAATAAGTAATGCATTTAGACCAAAATTATAGATTCCAAACAACGTAGCTGGAATTAATGCAATAAAAACATCAAGCATAATTGATTTGGTTGAAATTTTGCTTCTGACATGTGGGGATGCTGATACGTTTAGTAAGTCGCTCACTTTTTCTTCCCCCTATTTCTTTCTATTATCTAAAACACTTCGGCGAGTTTGCTTAAAGGATTGGGTTAACCTGCGTTTTGCGGGGCATATATACGTACAGCTACCGCATTCATAACATTCCATTCCATAGACCTTCTGGAATCCTTCGTCATCAAAATTATCCGAGTATTCAATCATTTTTTGAGGTATTAAACCGCATGGACAGACTTCCACACACTTACCACAGCGGATACAAGCCGTTGGTTCCTGTGCTGCCACTTCATCTTTTGTAAAGCATAAAAGCGCAGAAGATGTCTTAGTCACAGGGATATCTAAACTATAGATTGCAGTTCCCATCATAGGTCCACCGGATATAATTTTTTCTGGCTGATTCGCAAAACCTTCCACATGCTCGATTAATTCTCTATAATTCATTCCTGTTTTAACGTTAAAATTACCAGGTTTTCTTATGGCATCTCCCGTTACAGTTAAAATTCTTCGAATTAAAGGAGTAGATTCACATACTGCTAGATAAGTAGAGATTGCAGTGTCAACATTAATAACAATACATCCAACATCACTAGGTAACATAGAAGAATTTAATTTTCTTCCCGTAGAAGCATAGATTAGCTGACGTTCCGCACCTTGTGGATACTTTGTCTCTAGTACTTTTACTTCAATGCGATCTTCTTTTTTCACTAACTCACTTAAAATCTTAATACATTCCGGTTTGTTGTCTTCAATTGCTATAATACCTTTTGCATCTTCAAATAATCGTAGGATTATATTTAAACCAGTAATAATCTGTTCTGGTTCCTCTAACATCATTCGATAATCTGATGTAAGATAAGGCTCACATTCTGCTCCGTTTATAAGAACATATTGTATCATCTTATCATCTTTGGGAGTAAGTTTTATATGAGTAGGGAACCCAGCTCCTCCCATTCCAACAATACCAGCTTCTTTCACACAAGTTCTTATGTCATCCTTAGTCATTCCTTTATAGTCTCTTTTTTGACCAAGTCCCTCTACCGGAGTATAGGCGTTATCATTTTCCACAACTACGGATAATGATTGATTGCCAGATACAATTAAACGATTCTCTATCGCTTTGACTGTTCCTGACACCGAACTATAGATATTAGAAGACACAAAACCAACTGCCTCTCCAATTTTTTGTCCGACCAATACCTTATCGCCTACGCCTACTAAAGGTTTAGCAGGGGCACCAATATGTTGTGACATTGGATAGACTAAATCTCCTTTTGGCAAAATCTTTTTAGTTGGCATGTCCTTTGATAATTCTTTTCCATCAAACGGGTGAATGCCACGCTTAAAGGTTGCTACTTTCATTGTATTCCTCCTCTGATTCAGACCAACTTTTGCAGTTTTAAATCAAGATTTATTATTATACTTTTCTCTCATGTAAAGTACATCCTAACTATTGTAACACAAATGATACTTTTTTTAAATGGTAATTTAGATATCAAACCGTGCAATTGTTTCCAAACGTTATACGTTTTTCATAAAACCTACTATGTCTTTTAGTATATGTTAACGAAATGTTACGCATTTATTAATTTTATGTTGTCAATATCGCTGATATTTGTTATATTAAAAGCATGCTATTTGATGATTCTTGAGAGGACTAACACCAATGAGGAAAATAAGAGTATTTTTAGGAGTAATTTTAGCTTTCACACTATTTTTTGTAGGTATCGGTGTACCAGTAGCACAAGCCGCTGATACAATAATCATAAATTCGAATGAATTTGTAGCAGATACGTTGAATGGTGTAGATGCAATCTACAGACCTGGCGGATCAGACGGAAGTGACGCAGTTTATTCCTGCGCTGCTTATATTAAGAAGTATTATAAAGAAGTGTATGATGTGAAAGTATACAACCTCTTTTATAATAGTACTCCAAAATGTTATGGTGGTGAGAAATTCACCAAGGTTACCGAGCCACAGATTGGAGATATTGCTGCCTGCAACACTAGTCACGGATCAACTCATTGGGCAATCGTAAAGAAAGTGAACGAAGATGATACGGTTACCCTAATTGAACAGAATTGGAAGTGGAAGCAAGGCGGAAAAACGGTAACAGTTAAAGAGCGAACGGCAGAAACAAACAGTATTGGATTTTACAGATTAAACAACTAGAATCATATGTACGGAAGAGAATTTGGGGAATTTCCTTCCAACGATTCTAGGGCTATGACAAATGCATCTGTACTTGTCATTAAAAAAGAACAAATTGTGGCTGGGAGGACCACAATTTGTTCTTTTTTATTTCGTACTGACCATTTACTTAATGATATCGAACCTGATGCAAATACTTCTCCTTTGTAGCCATTCCACCTCTAATGTGACGCTCTGATTTGTTTAAATCTAATACCAAACGAGCCCTGCTTGCCAATGCAGGATTGATTTGAATCAACCTTTCAGTTACATCTTTATGAACCGTACTCTTTGAGATTCCAAATTGCTTGGCTGTTTGACGTACTGTGGCATTGTAATCAATGATGTAATTGGCAATATCTACTGCTCTCTCCTCTATGTATCCTTTCATTTATACTTTTCCGAAGGAATCGGAATCCTCCTACAATGCTTGTTTTTACATTGTATGCAAGAGCAGTTTCTGTTAGTACATTATCATAACCAATGATTTTAAAAGAGACCTTAATTTTTTCTAATATCAAGCTTCCGTTACTATCTCTAGTTCCATATTGTCGCACATCTGTCCAGTCTCTACATTCATATGCGCAAACTCGTATGTCTCTTCCGGTGAAAATGATACCCAATAAGCTGGGACCTGATGAATAAATCCACACACTGGACACTTATAAAGATATAATTCCATGATTCCTCTCCTTATCCCCTAACTGAATTATTAGCTTACATCCATTTTATTTCTGCTTCTTTTCTTGGTACTGTTCTTAAATAAGTAACATCTGGATAACCAAGCGCCATACAAACCATAACTTCCTGATTCTCTTGAATTCCTAGTGTTTCCTTAATTTCGCGATTATGCTGTGCCACTCTCATAAAAAATCCACCATAGAAACTTCCGATTCCTTGAGCTGCAGCCAATAATTCCATATTTGAGGCTGCTAAGGATGCGTCTACCGAAGAATCTGAAACCAATAAAATAAGTGCTGTTGCATTATAAAAGAGCCCATCTTGTGCTCCTGGTTGTTGTTGATCTGCTAAATACTGTGCTTCCCAGCGTTTGGCAAATTGAACCATTGCCAAATTCGACGGATCTTTTTTTAGAATTGCTTGTGCCATCTCATTTAAATGCTTTAAAGCAAGACCTCTTAAAGCATTCATTTCTTTTTGCACCACAATATAAGAAACATTTTGGCGATTGGAACCTGTTGCTGTAAATCTCCCAGCTTCAATAATATTCTTTAATACATCTTCTGGTATTTCCTGATTCTTAAATCTTCTTACTGATCTTCTGAACTTTATAAAATTAAGAAGATGACCTGGATCAATTTGAAACGTTTCTTCCTTATAGTCCATAATCTCATCCATATTATGATCATCCATCGTTATTGCATTCGTCGGACAGACAGCAATACAGTGCCCACAGTTAATACAACTGATTCTTTTGGCATTTGCTTTCTTATTTATTACTTCTATGTCCTTTGCTACACAATCTTTCACACATGCACTACATCCAATGCATTTCTCTTCCTTGACGGTTATCACTACTATTTCCTCCTTTTAATTCTTTGTAATGTCATAAAGTATGGCATTCACATCCTATTTTGTCAATATACTATCTTATCTTATTGTGGTACCTAATCCAACATGCTATAATACTCATAACTAATATTCCAATACTCGTCTTCAATGACATTTTACTTGTATTTGGTACATTGGAATAATATTAATATGGGAGGATCAAGCATTAAAGAAATTAATCTTAGTTACCTCACCACCGGCATGTGGTAAAACTTATGTATCCAAGCAATTAGCAAAGGCATTAAGTCATATTGTTTACCTTGATAAAGATACCTTAATCTGTTTATCGAAGCAAATTTTTAAAGTAGCAGGCCAGGAATACAACCGTAGTTCTGAATTCTTTGAAGAAAATATACGCGATTATGAATATGAGGCTATTATTGAGTTAGCAATGGAGGCACTAGAGTATGATAACCTAGTATTAATCAACGCACCATTTACCAGAGAAATCCGAGACAAAGCTTATATGGATGAATTAAAGAAAAAAGCAGAAGAAAAGGGTGCCTCTTTAGTTGTTATCTGGGTAGAAACTTCTATCTCTGTTTGTAAACAAAGAATGGAAGAAAGAAATTCTGATCGAGATGCGTGGAAATTAGCCAATTGGGATGAATATATTCAAAAATGTGATTTCACTATCCCAACTGCTCTTGACGATCCAACCATTGTAGATGATTTATTAATATTTAAGAATTCTAGCCAAGAGGAATATGAACAATCTTTAAAAAATATTGTTTCCATATTAGATCCCAACTAATAAGATTTTGACTAACATATGGCGCATACTTCACTATTGACGCAGAGCCGAAAAATCCCTTGCAATTATGAATCAGGATAACGATTCGTCATAATTGCAAGGGATTTATTATATTACTATCTATGAATTATTCTACTTCAACTTCAGCTATTGTATTCGTTTCTTTTGAAACAACTGGTATTGGAGTTGTATCTATTTCATCCAAACGACCTTCATATAAATAATACTTTGTCTCTTTGGCAACTAAACCAGATAACATAATTACCGCTATCAAGTTAGGTATTGCCATTAAAGCATTTAATGTGTCCGCTAGATTCCATACTAATGCTAAATTAACAACAGGTGCAATCAATAACACAACCAACCATAGAATACGGTATGGAAGAAGCACTTTCTTGCCCAATAGGTACTCTGCACATCGTTCCCCATAGTATGACCAGCCTAAAATTGTGGAATAAGCAAAACAGATGATTCCAATTACTAAAATTGGTACTCCGATATATGGGATTTTGGAAAATGCGATTGAGGTTAAATCACCACCGCTTAAGCCAGCCATATCCGTTTGACCAGAAGATATGATTGTACTAACAAGAACTAACCCGGTCATTAAGCAAACAACTACCGTGTCCCAAAATGTTCCTGTAGAAGACACTAAAGCCTGACGCACTGGATTTCTTGTCTGTGCAGCTGCTGCAACAATAGGTGCAGAACCCATACCAGATTCATTGGAAAATAATCCTCTAGCAATACCATATCTAGCAGAAACTAAAATGGTACTTCCTACAAACCCACCTGCTGCCGCTCTGGTTGTAAATGCTGATTTGCAGATTAAAGTAATTGTATCTAATAAGAACGCACGATTAAATACTAAGATTGCAATACATCCAGCAACATAGAAAATTGCCATAAATGGCACTAATCTTTCACATACTTTAGAGATGGATTGTACTCCACCAAAAATAACTAAAAATGTCACTACAACTAATACAACTGCCACAATCCAAGGGGATATTCCAAGATTCGTGTGAATAACATTAGCAATTGCATTAGCTTGTACACCACATCCAATACCAAACGCTGCTAAAGCAGCAAATAAAGCAAACAATACACCAAGCCACTTCATTTTCAGACCGCGCTCAAGGGCATACATCGCTCCACCAAGCATTGTTCCGTCTTCTGTTTTAACTCTATATTTAACGGCAATTAATGATTCAGAATATTTTGTAGCAATACCAAATACACCAGTTAACCAACACCATAATACTGCACCAGGTCCACCTAATGCAATTGCTGTTCCAACACCAATAATATTACCTGTACCTATGGTGGAAGCAAGGGCTGTTGTTAAGGCTGCGAATTGGCTGATATCACCTGTCGCGTCTGGATCCTTTGTTACAGATAATTTAATAGCCGTAAACGTCTTTCTTTGTATGAAACCAGTTTTTACAGTAAGAAATAGATGGGTACCAAATAATAAGATTACCATTGGTGGTCCCCATAAATAAAGATTGATAAAATTAATAAAATTATTGAATGACTCTAGCATTTCCTTCTCCTCTTCCTTTAACACGTTTATTCACTACCTAATACCATAATTCATCTTAGTAAATTACGTTATCAATAGCGTTTAAAGCTAAATTATATATGAAAACCAACAATTTAGCAATAAAATTTCTACGAAACGCAATGCTTGTTTTTTGCTATTTTATAATTCTAAGTGAACTCTCATATGTTGCATCCGGGTAAACATCCATTAATCTTCGGATAATATTATCTCTTGCTTGCTCCGAAGGGATAGCGTATGCAGATCGTACATATTCTTCACCAAATAAATCCTCACTCAAAGAATACATTCCAACAGCCCATCCATAGTCTTCGCCCTTCTTATTCTTTTTACATTGAAATCCTCTTACCGTAATATAGGTCTGCATCTGTAGTAATGTCATGGCACCATCAAAACCCTTTTCCCCATCTTTATGGAACCCAGCTAATTTTTTTAATTCATAAGATGGAACGGTTCCTTTTTGCTCCAACACCTCAATGATCTGCTTACATTTTCTTGATGCTAGTCCGTCTTCATATCTACTATCGAAATCATACCCATTACGACGATAGGCAGCAAACATAGGATACCATTCTTTTGTCACAAACCCAGCTTTATTATGAAATAGTTTTCCGTATGCTATATTTCCTTCCGAGGCTATCATACCTCTCCACTCCCAAGGATCTTTTTCTTTATCTCCTTGGAACCAATCCTTAGGATTGGTATATTCTTCTGCTGAGAATCCTGTTATCTCATTTTTAAACAATGGTAAAAATCCAACCCTGTTCACTAATTCAGATAAGTCTCTACTGGATTTTAGCTGTAGTTTTTCATCCTCGCTACCTTCCATAATCCATTGCCCATCTTTTGCAATCATACAAACACCTCCCTGGCTTTTACTACTATATTTTATTTTATCTTACTATCTGTTATTGTACAAGTTAGAATTTCCCTTCTTGTATGACAAAATACACCATGTTATTGATAGCACAAGGGTGCAAGATTCTAAAACCTTGCACCCTTGTTATTCAATCATAGAACGTTATATAAAAATCTATCTTGCTCCTTTATCATATGGTATACCCTCAGCACGAGGTGCCATTGAATTCTTAGAGGTAAATGCAAGAACCACTAATGTTGCAATATATGGAATCATTTTATATACCGTATTCGGTATTTCCATAGCACTTAATAAAGGAATTCCTGAATAAGTAGCAGAAATTGCTTTCATAATGCCGAAGAACATTGCTGCAAATAAAACTCTAGTTGGTTGCCATTGTCCAAAAATTAAAACGGCTAACGCTAAGAAACCATAACCAGCTACTGTCGCATTAAAGTTTGTAGAAGTAGGAATTACAAATACCAGACCACCAATTCCACCATAGATACCAGAAATAACAACACCTGCATAACGCATACGGTATACATTAATACCTACTGAATCCGCTGCTTGTGGATGCTCTCCACAAGCACGTAATCTCAACCCAAATCTTGTTTTATATAAAACAATGGTAGAAATTACAAATATTAATATACCAATATAAGTGGTGATGTAAGTATTCTTAAAGAACAAATCTCCAAGTACAGGTATATTCCCGAGTACTGGCACCGAAGTGATACGGAATGTATTGGTAAAATTAATCTGCTGTACACCAAATATCATTCTTGCTGTAAAAATAGCAAATGCTGGTGCTAACATATTAAGTGCAGTACCACTAATGGTCTGATCTGCTTTCATGTTGATGGAAGCATATGCATGAAGTAACGAAAAGAGTCCTCCCGCAACTCCTGCCACGATGACCGCTAACAATAATAGCATTTGTCCTGATAAACGATTTTCGAATACATTAATAAATAGAATTCCAGCAAAAGCACCAATCGTCATAATTCCTTCCAAAGCAATATTTATAATACCACTACGTTCAGAAAATAGACCTCCTAAGGCAACGACTAAAAGCGGAATGGAAAAGAACATTGTCTGCTGAAGTAGAAAATATAAAGTCTCCATTACTGTCCACCCCCCTCTTTTTTCTTACCATCACGTAATTTTTGTATTAATGCCTTAAACAATAAGGAAAAAGCACTAAAGTAAATAATTACTGCAATAATCATGTCAATTACTTCAGGTGCAAAATCAAAGAGCTGCATATAGAATCCACCTTGGGTAATATACGCAATAAAGATTGCTGCTAAAAGTATTCCAATTGGATTTAACAATCCTAATAATGCTACTGATATACCAGTAAAACCTTCTGATGCTAACACATCAACAACCTCTAAGTGCTTTCCTGACCCTGCTAAGTATAATAAACCGCCTGCCAACCCCGATAATGCCCCTGCGATTACCATGGATAATACGATGCTTCTTTTTTCATTAATTCCAGCATACTTACTCGCATTACGATTAAATCCAACTGCTTTCAATTCATATCCTAATGTTGTTTTTTCTAATATCACATAAATGATTATTACTGCTAGAATAGCAATAAGGATTCCACCGTTAATATTAGATCCAGCGAATAGCTTATTTAAACCAAACTTAGGAATATTAGCAGATTCAGCAACTGCTTTTGATTGATTTTTTAATTTTTCATAAATATCAGTATTATTTTTAATAACATAATTTACTAAATACATACCAATATAATTCATCATAATAGAGGAAATAACTTCATTTACGTTAGCAAACGCTTTTAACAAACCTGGTACTAATGCCCATAAAGCACCAGCAACAACAGCTGCCAAAAGAGCTATCACCCAATGAACGCCACCTAGTGATTTGGCAACTACTCCAACGAAAACAGCTGCAAATGCGCCCATAGTAAATTGGCCTGTAGCACCAATATTAAAAAGTCCCGTTTTAAAAGCAAACCCTACTGAAAGACCAGTACAAATAATTGGTGTTGCGTAATAAAGAACCTGTCCAATACTCTTCATTCCATGGGTTATAGATCCAGTTAATATGGCAATAAAGCCACCCACTGCTTGAGAAGGATTACTAATAACTAGAACAATAAATCCGAAAATCAAACCAAGGACAATGGCAAAAATGGAAGATAGAAAATCACTACTTATACTTAATTTTTTCTTCATTTCTTGTCCCCCCTTTTCGTTCCTGCCATATATAAACCTAATTCTTGTACCGTAACTTCTTTCGGATCTAGATCTGCAACAATCTCTCCTTCATAGATTACTAAAATACGATCACTTAAGTTCATTACTTCATCTAACTCTAGTGAAATTAGCAATACTGCTTTTCCATTATCTCTTTCTGATACTAACTGCTTATGAATATATTCAATCGCACCTACGTCCAAACCTCTTGTTGGCTGAACTGCGATCAATATATCAGGATTTCGATTAATTTCTCTGGCAACAATGGCTTTTTGCTGGTTTCCACCAGACATACTTCTTGCCATGGTATCACCACCCTGGCTACTTCTAATATCAAATTTTTCGATTAATGCATTGGCATATTCACTTATTTTACCGAATTTTAAGAATCCTCGAGTTTGGAACTTTTCTGAAAAATACTCTTGTAACACTAAGTTCTTTTCTAAACTATAATCCAAAACAAGTCCATGTTTATGTCTATCTTCTGGAATATGGGATAATCCATGGGTATTTTTATAGCGAATGGATTTCTTGGTAACATCTTCACCATTTAAAGTAACCGAACCAGAATCTGCTTGAATAAGACCAGTAATTGCCTGAACTAATTCTGACTGTCCATTACCGTCTATACCAGCAATACAGAGAATTTCTCCTCTTTTTACCTCAAAGTTTACGGAATTAACGACTAGTTTAGCATTGCCTTCACGTTTGGACTTTACCGATAAATTATTTACATTAAGAATTGTATCCTTAGGATTTGATAGTCCCTTATCAATATTTAAGTTTACTTTTCTTCCTACCATCATTTCTGACATGGTTTCTTTATCTGTATCCGCTACGTTTACCGTTCCGATATATTTACCACGACGTAAAACACTACATCGGTCAGCCACCGTCTTGATTTCGTTTAACTTGTGCGTAATAAAAATAATAGATTTTCCTTCTGCTACAAGTCCTTTCATAATATTCATTAACTCATCAATCTCTTGCGGAGTTAACACAGCGGTAGGTTCATCCAATATTAAGATTTCATTTTCACGGTACAACATTTTAAGTATTTCCACACGTTGTTGCATACCTACAGATATATCTGATATAAGCGCATCGGGCTCAATCATAAGATTGTACTTTTGACTTAAAGAAAGAACCTTTTCCCTAGCTTCTGCCATCTTAAGCATTCCATTCTTGACTGTCTCAACACCCAGAATTATATTCTGTAATACTGTAAAATTATGCACTAACTTAAAATGCTGATGAACCATACCGATCCCTAATGTATTTGCGTCCATAGGCCCATTGATTTTTTCTTCTTTTCCTCTAACTTTAATAATACCTTTTTCTGCTTGATATAAACCAAAAAGTACACTCATTAAAGTTGATTTTCCAGCTCCATTTTCACCTAAAAGGGCATGGATCTCACCTTTTTTTACTTGCAAAGTAATGTCATCATTTGCGATAATACCAGGGAAAATCTTTGTGATATTCTGCATCTCGATTACATAATTGTCCATGTTTGCTCCCATCTGCCGCGCCATACAATGTTTCTTAAAATAATTACCAGCCTGGCGGACTTATGTTATTTGTGATAAAAGAAAAGAGGGTACTATGCACCCTCTTTTCTTAGAAAAGTGTATATATTATTCAGTTACTTCAGTAACCTTAACAACCTTAACTGGAACTTTTTCTGCACTTTCTGCTGCATCGTCTTTTGCTGGTACCACTTCACCAGATACTAATTTAGCAAAAATTGCATCGTAATCAGCCTGAGTAAATTTATTAAATTTAGAAGTTTCCATTGGAAGACCGATACCATTGTTTGATGCGTCAAAAATTGTAGTTTTTCCGCCTGTAAACTTGTTATCGTAGTATGCTGTAACTTCATCATATACTGAGTTTGAAAGCATCTTCATTGCTGAAGTAATAACAGAAGCAGATTCAGATGATTGGTCAACGTCTACACCGATTACTTTTGCATTGGCTGCTTCAGCAGCTGCCATAACAGAGTTACCAACTGCACCACCACAACCAAAGATTACTTCTGTACCATTCTGATACCAAGCTGCTGCCATAGCTTGTGCTTCTGGAGAAGCAACAAATGCTCCTGTGTAGTGATATTGAATATCTACTGCTTTAATTCCCAATTCTTGTGCTGCATAATCAGCACCTTGGATAAATCCATAACCATAACGGATAACCGCTGGAACTGCCATACCACCCATAAAACCAAGTTTAGTATAACCATCTTTTACTGCTGCATATCCTGCAAGGAAACCTGCTTGTTGCTCTGAGTAAAGAATTGGTGCTACATTTGCTTCTGTTTTATAAGTTGCATAATCAACTGTATGTGGTTCTCCATCTAATAAGATAAATTTAACATCTGGGTATTGAGTCTGAGCTTCATATACTGGATATTCAAATAAATAACCTGGGCATACTACTAATTTTGCTCCACCTTCTACTGCTAAACCAATTGTTTCTAAGTATGCAGCATCAGTACCTTCAGCTGGCTGATAATACTTATAAGAAATACCTTTTTCTTCTGCATATTTTGTTAAACCTTCCCAAGCACCTTGGTTAAATGATTTGTCATCAATTGTTCCAAGATCTGTAACTAATGCTAATTCATAACCAGATGCACTATCTCCTGAAGATGTGTTATTGGCATCATCTGTTGCTGCTGTTGTTGCCGCTGCATCATCTGTTGCTGCCGTATCTGTAGTTGCCTCTCCCACTGGTGTATTATTTGCTTTCGTTCCGCAACCTGCAAATGACACAACCATAGCTACTGTTAGTAATAATGCTAACATTTTCTTTTTCATTTCATTTCCTCCTTTTGATTCTATTCGGTTTCTTGAAAACACCGCTCATTTTAAACTATAACATTTAAATAGTCAATATAAACATACCATATTTTTACCTTTTTTACAACAAGAAGAAAAGGTCTTTTTTACTACTGGACCTTAAAAGCACCGACCATATTATTAAGGTCATCTGTTGAGTATTCCAAGTCTTCGAGAACCTGATTCAGCTTATAAGTTTGTTTTATAATGGAATCAATAAGTGCCAATGCCTGACTGCTACTTTCCTCTCCAACAATGGCATTTTTCTCACTCTTACTTGCCATATTACGTATATTACTGCGAACTTCTTTAATAAGGGTATTTTGTTCACCCATAATATTTAATATGTAGGAAATGGTTTTTGAAACATCTATCACCAAAGCAACTGACTTTGAACTTTCTTTTGCACTTTTTATAGTAGCAGTTACTTTGTAATCAATTAAATTGATGTTGTTATTGGTTGTATCAATTTCGGTTTGTATCGACGAAATTAACTGCTCGACCATGGTGGTAGCATCGCTTGTTTGCATAGCCAATTTTTTAATCTCTTCTGCAACGACAGTAAATCCCTTTCCCGCTTCTCCTGCTCTAGCTGCTTCAATGGATGCGTTCAGTGCCAGAAGACTTGTTTGTTTACTTATGGCTGTTATGGTACTTATAATCTGAGTAATTTCACCAGATTCCTTCTCTAAACTAGCAATACTAGAAAGTGCATTTTGCATTGCATTCTCTAATTCGTTGGTAGTTGTATTTACTTCATCTGTTAACTCAGATGCTGATTCTGCTGCTGCAGATGTGCTTTCTGTTTTTTCACTAATCTCAGTAATAAGTTGTTCTAACTCGTCGTTTTTTTCAAAGGAATCAGCAATTCGATTCACTTCTTTTTGAGTCTGTTTAAATAATTCATTCTGTTCCATCGAGTTATTAGATAATACAGTTACAGTTTCCCCAATGGTAGTAATACTATCCTGAATTTTTCTTGTTGATCTTGATACTCGCTTCACCGCTTTTTGTGCAATCTGTACCGATGCACCAACTCGTTTTAACATATTCATTTGATTGCTAACAAATTTATTAAACCATCTTGATAATTCTCCTATTTCGTTGGGAGAATATACGGTAACACGTTTGGTTAAATCTCCTTCTCCTTCTGCAATATGACGAAGGATGCGAACTGTCTTGTTAATTGGCTTCACAATAATTAAATTGGTAATAACATAAGCTGCTGCAATCATAATAAGAAAAATCATAAAATCTGTTAGGATGCGAAGAGATGATAAGTAGGATTCTAACACATGATTAATGAGAATGGATACAAGCGAAATTCCACCAACAAAAAGAGGTAACCTCCTACTAACACTTTGAAAATTATAGATTTCTGCTATATCACCTTCACACATCATGCCCCATACTTCATCCGAATTCGGCGGTGTAATAATCGTTCCTTTACCACCTACCATAATATGACGATAGTCTGGATACCCTGGCCAACAATCTAGATTCTCTTTCTTCTGAATTGTCTTTTTTACACCTTCATGAAGGCCTTTCGTGGCGGGATCATTAAATATTACTTCAAATTCGGTGTGAGCATTAATTTTAATCTCACCCCAACGTTTCGTACGGATTCCGTCTTTTAGATTTTCACCTAAGGTAAATGTCCTGTCTTCAAATCGGCTTCTCGATATAGCGGTACCTTGTGGTATACCTCTAGTGTTTTCAATCATAAACAAATAATTATCCCCTGAATCTTTATATATATGAGTATCTTCATCTTGTATTACATTACTCATATCATCATTCAATACTCTTGCACATAAAACTCGAATTTGTTCGTTGTTATAATAAGGCTCAGAAAATAATAAAGTTACCTCATCGTAAAATTGTTTGTTGGAAAGATCTAACTCCAACGTTTCTTTATCGCAATATGGACCATACATGTAGCTTTCATTTGCAATACCTTTTTTATAATTAGGAAGATCTTTTAATTGTTTTCCTACACGTTTTGAAAAAGACGACGCAATCACTGTTCCTTCTTGATCCAGCAAAAATACTTCAATAAAGACTTTATGATGGTCTGTAGCTTCTATAAGTGTCTCGGTTAATATCTCAGGAGACTCATTTAAAATCACCAACGTTTTAGCAATAGAATGTAATTGCATCCATTGATCTTTAAACCAGTTATCCAGTGCCTTTTTCCTGCCATTTGAGATTCCTTCAAAGATTGATTCTGACCTGTTCTTTAACCGACGGTTACATAAATACGCAAACTTTTCCTTCATAATAATCCTCTCCTTTGTCTTTTAGTAACAAAAAAAATCGAGGAAGTTTTTCAAAAACCTTCCTCGATTTCAAAATCATACTAATACGCTGACAAGAATTTGTCAAATTATTTTTTTCATTTTTGTTAATTATTTTAAGAAAATATCATTTTTCCTTTCATAAAATTACTACTTTATCCTTTTTACCTATTGTAATAAAATACGTGCCTTTAATGTTGTTCTACTTTAATATCCATATCAAGCAATACCGTTACCTCATTTAGAAATTCTTCTTGTTTTCCTTTGTATGTGGTCCACATTTTCCTATTTCTATATGACATATTTCGATAGAAATTCAAGTAATCTAATTGATTTACTTTAATCATATCATTAATTTGACGTTCCATATTACTCTTAAGAAAACTATTTAAACTATTTTTAAGATCCTTTCTGGTATCTTCCATCTCCTCCACTAATTCAGCTTCACCTTCCATATAGATTTGAATGAATGGAGTACCATCCGTCATAGAATATTGATATTTTGTTTTTAACTGCCTAACCTTTAACACCTGACCTTCCGGTAGGCTAATATAGCGTTTGGTACCTTTACCCTGAAGCATATTCCACTGGGTTAGGTCATCTTCTGACATTCTTGCACCATATAGATTTTTCTGAAATATCCCTGCTCCCTCAAGAGAAATACCTTCTTTCGTTATTTTAATCAATGGAAGTATGATTACTTTATCTGGCTGATAAAGGCAATTTATCATATCACCTACCGTTACTTTTTTTATATCTGCATTGGATGGATTGTTTTGATACAGCGACTGTAACTCGTCTCCAATCTTTCCATTAATAATACCTTCATCATCAGCTGTATAAAATACCAGTGTATTTCTAGAAATCTCATATTCATCCTCAACGTAGCGTAGAAATTCATTCATACCTTTTTTGCTCTCTGATATTTTATGATCTAAAATAATCACTTTTAGGTGACTAAAGTCCAGTCGTTTCTCAGATTGTTTGGCGTAAGCCTCTTTAATCCTAGATAGGTTTTCTCCGGTAAAGCTAACTAGTAATTCCTGCTCATCAGTAACACCTTGACCGGTAATGCTTTGTAAATCTGGTCTCTGCAAAATAGCAGTAAACTCATTATTATCGTAGCTCAGTGCTAGACCCATCACAAAATCTCTATCTTCAATCTGTACCATATCACTGCATCCAGTTAACATTCCAGCTACAAAAAAAAGAAGGAGTATATAAAAATACTGAATCAACTTATTTCTCATCGGCTATTTTCCCCCTTCTAATCTTACTAACTCCAATTAATATGAGAGGTATTATAATAGATTGTGGTACACCGATACACAACAGATATTTACCAAATTGAATGAATTGAACCTCAATGTCTGTCATGGTGGACGCTAAACCAAATGCGAGAATTCCGTATATTAGTACAATGTACTTATTTGCTTTACTGTATTTCTCAAAATCTTTGATAAAACATTGCCCTATATAGTCTTTCGTAATCTGGACCATATAGAAAAAACAATATGTTAATATATTAAATATACTAAGCATCCAAAAGGCTAACATTATTTTATCCTGTCTTCTAACAAACTCACCAGGAATCTCAATAATCTGCATAATGGTAACAGATGACCATAACTTACTGCCTGCTTCCCCTACTCCAAGAATACCTACTGTAACTAGGTAAATTAATAAGTCTGCAACTCCAAGTATTGTAAGTGCAACGAATACCGGAGTAAAGTATCGCTTTTCCTCCGTATACTTCACATGAAAATGTGTAAAGATAATGCCATCCAAAGCACAGAATGTCAGTAGGATAAATAAACTTCCCCATATGATACCAGTCTTTGGAAAGTTACTATTAACGGCACCAGTCGTTAAATTAGTAAACTCTATTTTGGGGATTCCTAATATTAAATATAAAATCAATGGTACCATAACTAATATATAAAGAATTTCTGTTAATCTCGCTCTTTTTTCTATTCCATGCATTGCTCCATATGCTGATACTAGAAGTAAAACTGCTATTACTACATTTACACTAGTTTCAATGAGTAATGTCTTGCCTATCACTTGAGCAAATAGACTTGCCGAGAATGTTAATAACAAAAATAGTTTCACTAGATAAAGAACTCCTATTACCCCTGCAAAAAAACTTCCGACATTCTGTTTTGAATATGCCATAAAGTTAATTCTTTTCTTCTTCTCATCAATAAATTGCCTTGCACAAATGTATAAAATACCTGCATAAAGCATGGCAAGGACAGTCCCGATTAGTACTGTCGCAATCCCTCCTGCACCTGCGCTATTCACTGCTATATAAGGAATAATAAGACAAGATAAGCTAAATACATCAAGTACTAGCATCCTTTTTTGTTGTCTTTTTGAAATCTTATCATTACGAGCAAACATGCCATCACCTACTTTTTCTTCAATCTTGTTCTTTCACCTTTCTTCGCAAACACTGGTCGATTGCGAAGTCGGAAACTTGGCATACGCAACATACCGTCTCCTGTCTGATCCATTTCTTCCGTACCAGATGCTGCAAATGGCATCATATATGGAATTCCGAAGCTTTCCAAGCTGGACAAATGGATTAACACAATAACCAATCCACAGATAAATCCAAATAACCCAAGCCAAGCGCATAATAATATAATTACATATCTTGTTAAACGGAAGGCAGATGCAAATGCTTCATTTGGTATCGCAAATGAGGATATGGCCGTTAATGCAACAACTATCACAATGAGAGGACTAACTAAATTAGCACTAACTGCTGCATCTCCTATGATAAGTCCACCGACAATTCCTATGGTACTACCCAACGGTCCTGGAAGCCTAATTCCTGCTTCTCTTAGTAATTCAAATGCTAATTCCATAAGAATTACTTCAAACACTACCGAGAAAGGTACCCCTTCTCTTGCTGCAGCAAACGACAGAGCTAAAGAAGTTGGAATAATTTCTGGTTGAAAATTCGTAATAGCAATATAAAATCCAGGCAAACCCATGGCGATGATTGCCGCGATATAGCGTATACATCTTGTAAATGTAGCTATCTCCCATCGATTATTATAATCATCAGACGCTTGGAAGAAAGAATTCACTGTTGTTGGTATTAACAGTACAAAAGGCGAGTTATCAACAATAATTGCAATTCTTCCCTCTAAAATAGAGGCTGCAACTTTGTCGGGACGTTCCGTTGCTTGAAATTGAGGAAAGGGTGAATACCACGAGTCTTCCGTAAGTTGTTCTAACATACCACTATCTAATACACCATCAATAATAAAAGTTTGTATTTTATTTTTAATATCTCTTAGTAGTTCCTCGTCAGCAATATCTGATATATATAATAGTGCTATATCAGTTTTACTTCTAATACCAACCTTCATGGATTCAACTTTCAACTTGGTATCTCGAATTCTTCGACGAATTAGGACTTTATTTACCGCAATACTCTCAGTAAAACTATCTTTTGCTCCTCTTACCGATAATTCGGCATCCGATGTGGAAACCGATCTTCCTGGATATCCTTTGCTGGCAATTTTAATTGCTTTTTCGTAACCATCTACCATAATAATGGTATCACCAGAAAGTACTGCTTGTACAACATCTTCCATGGTGAATATCTCACTAAGGTCTGCTGTTCTAAGACCCTTATCTTTAATATATTCAAAATGGTTCGTAGCAGGTAGACGATCCATTTTATAAAGCAAATTTTTAATAGAGTCTTCCTCTAGCAGATCTCTTGATACCATATTATCAATATAGGATAAATAGATCTGAACTCGATTTTCTCCGCCAATTTCGAATGTTCTCTTAATCACATCCTGGCAATTTTCAAATAGGGTTTCATAGATATCTATATTCTCTTGTAACGAAGTAGAAAATGGAACAAGTACGGTATTATTTTCATCATGTAAGTTTTTCATTTATACTAAAAGCTCCTATCTTCCTTTACAAATTTAATACCTATTGTATCCATGGATAGCTAATTTATACAAAAAAACGAGAACGTAGTGTTGAACCATTACTACGTTCTCGTTACATTCTCAGATATTAAAGAGATTACAACTCACAATTGTTTACTGTACGTGGGAACGGGATAACATCTCTAATATTAGCCATTCCTGTTAAATACATCACGCATCGCTCAAAACCTAGACCAAAACCTGCATGTCTTGTGGATCCATATTTACGAAGATCCAAGTAAAATTCATAATCTTCTGGATTCAAATCTAGCTCCTGCATTCGCGCTATTAATCTCTGATAATCGTCTTCTCTTTGGCTGCCTCCAATAATTTCACCAATACCAGGTACCAAGCAATCCATAGCGGCAACCGTCTTATTATCATCATTCAACTTCATATAAAAAGCCTTGATTTCTTTTGGGTAATCAGTGACAAATACTGGACGTTTATATACCTGTTCCGTTAAATAACGTTCATGTTCCGTCTGTAAATCGCAGCCCCAGTGAACCTTATAATCAAATTCCTCATTATATTTTTCTAAAAGTTCGATTGCCTCCGTATACGTAACATGGGCAAAATCAGAATTTACAACTCCATTTAACCGTTCAATTAGACCAGTATCAACAAATTGATTGAAAAATTCCATTTCTTCTGGTGCTTGATCCATTACATATCGAATAATATACTTAATCATACTTTCTGCAAGTATCATATTATCTTTCAGATCAGCAAAGGCAATCTCAGGTTCAATCATCCAAAACTCAGCGGCATGTCTGGTTGTATTGGAATTTTCTGCACGAAAGGTAGGTCCAAACGTATATATATTTCGAAATGCCATTGCATACGTTTCCCCATTTAATTGTCCACTTACAGTAAGACTTGTTTCTTTTCCAAAGAAATCTTCACTAAAGTCTATCTTACCCACAGCATCTTTTGGCAGGTTCACAAGATCCATGGTTGTAACACGAAACATTTCCCCTGCACCCTCACAATCACTTCCTGTAATGATTGGAGTATGAACATAAACAAAGTCTCTCTCTTGAAAAAACTTATGAATTGCAAATGCAATGAGTGAGCGCACACGAAAAACGGCTTGAAAAGTATTCGTTCTTGGTCTTAAATGTGCAATGGTTCTTAAATATTCAAAGGAATGTCTCTTTTTTTGTAGCGGATATTCTGGCGCAGAACTTCCCTCTATCACAATTTCTTCCGCTTTAATTTCAAATGGTTGTTTTGCTCCTGGAGTTTCCACAAGTATTCCATTCACAATAATGGCAGCGCCTACATTTAATTTCGTAATCTCTGAAAAATTGCGAAGCGTGTTATCGTACACTACCTGCAAGGTCTCGAAGAAGGTTCCATCATGAAGTACGATAAATCCAAAATTTTTAGAATCCCTTATACTTCGAACCCATCCCCCAACCGTAATGCTCTGGTTCGTGTATTCCTCCTTTTTACGATATAACTCCTTTATGGTTGTAAGTTCCATTCTCAATTCTCCTATATTTCATAATTACTTAAATCTTCCTGGAAATTCTTAATCATAGAATCAAATACCGCTATTTGCTCGGTTAACTCATTAATCTGATCAACATAAATTGCTACATTGGAACTTGCTTCTTCTGTTGCTGCTGAATTCTCTTCTGCAATTGCTGCAAGATTTTGAATACCATCAAATAGTGATGAGATATTGTCGGCTTCCACTTTTAATTCTTGAGAGGTTTGAATCATCAGATCAGATACTACTTTTAGGCGTTTGTTCGATTTACTTGAACTTTCAACAGCACCAGTTAGCTTCGTATTTTCTGTCTCAAGTACGGTATATTGTACATCGATTCCCTCTACCACATTTCCAATACTAGAAACAAAACTTGTTAAGCTTCCATTAATCTGTTCCACTGCATTGTTCGTTTCTTCTGACAGTTTTCTTACTTCTTCTGCAACCACAGTAAACCCTTTTCCAGCTTCACCAGCTCTAGCTGCCTCAATTGAAGCATTCAATGCCAATAGATTAATTTGCTTAGCAATAGCAGATACGATTAAGACTATCTGAGTAATATTATCTGCATTTTCTTGTAGTTCATTACTATTCTTTCTTATTTGATTAAATTCATTCAACACTGCTGTAATTTTTGATGCGGTATCCTCTACATTGTGGAAACTATCTTCTATTTGTTCCACTGCTTCTTCAATCTGACCCTTATTATTCTGTCCATCATCAGAAATACGAGTCACATTATGTATACTATCATTTAATACATTAATTGCCTTTTCTGTATCTTCCGCTTGTGTAGTTGCAGCTACGGCTACTTCATCTAATACATCTGTAATATCATTGGATGTTTCTTGCATGGTCTGAGAAATGTCAGATACAGATTTATTAAATGTATAAAGTTCATCAACGATTGCATTAAAACCAATGAAATCTTTCTGCACATTCTTTTTAATCTCATTGATTTCATTCATAAGTAATTCATATTCATCTCGAGAACGAAGATGAACTGATTCAATAAAGTTACGTTTACTTAATAATTCAAGCTGGCTCATAATCATTTTTTGTGGACGATTTAAAACCTTGGATGAGAAATAGGAAACTACCAAAGTCAAACCTCCAACTATAAGCGAAGTTTTAAGGTCATTTGAAAGTGCTAATGTTGCTGGAGTAAGGATAATTGTGTTTATGATTGCTGCTTTTACAGAAACACTTTTTATGAATCCAAGTGATAATAATTGATTCAGTCGATATTTTTTCGTTGATTGGATCTCCTGTTCAAAGCCAAGTTTTAATACTGTTTCTCCTTCACTTTGACTTATTATTTCTACTTCTATCTTCTCATTAAAATAATCTGCTACTCCTTTAATAAGACCGGCAAGATAGTCACTCATTCCTCTTTTCGAGCGATAGATAAAATGAACTTCTTTACTTGAGATTGGAACAACATCAAGGATTGGCGGAACTGCACCTTTAAAGCGTTTCATAACGATTACATGTACGTCATTCATTGATTTTAAAAACTGATATGCTGACTCATGACGAAAGAATCCTGGATAATTCTTACTAAACGTTTTAATATTCTCCTCACCCATGGTTGCCCAAATATCTTTGTGATTCTTTCCAACCAAACTTCCGACTTTATCAATTACTCCTTTTGCTATAGAATCTTCTATATCTTCTAGTGGTGAAAATATGTGTTCTGCCTCTAATCCATTTGCTTGCAATGCTTGATTTACTACTTGATTTCCAAATAATTTTCTACATGACTCTACCCATGATGAAACAACAGTACCTTTCATAGTATCTTCTCCTTTATGTAAATTTAATATTAGTAATGAATATTGATATTATCACAATTATAAATCAACATGATTTAAAACACAACAGCAAAAGCAAAAAGGAATAATCAAAAAGGAGTAATCAAAAAGGAGTAATCAAAAAAAGGAGTTCCTATTTATCATATGAACTCCTTCGTTACCTTAATTAACTTGATTCTTACCCATACGCTTGGATAGATATAATTTACTATCTGCTTTTTGTATTAAGCTATTAATATCTTCTTCATCATCATAGCACGAAATACCGATACTGACTGTAACTAGTAAATCAATATCTTTAGCAATCAAACGACTCTCTTCAATTACCGTTCTGATACGATCTGCGAGAATTCTACCTTTCGTTAATCCTGTGTCTAAAAGTATAATAGCGAACTCATCGCCACCACAGCGAAAACAGATATCCTTATCTCTTGTATTAGAAGTGATTAACTCCGCTACATGCTTAATTGCGATATCACCAATCAAATGCCCATAGGTATCATTGATCTGCTTAAAGCAATCTATGTCCAGCATCATAACACAGAAGGTATTGTCCTCTTGGCGTTCTTTAGACTTACGGTAATAATATATAGTATTTTCCAATGTTTCACAAAAATGCCTATGATTATATAGCCTAGAGAGTCCATCTACATTGGACTGCTCTTTTAATTGAAGATTTGCTTTTTCTAATTGCTTATTCACATAAGTAAGTTCTTCTTCCGCTAATTTAAGTGTGGTGATATCCCTTGAGGTACCCCATGTACCAATTATATTACCTTCACGATCATAAAATGGATACTTAGATGCTGAAAACCATACACTCGCTCCGGCGTCTTCCCATTTCTCAACCTTTCCAATAATAGGGATTCCTGTCTCCATTATGGTTAATTCATCCTGATAAGCATTTCTAGCAAACTCTTCAGGAAAGAAGTCGAAATCACTCATGCCGACTAGATCCTTTGGATCTTCTATACCAAATTGTATTGCATGTGCTTTACTGTTTAGTAAGAATTTTGATTCTTTGTCTTTAAAATAAATGGTATCTTGTGAATTATTCATAATTACATCTATTACAAGCGACAAATCAAACCCCATAGTTTGTGCCCCCTTTTTCGACTATGTTACCCTTATATTATAGTCGATGATGAATTTTGTCAATTAATTGTTACGAAAAATAACCAAATATTTTAAACACGACTCGTTTTCTCCTCGGCGCACTTTTATATATATTAATACAAAACATGTCAAAGAAATCTACTACCGAATTAACATGTTTCTCTTCCATTTTAATTTCTGAAAACCCCGCTTTTAATATAATAGAAAAAATTGTATGAAAAGATTCTTGTTTTAGAAATTGAAATTTATCTTCCACCTTTTTTGCAAATTCGTCCTGTGGTTCACCCTGGTAAACGATTCCATATTTCAAAAATAGTTTGTCCAAATATTTAGTAATAAAACGAATTTTTGCACGATTATCTGAACTTCGTAATACCTTTTTTCTTTGAAAATGCCAATAAGTCTGCTTCATGAAACCAACAAGAATTACTACAATAAGTACTAAAATAATAACACCAATGATTTCAAGCATCCGAATTATATATTCACTCATTGTGTCTTCTTGATTATGTTTTACCTGATTTCCTATTAACTGACTGGTTGTCCCAGTTGGTGTTGGCATATTATTATATGGCATACCCGCATTACCCGGTATATTCTGACCAACTGGATTTTGTGCTTTTTTCTCAATCTGCTCTAAAATTGCTTGTGGTATCTGGGTATTACCACCATATCCTGGTGTCACTTCGATGGGAACCCATCCTAATTTACTTAGATAAACTTCCACCCATGCATGAGCATTGGTATCCTTTAATTTCATGGTTAAGGTTCCATCTTTTTTAGATACCTTGGCATGTTGTAAATCATATTCCGAGATCACATAGCCTTCTACATATCTTGTGGGAATTCCTAAATATCTTAATAAGACTGCTGCCGAAGAAGCATAATGGGTACAGTAGCCTTTTTTATTTTCAAACAAAAAGTAATCAACAAAATCTTCCCCTTGAGGCAACATACCTGGAGAGAGGCTATATTCTGTATAGGTATGCAGATAACTAACTACCATTTGAACGCAATTTAATATGGATATAGTACTATAATCGCCTTGTTGCATCTTATAAGGTTCAAATGTTTGCTTAATGCGTTCATCCAGATCCGGATTTTTCGTGTAGACATCATAAACATAGGATCGATATTCCTCTTCCAGTTGAACATTGGATGGATTATCTCCCACCCAATCGTAAGTATCAAGAGCCATATAATGAAAGGTGTTGCGATTAAATACAGGATAATATTCAATCGAGTATTTCTTATTGTCCTTCTCTCCATCTAATAAGACTCGTCCTTTTTTGCTAAAATGCATCGAATTTTTTGTATAATATGGTAAAAAACTACTTTTCTTTCCCGTATTTATATTTTCGATATCTAGCTTCCATGTTTCATTGGTGATCGCTGGATTGTTTATAAAATCAATTGCCATGTTATCTATAGATAAATCTTCTTGGTCAAATTTCTCTGTAATTTGGTTATATTGTGCTTTTTCTTCCTTGGATAATTGTCCCCAGTTATCGCCTAAGTATTGAACTCCAACATACCCCCTTAGATACGTTCTTTCATTCATTGTTAATGGACCAGTGACAACTAATGCCGTCTTCTGTGAGAATACAACTTGTTCCGCTCGTCCTAACTTTCCACCATTTAGGCCGCCAGATGCAGCGCCGCCTCCGTATGGAAACCACTCTTCTAAAATAGTATCATCAAAGAAATCACTCTTAGAAAAATCAATCAAGGTTGTCTGCATGGAAGACTTAATATCCTCTACTTGTACCTTATCTTGGTAATCAGAAGGTTTAAATAGAAGAAGTATGATAAGATACATTACAATTCCTCCAGCGAACAACAGCCCAGAAGCTCTCACTCGTATTACTTTAGTCTTTCCCTTCATTCCATGTGTATTACCACCTATCATCGCTAACGCAAGGATAAAATACAGAGCAAAACTAATGGAATTTGGTAGTTGTCCAACACTTAAAGGCAAAGCTAACAATAAAGATATGAGTACTACAGATAACAAATGAAAGTGATGTAATTTCAAAAAGAAAAAAAGAAACAAAAACCAGGATAGGAAAAATATAATGAAAATGGTATTATTTAGTTCTACCAAGCCTTCATCAACTAAAAATTTTACTAAGTCAGCATCATAATACACATTAAAATATTCTGCAAATTGATTGGCTATCACCCGATAACCCTGTGATATTTCATATAAAAATTGATATGTTATGATAAGACTTAATCCCATATATACCAAAACAAAATACTTAAGATATTTTTTATTATGAAATAGTAAAAACAATACCATTACTATTCCGAAAATGCCAATGTTTAATATAAGTGCATATACTTGGATATGCAACCCCGTAATAAAACACCATATTGCTGTTGTTATTAATAAAAAAGCCAGTATGAAATCCAAAAAAGAATCACTATATCTCCAGTACTGTTTTCCTACCGATACGATTTCGATCTCTTCTTGAAAGATTGCGTTGGTGTGTTTACGTTTCTTTATTTTCCACATTCTAAAATACCATCCTCTTTAACGAAGCCTCCAGGTTTTCAAGTTCAATAAAGGATATATTTGTATCCATTCTATCCTTCACCGTTTCCTGTTTGCCAAGACATAATACATGTAGTCTAGTTTCCTTAGTTGGAACTAAATAAGTCTCCACAAATTCTGGTGTCCCTTGTCCAATATAAAAGGTATCCGCCATTGGAAACCGACCAAATTCATCCCTATAAACTTGTAAAAACTTATCCTTCTCTTGGTAGGAAATTGAACGAAACAACGCTTCGAGTGCATCATAAATATGATCCCATTCCTCTACATGTACTCTTATACATTCCTGATTTTCTGTATCATACCAAGTTACGGAATGAAGGATACCACATAAAGATAAGTGATTGGATACGGATGCTAACGTTTCGTAGATTGCATCTACGACTCCCATATCTTTACCATTCTTTACATATAAATCTACTAAGATATCAACAGAACAATTCACTGGTAAGCTAAATTCTTTTATCATTAACTGATCTTTCTTGGAACTTAATTTCCAGTGGATGCGATGTAATCGGTCCCCCTCTTGATACTCTCGAATTCCAAACACTTCAGAAGGATCATCCCCTGATTTTTTCTTTGAAAAGACATCACTATCCATTACGATACCACATGGGTTGGGAATAAACTCTTCCTCTATCTCGTACAGTTTTGGTAATACCATGATTTTAATCTGCTTCTTGCATGGCTTACGTAAGGAAAAAATACGAAAATAGTCATAATTTCTTACTGTATCACAGGAGAATGTCATAATGCCGCAATGATTGGCTTTAATCTGACAACGAATAATTTGTTCACTTTTCGCATCCATTGCGATGCGAATCTGTTCCTTCACCTGTTCCTTTTTCCCTTCTCCATAACTTACAAAATATAATCTACAATAAGTAATTGGAAAAATGGATGTATTTTTTACTTGAACAGAAATTGTAATGTCCTCTCCTCTGGTAACCAGTTTCTCCGAACGATATACTTTCACTTTAATAAATGGTGTAGTCCCAAATAAAATCACAAGTAAAAAAACAGGTAAACATAGGATTAATACCATTATGGTTGCAGTTACATACGCATTATATAAGATTGCAAATACAACACTATAACTTGCTAGCAACAAATACAAAATTTTATTTCTTATCATGTACTCACACCACCTTTGGTATCGGTACCTGTCTCATAACTTCAGTTATTACCTGCTCATATGTTATATGGTTCACTCTTGCTTTTGAATTTAATAATAAACGATGCTTTGTTACATCTTCAAAAATATATTTTACATCTTCTGGGAGTACGTAATCTCTCCCTTTTACATAAGCACTAGCTCTTGCCATAGCCGCAATCGCAATGGTACCTCTAGGACTTACTCCTAATTCAATATACGGATGGTTTCTTGTTGCCGCAACCAAGGAAGCAATGTAGCTAAAAATTTTATCGTGGGTAAAGACTTTTTCTGCCTGACTCTGCATGTCCATTAATTCTTGTCTGCTTACCACTCGATTCACTTGTTCCATGGAATTATCTTTATGCTTTCCTTTTAATATGTCTATCTCATGTTCAATGTCTGGATATCCCATAGTTAACCTAACCATAAAACGGTCTAGTTGGGACTCTGGAAGCATCTGGGTTCCAACAGAGCCAATTGGGTTCTGGGTGGCAATTACATGAAACGGCTTTGGCACTTCTCTCGTCTCTCCATCAACCGTTATTCTTCCTTCTTCCATAACCTCCAATAAGGCAGATTGAGTTTTGGACGAAGTTCGATTAATCTCATCTGCTAAAAATAAGTTACATAAAACTGCTCCAGCCTTATACTCAAAATTCTGATGCTTATCTAGTATATTAAATCCAACCACATCCGTCGGTAATACATCCGGTGTAAATTGCATACGATGTTGTTCTAATTCCATACTCCGAGCAAACGCCATAGCCAAAGTTGTCTTTCCAACTCCAGGAATATCTTCTATTAATATATGCCCCTTTGCTAATACCGTAGTTAATACCTTTTCAACAATCGAGTCCTTACCTTTTACAACCTTTTTAACCTCACACATAATCTGTTGTATCATCTGCATATAATTATCCATATTTTCCTCCACCTAAGAACCGTATTCTACCTTAACTATATCAGTATATCCATTATTTGTCAAAGTGTCTTAAGCCCTTTCCTCACAAAACTCTGCCTAAATAATTCCCATTCATTTCCTACTATATACAACATAATCATCAACTACCTATTTTAATTCTCTATTTTAATGTTCTATTTTAATTCTCCATTTTAATCTCATTTCAAATCTCCTAGCATATTCATATTGCCATATCCACTCAATTCCCTTATACTTTTATTACTATACATAGAGTGCCAACCCCCTTTGAACAACCTAAATATATTAATTTGCACATCCACAACCTATCCAAAAGTGATACACAAGATAATTGGAAGAGCAACTGTTATGAAGTCGTTGGTACTTAGTTCCTGTACTGTAGGAACTTACGTACCACTACGAACTTCATCCAAGCGAGAGCGGGTTGCGAATCAAATTATCTTGTGCATCACTTCATAAGAATAAATTAAATTGTGCAAATTGATATATGACCTTTCTAAATCGCCTTTTGACCCTCTCACCAATACTAAAAATAACAAGGAGAATTTAAATGGAATGTAGACCTCAATGTGCAGCATGCTGCATCGCCCCATCCATATCCTCATCCATTCCCGGTATGCCAAATGGAAAGCCTGCCGGTGTACGTTGTATTCAATTATCATCAGATAATAAGTGTAATATTTTTGGCAAACCGGAACGACCAGCTGTATGTCTTGCCTTACAGCCTTCAGAAGATATGTGTGGTTCCAATGCGCAAGAGGCTTTACAATACTTAACTGAGTTAGAACAGGCGACTGCCCCGGAGTAAACAAAAAAATTCACACCCATGGAACATATTACTGCTCCACAGATGTGAACTCTTATTCTATATCATATAAGTCTGCCACCGTTATGTATAACATTTTATTCTTTTTCCAGATGGATTTAAATTCCTTTAACTTAAGTGGGCAGCTTTTCTTCCCGATTTCTATGGTAACAGCTGGGAGCTTCTTTTTTATTGAAATCCAATCACTAAATCCAGCACTTTTCTTTTTGGTAAAGGATGTTATTTTATCATAACCAGTTAATTTCTTTACTGCCGAAACTAGTTTCACCGATTTGGTTTTCAGCGAACCCTTTTGCCCATAATACCAATAAAGCACAGAACCAGATGCATGATAACTAATGGTGCAGATTGGTTTCACTTCATTGACTAGATTCACAAGCGTTTCTGTCTCAATCTCTGACTCCACCGTTTTCCCTTTGTAGAAATAAGCTCCCGGAGACTTAATTCCGTTACTTAAGATCTTCCAATAAGAGTTAAAGTTACGGTTTAGATCTACTCCTCGTGCATTTGCCTTCCATCTTGTATAATAAGATTTCTTGCCCTTGCCATACTTTTTGCACATCTTAACAAGTTTCTTACGAATGGTTTTATTACGAATACCAGATGCCCCAGATTGACTAATCGTAACTCCGTCTGGATTGGCCATTGGAACAATGTGAAAGGCAACATCGTCAAAATATTCGCTAAAATACTGTTTATTGTGCATTCCCGTATAATAATTTCTGCAATATAACTCTATCTGCTTCATGGTGAGAAGGGACGCCATATACTCTCTACCATGTATCGTTGATTGTACCACAATGTGTTTCTTTGCATTGGGGTTTCCTAGTACAACTTCATATATATTCCTCTTATCATAGGTAAGATTTAAGATGTTTATATCGATACAGTCTCCGTACTTATTATTCAATGCTTTTAGATCACTGACCATAGCATTATAGGTATACTTTACCTTAGAATCATCCACTATGGATAAGTTAGACTCTGACAATTTCGCAGACTTATCACGCTTTTTTACCTTTACTGTAATTGAAGTCTTAATACCACTTCCATCGTCAGCTTCCATTGTTATTTGAACCGTACCAACCTTTTTTGCGCTAACTCTTCCGTCTTCCTCAACTGTAGCAATCTGTTCATCGCTGGTAGTCCATAGCATTTTCGTTTCTGGATTCCCTTCTGGCACTAATTCATAATAAAATGTTCTACTCTGATCGATTGCTAAAGTGCAAGTATTCTTAGATAAATATAGTACCTGGATAGATTCTAATAAAGAGGAAACCGTTATAACACAATTAGCTTTTTCACCGTTTGCTAAAAAAACAGATATGATTGCAGTACCCACTCGGATACCAGTAACTTCTCCCTTGCTATCTACGGTTGCTACCGATTCATTGTCAGATGAAAAACTTACAGGATCAGTAGCCTCTGTTGGCAATAAGCTCCATTGAAGGATATACTTTTGTCCAACCACGAGAGCTGATTCTGTCTGAACAAGTTGTAGCTTCGTACTAGAAGTAGTAAAATCTGGAGCTTGCGTAGCAATTGGCTCCTCTACTGTTGTATTAGTTCCATCCTGATTATTCTCAACTGCTTCTACCTTTTGACTCTGCAATAGTATTAAGAACAGTAAGGTAGATAACAAAAATCGCCTTAAATTCTTTCTATTTATCATCTATAAATGTATCCTTCTCTTTTGTAATGTTATACTACGATAATCTACCTTTGAAATCTTCATATCCAAATGTTCGAATTATTTTTATTCCTTCTTTTTCATTAAAACTCGCTATGGTCGGGAGATTAATTCCATTAAAAGTGTTGTTCTTTACCATGGTATAATGAGCCATATCTGTAAAAACTAATTTATCACCTTCTTCTAAAGGTTTTGGAAAGGAATAATCTCCAATGATGTCTCCTGCTAAACAAGTTGCGCTTCCTAAGCGGTATGTGTATGGATATTCACCTGGATCTTTTGCGCCAATTAAAACTGGACGATATGGCATCTCAATTACATCTGGCATATGACATTCAGCTGAAGTATCTAAGATTGCAAGATCTATTCCATTTTTAGAGGTTTCTAATACTTTTGTCACTAAATACCCTGTATTTAATGCAAATGCTTCACCAGGTTCTAAGTAGACTTGTACTTGATATTTTTCCTTTATTAATTCAATACAACCTACTAACGTATCCACATCGTAATCAGGTCTGGTAATATGATGTCCTCCACCAAAGTTAATCCATTTCATTTGATGAAAATATTTACCAAACCGTTCTTCCACTACTTTTAACGTGCGCTCTAGTACATCAGAATTTTGTTCACACATAGTGTGAAAATGAAGTCCGTCTATCCCTTCTAATTCTGATTCATCAAATTGGTCTAGGGTAATTCCCAATCTAGAATTGGTAAAGCAAGGGTTATACAAATCCGTCTCTATTTCTGAATATTCTGGATTAATACGGAGGCCACACTCAATATGACGTCCAGACTTTCTAGCTTCTTGTACTCTATCCCGATATTTTTTCCACTGTTTCATGGAGTTAAATACCATATGATCACAAATACTTAGGATTTCATCTATTTCATCTTCTAGATAAGCTGGAGAAAATATATGTACTTCTCCACCCATCTCTTCATAACCAAGCTTTGCCTCAAATAAAGAACTGGCTGTAGAGCCACATACATATTTACCAATGATAGGATACATAGAAAACATGGAGAATGCTTTCTGTGCTAATAAAATTTTACAGCCTGTACGATCCGATACGGATTTTATTAATTCTAAATTCTTTATCAATAATCTCTCATCCACAACATAGCATGGAGTTGGTAAAGCATTAAAATCTAAATTCATTTTAACTCCGATCTGTGCGCATTGCGCACGTATAAACGATTCGTTCATTATTAAAGTAGGCTGCTACGTTATAGTTTAATATTCCTATCCTAGGATTAGAGTATAAACCAATCTTGTAACAGCCACACAGTTTTAATCTACAAGTTCTGGGGTAAAACTTTCTTGCCATGGAAGACCATATTCATTTAAAGCATCCATAAATGGATCTGGATCGAATTCTTCAATGTTATAAACTCCTGGTTTCTTCCATTTTCCTGTCATTACCATCATAGCACCAATCATGGCTGGCACACCTGTGGTATAAGAGATTGCCTGTGAACCAACTTCCTTATAACATTCTTCGTGATCACAAACATTGTAAATATAATAGGTTTTCTCTTTTCCATCTTTAATACCTTGGAAGATACAACCAATATTAGTTTTTCCTTTGGTGCGAGGTCCTAAGGATGCAGGATCAGGAAGCACTGCTTTTAGAAACTGTAATGGTACTATTTTCTGTCCCTCGAAATCAATTGGTTCAATAGAAGTCATACCTACATTTTCAAGAACTTTTAAATGAGTTAAGTAATTCTGTGAGAAAGTCATAAAGAAACGAATTCTCTTAATCCCTGTGATGTTAATCCCAAGGGATTCTAACTCTTCATGATGTAGTAAGTACATATCTTTCTTTCCGATTTCAGGAAAATTATATTCTCGCTTGATTTCCATAGGCTCAGTTTCAACCCAGTCACCATTCTCCCAATAACTACCCTTGGCTGTTACTTCACGGATATTAATTTCAGGGTTAAAGTTTGTTGCAAATGGATAACCATGATCACCTGCATTGGCATCAAGTATATCAATATAGTTAATTTCATCAAATTCATGTTTTAAAGCATAAGCAGAAAATACCCCAGTTACACCAGGATCAAATCCACTACCAAGAAGTGCTGTAATTCCAGCTTTTTCAAATCGTTCCCGATACTCCCATTGCCATTTGTACTCAAACTTAGCAGTATCCAACGGCTCATAGTTAGCAGTATCAACATAATCTACTTTTGTAGCTAAACAAGCATCCATAATGGTTAAATCTTGATATGGTAACGCTACATTGATTACGATATCTGGCTTATAATCCTCTATTAATGCTATTAGTTCCTCTACATTATCAGCATTAACCTGCGCTGTTGAAATCTTTGTTTTTCCACCATCTAGTTTTTCTTTTAACGCATCACATTTTGATTTTGTTCTACTTGCAATCATGATGTCTTCAAAAACCTCAGAATTTTGACAACATTTGTGTACTACAACGCTGGCAACTCCACCAGCTCCAATAATCAGGGCTCTTCCCATCTTTCGTTCCTCCTTATTCCTATTTATAAAGTTCTAGCAGTAGCTCTCTTAGTATCTTGCAGGCGAGGGCTGTAGATGCTCCGCTTTGATCGTATATTGGAGATAATTCATTCATATCTGCCGCTATTACATTTCCTTTTGCTACTTTTTTAATCGCATTGGTCAGTTCCAAAAAGGTAACTCCGCCAGCTTCTGGTGTTCCTGTTCCTGGGAAAACAGAAGGGTCTAACACATCTAGATCTATGGTAAAATAAATTGGCTTGTCACCAATCTGCTCCATGGCTTTCTCTAAGTCAGTAAAATTAAATTTACAGGTGCTAATATGTTCCTTCGCCCAATAAAATTCATCTCGTTCACCGCTACGAATACCAAACTGAAAGATTCTCTGATCTCCAGTTAAATCCCAACAACGTCTCATGACGGTGGCATGAGATAGGGTCATTCCAAGATAATCATCGCGTAAATCCGCATGAGCATCAAAATGAATAATATGAAGATCTGGATACTGTTTCACGGCTGCTCTTACTGCACCTAATGTTACAAGATGCTCTCCGCCTATCATAAGTGGCAACTTCCCATCTTCAAGAATCTTAGCTGTGTACTCTTCAATATCAGCCAATGCTTGTACTGGGTTACCAAAGGGAAGTTCTAGATCTCCCCCATCAAATATTTCTGTGTCTAATAAATCTTTATCCTGATAAGGGCTATATGTTTCTATACCAAAACTTTCATTTCTCATGGTTGCACTGGCAAATCTAGTACCTGGACGATATGATGTAGTACTGTCAAATGGAGCACCCCATATTACAATTCTACTGTCTTCATATTCACTGTCACAACCAATAAAAGTATGAATGTTCTTATTCATTTTCATCTTCTAATTGCTCCTTTACATAGTTTGGTATGGCAAATGAGCCTTTATGAAGCTCTGTATTATAGTATCTTGTTTTTAGATTCAGGTCATTCCATTTTTTTTCATCAAAATCTTTGATTGGATGATATTTCTTGGATGCAAAGCCAAACAACCAATGTCCAGACGGATACGTTGGAATATGAGCTTGAAACACATTACAAATTGGAAACAATTCTTTAATACGTAAATGTGCACGCTTCATTGCCTGTGAATACGAGTCATAATAAGTACTCTCATGTTGATTTACCAAGATGCCATCTTCTGTTAAGGCTTTAAAGCAGTTGCCATAGAACGCCTTTGTAAAAAGACCTTCTCCTGGTCCAAACGGGTCTGTGGAATCTACAATTATTAAGTCATACATATTTTCTTTGGTGCGTACAAACTTTAAGCCATCCTCAAAATATATCTTTACTCTTTTGTCATCTAGTTTACATGCTGTAGACGGCAAATGTTCTCTACAGACTTCTACAACCATCTCATCTATCTCTACCAAATGTATCTCTGCAATGGTTTCATATCTAGTTAGCTCACGAATGGTTCCACCATCTCCAGCACCAATTACTAATACTTTTTTTATATTCGGATTTACCGCCATGGGAATGTGAGTAATCATTTCATGATAGATAAATTCATCCTTTTCTGTAACCATTAAGCATCCATCTAAGGTAAGAATATTACCAAACTCTGGTGTCCAGAATACATCAATTCTCTGGAAATCACTTTGTACACTAGCCAACTGTTTTTCTACTTTAATTGAAAAATGAACGTCCTTCGTATGTTTTTCGGTATACCATAATTCCATCTATTACTCCCATCTGCACGTATCCGCGCGTTTTACTGATTTGCATTAACAAACAATATTAACCTTTTCGATTGTCATATCTTCTGGACCTGTTAAGAGGCATCCCTTTTCTTTCGCATACAAGATATATTGAATGATATCCTCTGTAATCTGTTCTCCCGGTGCTAAAATTGGGATCCCTGGCGGATAGCACATAATAAACTCCCCGCAGATTTGTCCCTGACTTTCCTTGATTAAAACTGCTTTTTTCTCACCATAAAATGCTTCTTGTGGAGCCATTTCTACCATCGGACTAATATATTCGTGATCAAAGACGCCGGCTGGATCTTTCTCATAAACACGTTTGATTTCTGATAAAGCGGAAATTAAACGCTCAATTTCAAGTCCGCGATCGCCGGCTGAAATAATTGCTAGAATATTTCCTATATCTCCAAATTCAATCTGAATGCCATACTCATCTCGCAACAAATCATAAACTTCGATGCCCGCCAAGCCTATATCTCTAGTATGAATGGAAAGTTTTGTTTTATCAAAATCATACACCGTATCCCCATTAATTAATTCGGAAGAAAAGGCATAATATCCACCTAACTTATTAATCTCGTTCCTTGCATATTCTGCAAATTCCACGGTCTTTTTAAACATTTCTTTTCCATTTAAACTTAAGTTCTTTCTAGCGATATCTAACGATGACATTAATAAGTAGGATCCACTTGTAGTCTGGGTTAAGTTAATAACCTGTCTTACATAGCCTGGATTCATTCGGTCACTGCAAACTAAAAAAGAACTCTGTGTTAAGGATCCACCGGTTTTATGCATACTAATTGCTGCCATATCCGCGCCTGCTGCCATTCCAGAGAGAGGCATGTCTTCCCCGAAATAAAAATGTGTACCATGAGCCTCATCTACCAACACATACATATTATGTTCATGCGCTATCCTGACAATCTCCTTTAAATTAGAACAGATTCCATAATACGTTGGATTATTGACAAGGATTGCTTTTGCGCCCGGATTTTCTTTGATGGCTCTTTTTACTTCATCTACAGCCATACCTAGTGGAATACCTAACTCCTTATTTACTCCAGGATTAATATAAACAGGTATTGCACCACATACAACAAGAGCATTGATTGCACTTCGGTGTACATTTCTAGGCATAATAATCTTATCACCTGCTTTACAAGTTGCCATAATCATAGCTTGTACTGCTGCCGTTGTACCATTTACGATAAAAAATGCAGCACTGGCACCAAATGCTTCTGCTGCTAGTTGTTCTGCATCTTTTATAACCGATACTGGGTGACAGAAATTATCTAGAGGCTTCATTGAATTCACATCAACTTTTAAACATTGCTCTCCTAAAAAATCTGTCAGTTCCTGGTTTCCTCTTCCGCCCTTATGTCCCGGCACATCAAAAGGAACCACTCGATTTGATTTATGTTTTTTTAATGCTTCAAAAATAGGAGCATTTTGTTGTAATAATTGCTTCATCTTACCCTCCAAAACTACTAATAGATATTCATACCGCTGAATATCTCAATCATTTCCTTACGAAGACTATTGGTGATATCAAGTCTTTGCTTAGGAGGTAATTCATATACATCTGTATTAAACAGGTAGTTCTGAAGATTGATTTCTTTTATCAGCATTTTTGTATGAAAAATATTAGATTGATATACATTTACATCAATGGCATCATACTTTGTTAGGGTTTTATCATCTATATAATCTTGTATGGATGTAATATCGTGATCCATAAAATATTTCTTCCCGTGTAAATCTCTTGTAAATCCTCTGACACGATAATCGATGGTGATAATATCGGAATCAAAGCTACTAATCAAGTAATTTAACGCATTCAAAGGAGAAATTTCTCCACAGGTAGCTACGTCTATGTCAACTCGAAAAGTAGAGATTGAGTTGTCTGGGTGATATTCTGGGAAGGAATGTACTGTTACATGACTCTTGTCCAAGTGTCCATGTACCATTTTATGCATATTTAAATAATCTCCTCGGTTACATGATTCATCAATTGCATCTGGGTCAACATTTCCTTCTGCTATTAAAATATTAACAGAAGCACCTTGAGGATCATAATCTTGCTTGGAAATATTTAAAACATGGGCACCAATCATTTCTGTTACATCACATAAAATTGAAGTTAATCGTTCTGAATTATACTGCTCATCAATATAAGAGATATAGTCTCTTTGCTCTCTCTCACTTTTTGCATAGCAAACATCATAAATGTTGAAGCTAAGTGTTTTGGTGAGGTTGTTAAAGCCATACAATGCAAGCTTTTTTTCCAACCCTAACATCACAACCTTTCTATTCTATCATCCTATTGGTGACTAGAAGCATAAGCTATCTATCGTACTATACTCATAACTTTTGTTTTTTGTCATCTTTTTATATTATTAATCAAACAGCATAATTATATAGGGGTTTCAATAGAAATGCAAGAACTTTATTTAGAAATGTTTAACACAATGTTTAGTATTACTGTTACTTTTATACGATTTTTTTGATAAGTAAAAAATATTTGAAAACCTAAGGTAGTTAAGACAATAAATTTATAAGGAAATACGTGAAATTGGCTACAGAAAAAAATTTTCCTGCAGCCACTAATTTTAAATAACTTTTTTTCTTTCTTCTTTACAAAATTCGTCCAAATCCCTCTTAGTTTAATCTTCTTCTACATTTTTCGGGAGATTCTTGTAACACCAAAACCAATCTTCACAAGCTAATCCAAGCTCTTTTGGATGATTCTCTCGCTCTAGCAATTCTTCATAAGTCTTGGCTGCTGGAACCAAGACCGATTGGCCAGGTACCCAATTAGCTGGTGTAACAACATTAAATTTATCGGTAACCTGTAACGCTTGCACTAACCGAAGTATTTCCTCAGTATTTCTTCCATTGGTCATAGGATAAGTAAGAATTGCTCGAACAGTCTGTTCTGGATCAATAATAAAAACACTTCTAACTGTAGATTGGGTAGAAACATTATAGGATACCATTCCATATAATCTAGCTACCTCACCGATTCTATCTGCAACAATTGGGAACGGAATCTGTGTCTCTGTACCCAAATAGATTGAATACACCCAACCTAAGTGAGATGGATTGCTATCTATACTCAATCCCAATAGCTCTGTATTCATAGCAGCAAACTTAGGATACATTTTTGCAAATGCCAGAAATTCCGTTGTACATACTGGGGTATAATCACCAGGATGTGAGAAAAACACAAGCCATTTCCCTTTATAATCTGACATTTTCAATGGGCCAAATGTTGTGACAGCATCAAAGTTAGGAGCTTTCATTCCAATCATTATGTGTCCGATCTGATTATGTTCCACTGGATCCACAAATTTACCTCCACACATATTTGTAATATCTTATGCACAGTACACTAATAAGTGCACAAACTCTTCCAAATCTCTACCCAATTTCCAAAAAATATGGTATAATGATAAAAAATTTCACTTGCTTGCAAGGGTGAAATTTTAGCAAGATCATGAACATTTTTTTGTTCATGATATAATGAATGCATAAAAACAACTGTACCTGTGCATAGAATAAAGTTATGTATGTCTTACTTTCGAAAAGGAGAATCATAAATGAAAACGTTTCAAGAGCTTTATAAGCAAATTGTACTGGACACTATAAATGGCACTTCTTATGAAATGGATGAAGCCGAGTATAATCAAATGGATTGTTTACTAAATCCAGGAAAGCACCCTGTGGTTTGGCGTATTGGTAATTGCGACTGTCCACCAGAGGAGAATGGAAAATGTGCGGGAAATTGCCCATTTGATGCTTTTACTAAAAATGCAGATGGCAACATGGATATTGATCCAGATAAATGCGTGGGATGCAATATCTGCGTTGATAACTGTAAAGCAGAAAAACTAACTGGAAGTAAGGATATTATTCCTGTATTAAATGCGCTGAAAGCAAACCATGGACTTTCCTATACTTTAATTGCTCCAGCTTTTCTAGGACAATTCGGAAAAGAAGTAACACCAGGCCAATTACGAACTGCTTTAAAACAGATTGGTTTTGATGGTATGGTAGAAGTTGCCGTATTTGCCGATATTCTTACATTAAAAGAAGCATTGGAATTTGATAAAAACATCTTAACAGAAACAGATTACCAATTAACTAGTTGCTGTTGTCCAATATGGATTGCTATGATTCGAAAAGTTTACCATGATTTAATGCCACATGTACCAGGTTCCGTTTCGCCAATGATTGCTAGTGGCAGAACGGTTAAACAATTACACCCAGATGCTCTAACTGTTTTCATTGGTCCTTGCGTTGCTAAAAAGGCAGAGGCAAAAGAAGCAGATATAGCAGGTGCTGTGGATTATGTACTTACCTTTCAAGAAATAAAAGATATTTTTGAAGCACTAGATATCGACCCAGCCAAGTTAGAAGAAAGCGATCGTGATCACTCCTCCCGAGCTGGAAGAATCTATGCCCGATCCAATGGAGTCAGTGAAGCAGTTCAATCTACTGTGAAACGACTTAATCCTGACCGTTCTATTACGGTTCGAACCAAACAAGCAGATGGTGTACCCGCGTGTAAAGAGATGATTAATTCCTTATTAGAAGGAAAAACAGATGCGAACTTCTTCGAAGGAATGGGCTGTAAGGGTGGCTGTGTTGGTGGTCCTAAGTCAATTATTGATCGTAACGAGGCGACCGCATATGTAAATGAATATGCAGATTCTGCAACTTTCCCGACTCCAATCGATAACCCTTATGTAATCGAGTTACTTCATCGTCTTGGCTTTGATACGATTGAAAGTCTCCTTGAAGACAGTGATATTTTTACACGTCATTTTTAGATAAAAACAACTGTTACAGATAGCTTTATCCTACTGCCATCTGTAACAGTTTTTTTTCATTTAAAACAATTCATACTCTTCGCCTTTGCCAGAAGTTCGCTACGCGAACTTCCAAAGTCTTGGCAAGCCAAGACTATTTTATAGTTGAAATATATGTATGGATTCTTCCAGATCTTTTGCCTCTTCCTTCAGTCTCTCAGCAGCACGGTTAAGCACCTGTACTTGATTTGACTGATTTTCCGCGGTTAATCCTAGTTCACTCGATGCTGCAGCTGTCTCTTCTGATGCTGCTGAGATACTTTCCACTGCATATAACGTATCATTCTTTGTTGAACGAATCTTCGTAATTCCATCAGAGATCTGATTGAGACTAGTTACCAGATCCTCCACTTTGGAACTTATTACTCCAAATACTTCTATTGTTTGATCCAGAGCACGTTCTTGAGACGTAACTATCTGATCTGCTTGTTCCGCTGTTGTTATTGTTTTTCTAGTTTGTTCACCCATTTTATACACAATATCATTAATTTCTCTTGCTGCATTTGCGGTTTGTTCTGACAACTTTCTAATCTCTTCTGCAACCACCGAAAAGCCTTTCCCTGCCAAGCCTGCTCTTGCTGCTTCTATAGAAGCGTTGAGTGCTAGTAAGTTCGTCTGTTCAGCAATACCATTAATTGTACTAACTATGTAACTAACTGCTTTTGAATCGTCTACCAAGTTTTCGATATCCTCAATTACTCTTCTTGTGATAACCGAAGTATCTTTTGATTTTGTAGCAAGCTCATCAACCATCCCAATTCCTGAACTGACAACCTCTTGTGTCTTGTTTGCAGTTTGATTCATGGCATCCGTGTTCCGAGTTAATTCATCTACTTGCTTTGATAAATCTTCCATTTGTAACAGACACTTTTCTGCTTCTGCTGCTTGTAATGATAATCCCTGATCTATTTCATACACTGCACTTGTAATCTGTTTCGTTGCTTGCATAAAAGCATCTGAATTGTCCGATACCTGACCGGCAGACTCCGCTACCTGGCTACTAGTTCCTGACATTTTATGAATCAGACTCTTCATATGTTCCAGCATTCGATTGATACCCTTACTTACTAATAAAAATTCATCTTTTCTATTGATAGCAAGTCTTACATTTAATTCTCCTCTTGCTACTTTCTCCAAAGTAACGTTAATCATATGAATCGTTTTACTTATTCCAGCTGACATCCTTGTTCCAATTACGATAGCGATGAAACTTGCAAGAATAACAATAAATATGGTTGCCAATTTTACTGTATTAGCCTGTTTCATAATCATTGACTTTGGAATGATAGAGCATACCATTGCATTTCCATCCATGACCTTGGTATAAATAAATAGATAACTTTTGCCTAGATAAGTAACGTATCTGGCACCATTATCATTTTTATTCTTACGTGCCTTTTGATAAAAATCAAGTTTACAAAAAGAAAATTCAGTTCCAACTGTTCCATTCATGAGCTCTCTATTATCATTTGTTATAAATCCAGTAACACTACCAACACCAAACTTTGTATCTTTCAGAGCACTCTCGATAAATTGTCTGTTTATATCCAATACAATATACCCAATGCTGTTGTTTGATGTTCCCTGCAACTGCCTATAGAATGATAGACCATAATCTTTTGTGTTCCCCTTTGCAACCTCATCCAAAAAAGAATGATATCCTAACCAAATGGTCTTATTAGCTGAATCGGCCAGTAGTTTTCCTTCCTGCGATTCTAGAAAACCAGTATACGTGTCTTTACCTAAGTTCCCTGATTTAGAGACTCCTTCTCCGTATTCACCAAATACATAAATATTATTCACAATCTGATCCGCTGTGGCTATGGAATAAACATAACCTTTTGCTTCTTTTGAACGATCAATCTCTTCCACTCTGTTATTTTTGTAATAACCAGAATAATACTTCTTAAGAGACTCATTGGTATTTATCTGGGTTGCCTTAGATACCACCGATTCCAAACCAAGATTGTAGTATTGACCTAGCATGGTAAAACTTGATTGACTAGCAGCCTCATAATTTTTAATTAGGCCATTGGAGGCAATGTGATAAGACACCATCCCAAGAAGTACAATAAATCCTACTGGTATCATAAAGGCCCCTATGAGTTTGGCATGGATTCCGTTCCATTGTATACGATTTAGCTTTTTCTTTTGTTTCTTACCCCTCTTATTCATATTGGTGCTTCTCCTTTGTCTTGATTCGTGATAGATTAAGTATACTTTAATGGTATACTTCAAATTCTGCCAGCTGAGCCCCTTTGGCACCTGTATTTTGAGTAAAAGTCAGTTGTATAAATCTAGTCTTTTTATTCTCTAGTGGTATCGTTACTTGGTTTCCCGTATTTGGATTAAATATATATTCCATGGAAGGCATCACCTCCAAAAATTCCTTTCCATCCTCGCTACACTCTACTGAGAAGGTCTGAGTGCGTTCCCCCCACAAAGTATCTGGGTTAATGCAAAGACGTATCGTATGGATGTCTATACTTTTTCCTAAATCTACTGTGATAATATTGGGATAAGAATCTGACTTTCCTTCCCAGTAAGAGACTCCTTCACTTTTTCCGTCCACAACTTTTCTTGGGGTATATACATCTTGAAAACCATTGGCTTTTACTTTCTTTCCTAATGCAACGTTCTCACCCTTAGGAACTTCTGGAACATATACTTCCTTTACAAAATCCTTGTGTTCCATTGGTTCTTCTTGCTCTGGCGCACTAATAATAGTTACATTTTGAGGATTCATTTTCACTACTGTTGTATTTTTTATATAGAGTGCGGTGAATAAAAGCCCTATATTGATAATCCCTAAACATATCATTATGATTTTTCTTTTACCCATATCTATGCTCCTATTCTATATTTATATTTTTAGTGTTAGTTTCCTCAATTTCAAATTGACCTTCATTAAAATCTGTAATTGAATTACCAAGAATAGTAAGATTTTTTATACTCACTTGTTCCGTTGTATGTGTTTCATCAAACCCTGCTATTTTGGATGGTGGAAATGTTCCATCTAATACATTCACACCATCAATGGTTACATTACGTATCTGACCTCGCTCTTTGGTGGTTGACCAATTACTGTTATTTACAATACTAATATCAATTAACTGATTATTTTCTCCTGCATCTCCCTGACCCATAAGTGCATGTTCTACGGTTATATTTTGGAATAACACATCTTCTACAAGTGCATTATCTGCATTATGTATAGAGATTACTGGTTTATGAAAATTATAAAGAACTGTGATATCTTTAAATGTTATCTGGCTAATCCTAGAATCTTTCTTATCCCCTTTATTGGTTTCGTATCCTACTTCCATAGATTGAGCAAGATCCGTCCAGATTTGCATATTCTGAAACGTTATATTCTTCGTATTGACGCCATAATTCTTTACGACTAAAGAATCATCCCAACTTCGGACAAATGAATTTTGCACGATAAAATTTTCACATGATTGCAGTGTAATACCATCTCCATTAGGACGCGGAGAGATAATTTTAATTCCATCCATTACAGCATCCTTTGATTCGTAAGCACTTACAACCCAAGCATTGGAATTTAGAAATATAATATCCTGAACCGTAATATCATTGCATCCTACTAAGTTAAGCGGAACATATGCTGCCTTTCCTTGCCATCCTTCATATAACGACCCATCTATTATTCCTCTTCCCTTAACGGTAATGTTGTTGGCATAATTCGCTTGTATAGAACCATGTACTACTGCACCCCCTGCAATATAGAGAGTTGTATTCTCTTTCAGCGGAATGGTATCTATATCCCATTCCCCAGGACCAATGTAGATTACACCCTCGTCCCCTTCCTTTGGAGGATTTTGCTCGATTGGATTGGCGAATATATGGATGGCTCTTTCAACCGATTGATTGAACACTACGGTGTAAGCATCTGGGTTAGCTATTTTAAAAGAAATCGTATTTTTTTCTTTATCGATCGTTGGCTTAATACCATATTCAACTGGGCTTATTTGAACGTTATCAATGTCGATGCTAGGAACTTGAATTTCAATAAGGGCACTACCTTCAAAGTCGAAATAAGTAATAGGAGTCCTGGAAATAGGAGGAAGATAACTGTCCACCCATTGGTGCGTATGGTTGACATTGGTATCATAAACATATAACTCATTCCCATTTACTTTCATTTTTGTATCAGTACAATGCATCAGTGAAAAATCTCTTAAGTTTTCACTGGTAGCTTCTAGGTCATTTGTTGTTGCATCTTTTAAAGACTTAGGCCCATCATATAATATAATTTTACTGTCTTTCAAATACTTATTTTCTTCTTTCCTATGTATGCTAGACATAATATAGATAGCTAAAACTACTGTTAAAACCAATAATGCGTAAACCCCAATATTCATTACTAATGATCCTTTTTTGTTTCCCATAGGTAACCTCCTCAAATTTTGATGCGATATAATCCGTCTTTATAAAGCTAGAATTTCATCCCAATTTAAATGACTAAGTAAGGTATCGGAATGGTAGTCTGAATCCAATTCCATATTACCGAATCCAACTCCTATCGTTTTCATATTGGCTGCTTTAGCCGCGATAATGCCTGCTTGTGAGTCTTCTACAACCATACATTCTTCATATTGCAATCCTAATTTATTTGCGGCAACCAGAAAAACTTCCGGATCAGGTTTAGATTTTGTAATATCTAAACCACAGCTTACCTGATCAATATACTCAATCAATCCCGTCTTCTCTAGAATCATAGGTGCATTTTTGCTTACAGATCCTACACCTATGCGTATTCCTCTCTCCCGTAACATAAGTAATGCCTCTTTGGCATCCTTAAGAATTGCTTGGTCATCTAACGTCTGAAGCATTTCTTTATAATAATCATTTTTCTTCTCTGCTAACTGTTCTTTTTCTTCCTCCGAATAACTTTTATCACTTTTCTCCAGTACCACTTGAAGCGATTCCATTCGGCTGACCCCTCGTTGTCTAATATTATCCTCCTCTGTAAAATGAAAGATTCCCAGTTCATTGGCTAGCTTCTTCCAAGCTAAAAAGTGTAATTGATCCGTGGATACTAAAACCCCATCCAGATCGAATATAATTCCCTTTATCATAATTTATTTCCTCCATGTGAATTTTTATATTTTAGTAAAATAATTACTGTACATCTGATTTAAATAATGTTAAACTTAGGCTATTAAGTTTAACGTTTAACATACTAAAGAAAGGAATTCGTTATGGCTACCATAAAAGATATTGCACATGCCGTAGGCGTAAGTTGTACTACTGTATCCAATGTGATAAACGGAAAAGCAGGTAGAGTATCTGCAGAGACGATCTCACGTATTAATGAAGCGATTGATAATCTAGGTTATGTACCTAATATGTCAGCTCGTTCTTTAGTATCTAATTCTTCTAAAGTGATTGGCATCATTAATCATCTTGTTCCAAGTAGCAATAAAAGCTTCGTAGAAGATCCATTTCATTCCGCATTTATCGGAGCAATTGAACACAGATTACGACAAAACGGGTATTATTTAATGCTTCGAACGGTAGAAGATAGTAATGATTTAATCTCCTTCCTTCGTAATTGGAACGTGGATGGAATGTTTTATACTGGCATTTTTCAGGATGAGTTTTTTCAAACCTTATCAAAATTTGATATTCCTGTGGTATTAATCGATAGCTATATCAAGCAATCCAATATCTATAATGTTGGTTTGGAAGATTACAAAGGCGGCTATCTTGCAACAAAGCATTTAATTGACCATGGTCATAAAAATATAATTTTTGCTTCTCCAACCATTAAACATGGCGGTGTAGTTGAAGAACGTCTAAAGGGATATCAACAAGCTTTATCTGAGGCCAATATTCCTTTTCGTGAAGAGTTGGTATGCCAGCAGGAGATTCATGTTGAGAATGGCATTGAATTAGGTAAAATCCTATCTACTAGGAACGATTTTACCGCTGTGTTTGCTACTGCCGATATTTTAGCAGCAGGTATTATGGCTGGATTACAGCATAATGGGAAAAAAGTTCCTGATGATGTTTCCGTAATTGGGTTTGATGATATCAATCTCTGTCAGTTAACAACTCCCGCACTAACAACAATACATCAAGATGCTTATCTAAAAGGTGAATTGGCTGTTGATTTTATGATTAAGCGCCTAGAAGGGGTTGCAATTAAAGAACGAGAAGTGATATTACCTGTTTCACTCATTAATCGGGACAGTGTAAAAAATATAGGATAGTATAACGGGCAAACTATGTTAGTGTAGTTTGCCCAATTTCTTTCACCTTGGCGTTATTACCTTGAATTTCGACCTGGTAGCATGTTCCTAAATGTTGAATGTAATATGATAATTTCTTCCACTTTTTTGGTAAATGTGGTTTAATCACAATCATATCATCTACGATTTGAAAACCACCAAAACCTTTTATAGCTGTCATATAAGCCCCACCTGCTGCTGCCGGATGTGTACCACCAATGTAAACTAACCCAGCCCATTCTTTTCCTCCACCGATTAAATCAGCATTGGCTGTTTTTAAGAAGAACGGATATGCCATATCTGGCTCATCACATTCACATGCAAGCATGGCATACATACAGGCGCTAAGGGAGGATCCATGCTCTGTTTTCGGTTCATAATACTGATAATTCTTTCTTAAAATATCCTCACTATACTCTGAAGAAAATAGATTAAGCATGGTCACTACATCTGCTTGTTTAATTATTTTTGTATGAGATGCAATTCCATCAGCACCACCCCAGTATTCTTTTTCGTCTAATAATCGCTTTTTCAGTTCTTCTATGGTTACATCTTCCATCTGGAAGTATCCATCAAATTGCTCTATCACGCCTGAATCTTCTTGTGGCTGCTTAATGTATATCTTTTCTATGGCATCTGACAATTGTTCTTTCCACTTTACTAAATTATACTCTTGATCTAATATGTGATAATACTGTTGATCTAACTCTTCTACCTTTTTTAGCATAATTAAAGCTGCTTCAAACGTGAACTTAGCCATACGGTTAGTATAAGCGTTATTATTAACTCGCTCATGATACTCATCTGGCCCAATTACATCAAGAATCTCATACCGTTTGGAACCAACTTTAGTCAGTAATAGATCATAATAGAATCTAGCACATTCAAGGATAACCTTAGCCCCACCTTCTAGATAAAGGCTAGTATCTTGGGTATAAGAAATATATTTCATGATGCCATATGCAATCGCCGACGAGATATGTACTTGTTTATCCCGAAAATAAGTTCTCATAGGTCTACCAGTAAATACATCGGTTACATTATAGTCTGAACATGCATCCTTGCCACCTTCTTGGCTCTCCCAGGCATAAAATGCCCCTTGGTAACCATACTCTTTGGCCTTCTGTAAGGCTCCCTCTAAGGAATCAATACGATATTTTAACAAGGTTTTTACTACTTCCGGCTCCGTATAGAGGAAAAAATCCAGCATAAACATTTCTGTATCCCAGAAAACAGCCCCTTTATAAGTCTGACCAGAAAGTCCTCTTGCTGCTATAGATAGACTGTCAGAATGACGTGGTGCAATACAATGGAGATGATAAAGTGAATAATTAAGCGCTGTCATAGCCTCCTCATCACCTTCTATTACTACCTCAGAATATTTCCACCGCTGCTCCCAATGTTGTATACTTTGATTCAAAATGTTCTGGTATCCCAGTTGACTCAATTGTATATTGTATGCAAAAGATTCTTTTGTTGGATTCATAGAATCTTTACTTGTGAAGATACTAATATATTTGTAGATTGTGTAGGTAGTACCTTTCTCTGCATTCAAATCAAGGGATTTTAATATATGAAATGAGTTTTGGATGATTAATTCCTTACATTGAAAATCTTTCTGAATGGCAACACAGACACTAACCTTATCCCCTTCATTGGTAGATCCTGTAATTCCGATCTGATTGTCTTCTTCCTGAAAGTTCAGTTCTTTATAATGAGGCCCATGTATATCCCAAACATCACCATCAATTCCTGTTACAATAGTTAGAGCACTATCAAAATCAAGTGTTACCTCATATTTTAATCCAATGAAATGATAATCAAGGGCACTAGTAAACTGCTCTCCTCTTATGTTGATAGTTCCCTTATGTGTCTTCCAAACCGTATTACGCGTTAACACTCCATGCCTGAAATCTAGCTCGTGGGAATGCAAACTTGGTTCCACATCTGGCAGCTTATATGCACTTCCATCTACTTCAATATAAGTATACAATCCATTTGGAGCATTTAATGGCTCGCGCCATCCAGTTCCATATTGATCATAGATTCCCGAAAGATTCACTGCAACCAAATGGGATTTGTTGTACTCTTGCATGGTACCACGAACTCCTAAGTAACCGTTTCCGATTAAATATTTGTTGCCATCTTTGGTGATATCCTCTTTCTGGTAATCGTTTTGTTTTATCTTCCAATTCATGGTTACTATACCCCAACACTTTCTAATGGAATGATCGTTGGCTCGCCACTAATGTTGTATTCTTTATCATAAACCTGAATAGTTAATTGCGTTCCATTTATAGTTTGGAACTTAGTACCTTCCTTGCCTACCGTAATAAATATAGTCTCATTTCTGTATGTTACATGGAAACGATACTGATTCCACTGTTTCGGCAACACAGGAGCAAATTTTATGATAGCGCCATCTGATCTCATTCCACCAAACCCATAAATAATATTCATCCAAGCGGCAGCAATGGACGTGGTATGAAGACCTTCATGGGTATTTCGATTATAATTGTCTAGATCCATTCTGGTAGCAAATCCAAAGAAATCATAAGCCTCAATTTCTTTTCCTAACTGTGATGCCAGGATAGAATGAACGGAAGGGGATAAGGAACTTTCATGGATACACCTTGGGGTATAATACTCATAGTTTTCCTTTATTTCTTCCATGGCAAATCTATCATTGAATAACAACATTAACATAAGAACATCTGGCTGTTTAATCATGTCATTACGATAAATTCGATCATATGTCCAGTTATGATAGAGTGGAAATTCATCAACAGGAATTTTATCAACATCTACATGAGGAAGCTTAAAGAATCCTTCATGTTGTTCATACCTTTTGGTCTTATCATCAAATGGAATAAACATGTGATTGCTGATGGTTCTCCAAGAATCTAGTTCTTGCGTTGTAATACCATGCTGTTTTGTTATTTCTTCGTACTGTTCTGGTTCTGCCTCTTGATACTCTTTTAAAGTTTTAAGTGTGTAGTCTAGAGAAACCCTACCCATATAATTAGTATAGCAATTATTGTTTACCATCATCTGGAATTCATCTGGACCCATAACACCATAGTAGCCATAATATTCTCTTTTCGCATCCCAATCTCCTCTGGTTGCTAACATACGGCAAATTTCAATCAGCATAGGAATTCCATACTGATTGATAAAATCTTTATCCTTGGTTACATTCTCATAATGCCATAAACCATACGCAACTGCGGTAGTCGCTTGTAATTGTAGACTAGCATGTTGCCAAAGAGTACAACATTCCTTGCCACTAATGGTAGCGATAGGATAAAATGCCCCCTGGCAATCTAGCGCTTTCGCACGTTCCTTTGCTTCTTGTAAGGTATCAAAGCGAAACTTTAATAATTGCTTCGCTGCATTGATATTATTGAATATGTAAAAAGGTAAGCAATATGTTTCCGTATCCCAAAATGTATTACCACTGTATGCCTCACCAGTTAATCCTTTGGCTCCTATAACAGCACCTGTTTGAACACCGTGATAGGTTTGATGCATTTGAAAAATACAGAAACGAATTCCTTGCTGATTTAAGTCATCTCCATCTATTTCTATATCAGAAATCATCCAAACGTCACTCCACCATGTTTGACTTTCTTCTTTCAAAGTATCGTAATGATACTGTCCTAGTGAACCAAGTGCTGTGTTACACTCTTCTTCAAATTCACTGATATCTCTTCTTAGAGTTGTATCATTCCATGATATATTTTTTACCACACGGGTAAATAATGACTCCTTTTGTTCCTGTAATTCCATTTTAAATTGTTTACCAATTATTTTTTCTTTGCTGATAAGGTCACCTATTGGTTCTATATCACCATCAAATTTACAGCAGGAATATACCTTTTGTTTTGTATTTTTGGTACTAGCAAGTATACTACATTTTCTTTCTTCCACTTGTGTTTGTATACAATCCCATAGATTTTCGCCCTTTGAGACATGTGGGTTGGAGAAGTCAAGTCCCGCTTCTATCATGACTTCACCTGAGAAATTAATCGGAAGGAAACGCACCCTTTGACCTGCCATATGTGCTTGATTCATGCAGAGAAAACGTTCAAACTCTATACGAATCTCTTTTCCTGATTTTAAAATCCATACAAAAGAACGTGTTAACATACCGGTATATAGATTTAGCTTTCTATGAAAATCTTTAAACTTAACAGTTGCAAGATCTAATTCTTCCTCTTCTACTTTTATTCTCAGATATAACCAATCAACCGCATTCACCATGAATTCAGTCTTATCAATCATACCTTTATAAGCAGAATGTTGACCCTCCTGCTGCTCATAGATTCCATTGAAATAACTACCTATTAAACTTTTACCAGAATAACCTTCTTCGAAATAACCTCGAACACCCATATATTCATTTCCAAGCGAAAAGATAGATTCGCTTACCATTGAATATTCTGGATTAAATCCTTCTTCCATAACAGACCATGGATCTGTTATATAATATTTATCTGCTATTTTAGCCATCGTATTCTACCCCTTTATACCTCCGGCTGTAACGCCAAGTGTAATCTGTTTTTGAAAAATTGCGAATAAAATGATTGGTGGTATGATAGAAAATGCCACCGCTCTTAACACATCTACATCTGTTGCATTCGAAGTGTTAAACTGGAATAGTCTTACCATAACTGTTTCTTTACCTGATCCATTTAAAACTAAATAAGGCAATAAGAAATCAGACCATGCTGCATTTACCGCAAAGATGATAACAACCATTACGATTGATTGTGACATGGGTAATATAATACTTCTAAAGATTCTTAGATTGCCGCCACCATCTAATCTAGCGGCTTCAATGTATTCCTTTGGAATACCCTCAAAAAATTGCTTAAATAAGATAACATAGAATGCATTGGCTCCCAGTGATAACCAGATTGGTATAAATGATTTATTTAATCCAACACGGTTAATATTAACAAATAAAGCTACAATACTTGTGGTAGCTGGTATCAGTAGACTCCACATTACAAGCACATAAACAACTTTGTGACCCTTGGGTTTTAAGATTGCTAGTCCATAAGCCAGTAACCCATTAAATAGAACTGCCGAAATAGCACATCCTACTACTGCAATCAGAGAATTTATATAGTACTTCACAAACTTTAAATCATTCCAAGTTTTTATGTAAGTCTGCATGTCAAATGCTTTTGGCAATATAGTATTATTCCTACGAAATTCTCTAATATCTTTAAAACTTGCTAAAAACACCCATATAGCTGGGAACAGGGACACTGCCATAATTCCTAAACAAAGTATAAATATTACAACACAGAGTATCTTGGTTTTGTTAGAATGGAGATCATAAAAGCGTATTGTTCCTTCTTCTTTTTTCGTATATTTATTAAAGAACATAATTTTCCCTCCTAACTTTCTTTTGTCTTGGTAATCTTAAAATACAATCCACTTAAAACTACTAAAACAATACAAATTATAACTGACAATGCCGCAGCCATTGGATAATTGTAATCTCTAAATGCATAGTTATAAACTAATTGCATAATAGATATACTTGCATTATTAGGACCTCCGTTGGTCATAATCAATGGCTCATATAGTATCTGAAATACTGATATTATCTGTAATATCAATAATGTTTTTCCTAAACTAAAAATACTAGGTAATGTAATATATCGAATTCTTTTTGATATGGTTGCTCCATCAATGGTAGCAGCTTCATACAATTCGGGATTAATTCCATTAATATTTGCCATATAAATCAATGCAGTAGAACCTGCACCCTTCCAGGTCATGGTTAAAATAATCAAAGGAATCGTAAGTGAAGCATTGGTTAACCAGATTTGAGGTTCTACCCCAATCTTCGAAAGTAAAATATTTAACACTCCAGTTTGACCAGGGCGAAAGAAATATCCCCACATAAGAACAGTTGCTATTCCAGGCATTATATTAGGGAAATAAACTCCAAACCGGAAAAATCCTTTTAAATGTACTGTTTCTGTTAATAATATTGCAAAAATGATTGGTATAAAAAATCCAATCAAAAGTGACCAGAATATATAGATAAATGTATTCTTAAATGCTGCGATAAAATCTGGATGTTTAAACACTTTCATATAATTATCTAGACCGACAAAGTCAATGGTTTTTATTCCCTTTGCCGAATATAAAGAAAGTCTTATACTTTCTAGTAATGGTTCCCAAACAAAAAAAGCAAATAATATAATTGAAGGTAATATAATGAGCCAGCTAGCTACATCTCTCTTATATCTTGAATTTCCCAACTTCTTACCCTTTATTTCATCCATTTCCTTCACCTCCAATATTCAATGTTATGGGGTTATCTTATTCAGAAAACCCCATAATTTTAAAACTACTTATTCACATTCGTATCAAGAAGATTTTGATAGTTCGTGTCTGCTTGTTTCATCAGTGCAGCTACGTCTGCATTCTTATCTGTTACAACAGCCTGTAGAACTTTCGTAAGCTCTGCATATAGATCCTGTGCAGATCCTTTTTCTTCTAAGCGAAGATTACCTTCTGTCTTAATTGCAGTATAATAATCATTATATAGATTCATATCAACATTATTGAATTCATCTGTTACCGCTTTCTCTGCAGCAAGTAAATCTTCATCAATCCAACATGGGAAACGAGGAATTACTGGAACACCAGTATCATTTTTGTTCTGTGCATCTGCTTTCATTCCTGCAATGGCATCTTCTGTTGCCACTGGTGCTTTACCCATTACTTCAAGATAATCAAGTGCTGCATTAATCTCTGCTTCTGTTGCATCTTTCGAGAACATATAAGGTGTACCACCAGATAAAGAAAATTGTTTTCCATCAGAGCCTGCTGGCATTGGTACTAAAGCTAATTTATCTGCTGGAAGACCATTTACTTGCGTTGGTTGGTTTACCGCATCATTGGCTGCAATATACATTGCTGCAGTACCAGTTCCTAAATTAACAAAACCTGTTCCCCAATCTTCATTGGTTGGATCTGGAGTTAACACATCATAATCCCATCGAAGTGATTTAATATATTCCATTGCTGCAATTGCTTCTGGTGAATCAACGTTTGCTGTAAATTTGCCATCTGCGCCTTCTTCAGTTAAGGTTGCACCAAAAGCCCATGCGATGTTACTAAAATGCCATCCACCTGCATTGTCTTTTGCCAATAAACAGAATCCTGCTTGACCAGTTGCATCTTTAATTTTCTTAGCTGTTTCAGCTAATTCTGTCCATGTCTTTGGATAAATTGGTAATCCCTTCTCATCAACAAGGCCAGCTTCTTCAAATAGTTCAACGTTCAACATAAGACCAAGAGCATATCCGTCTCTAGGTATACCATAGATACGACCATCTTTAGAAAGTAATTCTTTAATAGATGGATTAATAGCATCTAACCATCCACGTTTTTCTAAAATATCAGTAATATCTGCTACGAATCCACCATTAATTAACTTCTGTGGTTCTGTGTACCATGATTCAAAAATTGTTGGTAAGTTTCCTGACTCTGCTAAAGACACAAACGTATCGGTTGCATATTTATAATAAGCCGGAACAACTTCAACATTTGGATGAGCTGCATTAAATGTTTTCACATACCCTTCATGTAATTTAATGTCTTCTGTTAAAGTATCCTCTGGCCAAATCCCTAACTTTAAGGTTACTTTTTCATCGGATGCACCTGCATCACTTGTTGCTTTTGCATCATCTGTTGTTGCTTCTGTTGCTGCCACGTCATTTGACGCTGCCTGGTTGTTTGTCTTGCTACAGCCTGCAAACATGCTGATTACAAGAATCAAACACATTAATACGCTTAATTTCTTCATTCCGTATTCCCCTTCCACTAGAATAATGTTTTTTTGTTTAACGTTAAACCTATTAATAATTTATCTAATATGTATATCATTTAACGTTAAACCTATTCTAGCATTTGGTATTTATTTTGTCAATATGCTTTTGAAAATTAATTTATTACTGTAATTTGCACTATGAATAGTGCCCATTTCCTATGTAATTACTATTTCTCAATAAAAAGAAGGGCTGTTACAGTATAGTATAAATATAAGCTTCATCCTAGTTATGAGCATATTTAAACTGTGCAGTAACAACCCTTTTTATTAATTAGTTATATCTACTTCGGTCACCTGGATGCCTCTTGACTTAACAGCCGTTGAGAAAACAATCTGGGTCTGCGTATTCCCAAACTTCTGAAGTTGACCAATAAAGGTATCTAACTCCTGGGTACTTGGGAATGCTACTTTGATTAGCATAGAGTAATTCCCTGTCACACAATTGCATTCTAGCACATTAGGGCAAGCACTTATAAATGGATAGAATGTTTCCTTTAACTTTGGCGTCATTTCGAGATTTATAAATGCGGTGATGTGATATCCTAATTTCTGTTCATCGACCTGTGCTTGATAACCAGTAATAAATCCTTCTTTTTCTAATCTCTCAATTCTAGAAGACACTGCTGGTGATGATAAAAATACATGTTCCGCTAGTTGTTTCAAAGAATATCTAGCATTTTGCTGTAATAATGCCAGTAATTTTACGTCTATTTTATCCATACTAATTCTCCCTTTCTATGTTTCCCCTTTAAGATTTTTACTTGAAAAACGAGCCGTCTGGAAATAAAACCATACGCCTCGTCGCTTATTTTTTATTAAATTACACCAATTATACAATTACTCTTTCAATTATACAAGCATTTTTTTCAAATTTTATTAAGTTTATATTAAGATTTCTTAGGTTTGTTGCGGTTAAGTAAAAATTTGTGATATAATAATGCCAATGAGCCAAGCGCAAAGCAGAAATGCGGAAAGGATGCTGCTATGAAATCATTGATACTAAAATATAAGCATGGTTGGGTATTGTCTTACTTCTTTCTTTATCTAATCTGGTTTTTTGCACTTGAAAGCAGAACGGATATACGTCATGCAAGTATTTATATCTCACTAGATGACTATATACCTTTTAATGAATTATTTGTAATTCCATATTGTCTATGGTTTGCCTATATCGCAGTTACTGTGATTTTCTTTTTCCTCACGTCTCGAGAAGATTTTTACAAAACAACTGCTTTTTTATTTATAGGAATGACAATTTGCTTAATTATTTACACCATTTGGCCAAACGGACAGAACCTTCGACCAACTGAATTTGCAAGAGATAACATTTTTGTTGATATGGTAAAACTATTTTATAAAAATGATACCTCTACCAATGTTTGTCCAAGCATACATGTATTTAATTCCATTGGAGCACATATTGCCATTGCGAAAAGTTCCTATTTTAAAAATCACCGTTTTATCAAGCTAGGTTCCTTTATATTAATGGTACTGATTTGTTTATCTACTGTATTCTTAAAGCAACACTCAGCCTTTGATGGTATCTGTGCCATTGGTTTAAGCGCTGTTATGTATTATTTAGTTTATAAAGTAGATTACAGTAAGCTTCGCAGTAAATCAAAAGAAACCACAACTGCATACGAACATTAAAGATATATATTTTTTAAGAAAAGGTTACATTCCACTATACAATGTTGGAATGTAACCTTTTCTTATTTGCTTTAACATCAACCAAAACCATAAATTTTTCTAGAGATATAGTAACCCCATATAATAATTTGTCTACCAGCTTTCCCTTTTAACTGCATAGAGCGACCGAGCGCACAGGAACGTACCGCTTTATATAGTTTTCTATTGTGATGTTCTAAGAACTTCCATATTTCTTCCTTCTTCGCTAGGGCTTCCTCCGTACCTTCTTTAATTAAGAATACCGTACATACTGTCATCATCATGGCAAGATATTTCACCATATAATTGCGAAGTTTTTTATTTTTAATTTTTGTTACATCATAGGATTCAATCATTAATTTTGTTACTCTCAATTGTTGATCGATACGACTAATCATTATTTTTTCATTTACAGATTGGTCTTCACGTCCAATAAAATAACGGTAGAGATTAACATCTAAATAATACATCGTCTTAACAGAAGGTAGTGGCTGATAAACAAAAATGTTATCCACATAGAAGGTGTGTTTCGGTAACTCTAATCCACATTCTCTAAGAAGCTTTGTGCGGTAAATAACCGAATGCATTAATATATTCTGACTAGGGCGGAAACGTCCTGTATCAGACCATCCAAAAATCATATCTTGAGGCATGGCACTTTTATAATCGATTACCTTATGCTTGCGAAGACTCACTTTTTCATATACATAATTTGCCACAAGCATGTCAAGATTACTTGCATCTTCTACCATTTTACGTAATACGGATAATACTTTTTGTAACGCCGGGATATCCACCCAATCGTCACTATCTACGACCTTATAATACAGACCAGTGGCATGTCGAAGTCCAGCATTTACTGCTTCTCCGTGACCACCATTTTCTTGATGAATGGCTCGGATAATACTTGGATATTTAGCAGCATATTCATCTGCAATTTTAGCCGTATCATCTTTTGATCCATCATTAATAATTAAAATCTCCATATCTTCTCCACCAGTCAATAGAGTTTCAATGGCATGGCTCATATACTCTGCTGAATTATAGCAGGGAATGGCTGCAGTTAATAGTTTCATAGTCTCTCTCCCTTAATTAATCTACCTTATAACCTGGATGCTAACAACAATGCTTTATCAACAATTGCATCGATATTATAGTATTTATATTCTGCTAATCTTCCTAGCAAATAAAAGTTAGGTATGTTTTCTACTAGTGCTTTATATCTTTCATAGAGATTCTGATTCTCTTTATTTATGATCGCATAGTAAGGGATCTCTTTGTCTGCTCCTGTATAAGGAATTGGGTATTCTTTCATTATGGTGGTGCCCTTGTTTTTCTGCCCTGTTAAATGCTTAAATTCTGTGATCCTTGTATAATCCTCTGAAATAGTATAATTCACTACACCATGACTCTGATAATATTCCTGGTTGTAGTATTCAAACGAAAATTCCAGTGATCGGTATGGCAATCTTCCAAATTTGCAGTCAAATAATTCATCAATTGGTCCCGTGTAAATAATCTCACCAGAGAATGGATCCCCATCAAATAACACTTTATCTGATGCATCTGGCTGTATCGTAATTCTTGCATTTGCATTTGTATTCAATTCTATGTGAATATTCTCATGATCAAGCATTGCTTCAAATAATGGTGTATATCCATCTAGAGGCATTCCTTGATACTTATCCTGAAAATAACGGTTATCATAAGATAATAAAACTGGTACTCTACCGGATACAGAAGCATCAATTTCCTTTGGCGTCTGTCCCCATTGTTTCATTGTGTATTTTAAGAAAATATTTTCATATACGTATTCTGCGATTGCTTTAATATCTTCTGATTCATTATTCATTAATTCTAGTATCGGAACTCTAGAGTCCATTCCATAAGCATCAATTAATTCTTGTTTTAACTGATTACCCTTTTCCTCTCCATAAACCATTGTCAATGTATTCAAATTAAATGGAATTGGAAGAAGCTGTCCGTGAATATTTCCTACCACTTCATGAGAATACTGATACCACTTGGTAAATCTGGATAGAAAATCATAGACATGCTCAAGATTGGTATGAAAGATATGTGGTCCATATTGATGAATTAATATGCCATGTTCATCAAATTTATCATAGGAATTGCCACCAATATGATCTCTCTGTTCCAATATTAGAACTTTCTTTCCCTTACTTTCTGCCAATTCTCTGGCAATGGTTGCCCCGGCAAAACCGCAGCCAATGATAATGCTATCGTACACCATTCTCTTCTCCATTTCGATATATTACACTGCGAAAGTGCTTTCGTTCACGTTTATTATAAACTGAATGGTACTATTTTACAACATAAAACATGCGGAGTCTAGGCTTATCGTTATTGCTTATCCACTCATATCATGCTAATATGGAATCAAGTACAACCGCGGAGGATTTATATGAACCAAATAAAATCATTAACTAGAAACCTAACGATACGTTATGCCTTGATTCAAGGATTTTTTTGGATATCTTTTTGTTCCATACTAGGTTTTGCTGCCATCTTTTTAAAGTGGAAACAATATAGTACAGGCCAAATTGGCATCATACTCTCCCTTTCTTCTATTGGCTCTGTCGTATTACAGCCAGTTGTAGCCTCTTTTGCTGATAAAACAACGAAAATATCCGTAAAAAATATAACATCTCTTGTAATTCTAACTAATTTTATTTTAGGTTTACTTTTGCTTGTATTACCTAACTCATTTGTAGTAACTGCTTGCTTATTTATATTAATTTGCTCGATACTATTTTCTCTACCACCATTATTAAATTCTGTAGCCTTGGAATACATGAATAAAGGAATTCTACTTAATTATGGACTTGCTCGAGGTATTGGTTCTATATCATTTGCTATTATGTCCTATTTTTTAGGATTTATGATTGATGCCAAAGGTGCTATTATTTTGCTACCATTTTTCTTATTTGCATCCTTTGGGCTTACAGTGGCTACTTTTACATTTCAACTATCAACCAAAGCAAAAAATTCTTTAAATGATGCAAATATTCTTCTTCATGATCCCATTCGTAATAAGAATCTCTCCAAAGGAAGTCTTATTTCCTTTTTTCTGAAATATAAAAAATTCTCCTTTCATTTGATTGGCATCACTCTTATTTTCACCTGCCACAGCATGATTAATACTTATCTGATACAAATTCTAGAACAAGTTGGTGGAAGCAGCAAACATCTTGGCATTTCTCTTTCCATAGCAGCAGCACTAGAATTGCCAACCATGGCTATCTATGCTATGTTAGCTAGAAAGATGAATAGTGGAATTCTTCTGAAAGTAGCTGCTTTTTTCCTCACAATAAAAGCTGGCATACTTATTTTTGCATTTAATGTTCCTATGGTATATTTATCACAAGCATTTCAACTTATCTCTTATGCATTATTTATCCCTGCATCCGTAGATTATGTGAATAAAATCATGGCTGAAGAAGATAAAGTAAAAGGTCAAGCGTTTGTTGGCGTTGCTACTATGGGTATGAGTGGAATTTTAGGTAATCTCATCGCCGGACAGATAATAAGCAACGCTGGTGTAACTTATATGGTTATCACCAGCGCTATCATCTCTGCATTCGGTTTTATCATATTATTCTTTTCAACCGAGAATTCTTACTAAAATGTGATTCCTTATTTGGTAACTCTGCCTAAGATTAAAACTTCTTCCTCTGGTTTATCACTGCCAATGGTATAGGCTTTTTGAAGTATCTGGGCAGCATCTTCAAATACACTGTCACTATCTGAAAATAAACGAGCCAAAGTATCACCTACTGTTACTTGATCTCCCGTTTTCTTAAATAAAGTAATTCCTGCTGTAAAATCCAGCTCACTCTCTTTGGTAATTCTGCCTGCTCCTAATACCATGGATGCAATTCCACATTGCTCTGTATCCATATGCATTACATACCCACTAGATGAAGCTACCACATCATATTGGTAGGTTGGATTCTCAAAGGTTTCTGGATTACGGATTACACCTGTATCTCCTCCTTGAGCCTCTACCATCTCAACAAACTTTTCGAATGCACTACCATCTTTTAAGGTATCTTCTGCCATAGCAAAGCACTCTTCCATACTACCTTTATCTGCTAAATATAGCATATTGGCTGCTAAGTTAAGACAAACCGTAGTCAAATCTTCTGGTCCATTACCCTTCAAGGTTTGGATTACTTCTTTTACCTCTAGAATATTACCGATGGATGTACCAAGAGGCGTGTCCATGTTGGTAATGAGGGCAACAGTTTTTTTGCCAGCACCTTCCCCAATGGCTACCATTTTTTCCGCTAACTTCTTAGCATCTTCTGGTTTTTTCATAAATGCACCACTTCCTGTGGTAACATCTAATAAGATACAATCACTTCCTGCTGCTAACTTCTTGCTCATGATAGAAGCTGCTATTAACGGAATACTATCCACTGTAGCAGTTACATCTCTTAGTGCATAAAGTTTCTTATCTGCAGGTGCTAAATCTCCCGATTGTCCAATTACACTAACTCCAGTCTGGTTTACAATTCTAAAAAACTCTTCTTTTGGTAAGTCTGTTTTAAAATTCGGGATGGATTCTAGCTTATCCACTGTACCACCCGTATGTCCAAGTCCCCTACCTGACATTTTTGCTACTTTAACTCCAAGAGCAGCAACCATAGGGGCAATTACTAAGGTTGTTTTATCACCCACACCCCCAGTACTATGTTTATCTACTTTAATTCCTTTGATTTGGGATAAGTCTACTGTCTCTCCTGAATGAGTCATAGCTTCAGTCATTTTGGTTAATTCTTCATCTGACATACCCTGAAAATAAATTGCCATTAACATTGCTGACATTTGATAATCTGGAATTTCTCCAGTTACAAATGCATGTATCATATAAGAAATCTCTTCCTCATTAAGTGCAATTCCAGATTTCTTTTTCTCGATTAAATCATACATTCTCATACGTACTACACCATCCTATTATTCATTTTGCTTTATAAGCTCCATGGACCAAATCCGAGCGGGAGTAATTCCTCTAGAGTATAAACCTTATAGTCTTCTGGAGTCTTAGCTAAGATAATCTGAAATTCATCTGGTTTACAGAACTCCATCATCACCTGACGACAAATTCCACAAGGTGCACAGTAATCAGTTAAATCTCCATCTTTCCCACCTACAATAACGATTTCCTTAAATTCATGATCACCCTCACTTACAGCTTTGGTAAATGCAGTTCGCTCTGCACATATAGTAGCAGGATAGGATGCATTCTCTATATTGCAACCAGTATATACTTTACCTGATTTAGTCATGAGTGCAGCCCCTACCTTAAAATTTGAATAGGGGGTATACGCTTGCTTGGTCATATCAATCGCCTTTTGAATTAATTCATTTCTTTCCATGGGAGTTCTCCTTTACTTATGTACTAGTAACCGCTTCCTTGTTCATTTTTTGCAATCTTTACAATACGGCTAGTACCTAATCTTGATGCGCCAAGTTCAATAAATCGCTCAGCATCATCATAAGATGAGATTCCTCCTGCTGCCTTCATCTTCACATGACTTCCAATATTTTTAGAGAACAATTCAATGTCTGCAAATGTTGCTCCTGCTGTGGAAAATCCAGTAGAAGTTTTAATATAATCTGCACCAGAGTTGGTAACTACTTGACACATTTTGATTTTTTCTTCCTCTGTTAAGAGACATGTTTCGATGATAACTTTTAGAATTTTGTCTTGGCAAGCTGCTTTCATCGCTTTGATCTCAGCTTCAATGGTATCCCATTTACCGTCTTTGGCATCACCTAAGTTAATTACCATATCTATTTCATCCGCACCATTATTAATGGCATCTTTTGTTTCGAAAACTTTGACTGCAGTTGTGTTATATCCATTTGGAAATCCAATCACAGTACAAACTGCAATTTTATCCTGAACATATTCCTTTACTCGCTGCACATAAGATGGTGGAATACATACGGATGCCGTCCCATAAGTAATACCATCATCACAGATCATCTTTATCTCTTCCCATGTTGCTGTTTGTGTTAATAAAGTGTGATCCACCTTTTCAAATATATGTTTTTTATCCATTATTGCTCCTGTTCTGTCTGTTTTATCAGACCTTATCTTTATTCAGCTATATCTAATGCAATTTCCATCATTTCACGGAAGCTTGTCTGTCTATCTTCTGCAGATAGAGATTCTCCAGTAAATACATGATCTGATATTGTTAAGATGCATAGAGCCTTTTTCCCAGCTCTTGCAGCATTCATATAAAGTCCAGCTGCTTCCATTTCTACCGCTAATACGTTCATTTTCTTCCATGATTCATTGGCACTTGCATTATCATCATAGAACGTATCAGAGGATAATACATTTCCAACTACGACCTTAATATTTTTCTCCTCAGCTGACTCAACTGCTTTGCGAAGTAAGCCAAAGTCTGCAATTGGAGCAAAGGTTCCTGGTAGTTTATATTGCGCTGCAAAATTAGAATTAGTTGATGCGCCCATTCCGATCACAATGTCACGAACTTTAATATCATCACCAATTCCACCGGCGGACCCGATACGGATAATGTTATCCACATTATAAAAATGATATAACTCATAGGAGTAAATACCGATGGACGGGATACCCATTCCACCTCCCATAACGGAAACTCGTTTTCCATTAAATGTTCCTGTATATCCAAACATATTTCTTACTGTATTAAAACAAGTAACATCCTCTAAAAATGTATCTGCAATAAATTTTGCTCTTAGTGGATCTCCTGGCATCAAGACTGTTTTTGCAATTTCGCCTTCCTTTGCGGCATTGTGTGGTGTAGGTGTATTCATATAAAATCCTCCTTTTTCTTTGTATTATTTGTTTAATATCTGTGGTAAGAATGAGCTTCCCTTAATATCACTCTTAATATTAAAATAGTCTAATATGGTTGCAGCAATGTCAGCAAAGGTTTCTCTTGTTCCTAAATTAACCCCCGCTTTCACATTGTGTCCACAGATCACAAGAGGTGTATGCTCTCTAGAGTGATCCGTAGAAGGAGTCGCTGGATCGCAACCATGATCTGCTGTAATCATAAGGATATCGTCCTTTTTTAAACCTGCAAGAATTTCTGGTAGTTTGGAGTCAAAGTAAGACAATGCTTTTGCATAACCAGGAACATCATTACGGTGACCATATATCATATCAAAATCAACAAGATTAATAAAGCATAATCCTTCAAATTCTTCCTTAAGATATTCTAGTGTTCTTTCAATTCCATCTGCATTACTGGATGTACGAACCATAGAACCTATCCCTTGACCTGCAAAAATATCATTGATCTTACCAACCGCAATTACCTCTTTCTTTTCTTTTAAGAGCGCATCAAGCATTGTATTGGCTGGTGGTACCAAAGAATAGTCATGTCTTCTACTTGTACGTTTAAAGTTTGGATATTCTCCTTCAAAAGGTCTGGCAATTACGCGTCCTACACCATATTTTCCTTTACATATTTCTCTAGCGATTTCACAATATTCATATAGTTTTTCAATCGAAACAATGCCTTCATGGGCAGCGATCTGAAATACACTATCCGCAGAAGTATATACAATTAATGCTCCTGTTTCCACATGTTCTTGACCATAATCCATAATAACTTCAGTACCGGAGTACGGTTTATTACAGATTACTTCTCTACCCGTACGAGCAGAGAATTCATCTAATAATTCTTTGGGGAACCCATCTGGAAAAACTGGAAGTGGTTGTTCCGATATAATTCCAGCGATCTCCCAATGACCAATGGTAGTGTCTTTTCCTTTTGAAGCTTCCTTCAATCTTGCTACAGCGCCCTCTTGCGAAACATCAGAAAGCACCCAATCATTTTTGGAATCGATGGTAACACCATCTATATTGAATAGCCCTAACTTTTTCATATTAGGCATAAAAAACTCATCACTAGTGGATGCAGCACCTATGGTGTTACTTCCTTCATCTCCATATTCTCTGGCATCTGGCATCTCACCGATTCCAACACTATCTAATACAATCAAAAATGCTCTTTTCATTAGTTAGCCCCCTTTTAAATCAAGTTTTCTGGATTTAAACATTCCAATTCTTTTACAACAAATTTTCCATCTTTTCGAATTAATACATCATCAAAATACATCTCTCCACCACCATATTCTGGCGTTTGAATGCAAACAAGATCCCAATGGATGGAGGATTTATTACCATTTGAAGCTTCTTCATAGCAATTACCTGGTGTAAAATGGAAGGATCCCATTATTTTCTCGTCAAATAAAATATCTTTCATCGGTTTAATCACATAAGGATTTACCCCAATGGCAAACTCACCAATGTACCTTGCACCATCATCTGTATCAAACATTTTGTTAATTCTTGTGGTGTCATTGGCAGTAGCATTTACAATTTTACCATCTTTAAATTCTAGCTTAATATTTTCATAGCAAAAGCCTTGATAAACAGAAGGTGTATTATAGGATAGTGTTCCATTCACCGAATCTTTTACCGGCGCAGTAAACACTTCTCCATCCGGAATATTCATGTTACCAGCACATGGTATCGCTGGAATTCCCTTAATTGAAAAAGTCAAATCGGTACCTTCTCCAACAATTCTTACTTTATCCGTTATCTCCATATACGCAACCAAAGGTTCCATAGCTTTTGCCATTTTAGAATAATCTAGATTGCAAACATTAAAATAAAAGTTCTCAAACTCTTCTTGGCTCGTATTAGAAAGCTGAGCCATGGAACTATTCGGATAGCGTAATACCACCCATCTTGTATTTTTCACACGTCTCTCATGGTGTACTGGAGTTGCATAATATATTTCATAAAGACGCATTTTATCTGCTGGAACATCTGCCAATTCAGATACATTTTCCGTTCCTCTTACTGCAACATAGCAATCCATTCTATCCATCTCCATGCTATCCACTTCTGCCATCAGTCGAAGTTGATCCTCTGTACAATTAAGAAGCATTTCTCTTTGCACCCTCTGACTGGTGTAGTGTGGAAATGGAATTCCTTTTGCTATATAAATTTCTTTAATAATCTGTCTTGCAAGATCTTCTGTAGACTCTCCAATGTAATGTACATAGACCTTGTCACCTTCTTTTACACCCATTGAGTAATTCACTAAATTGTATGCTAATTTTTTTACTCTCTCATCCATTATTATCATCCTTTCTTCTTATCAATTCTCCATATAACTAATAAAAACATTTCCTGCGTTTGTAAATATTGTATCTGCGCTTGCTAATGGAAGCCTAGATGTTGTTCCGGCTCCTGGATCTATCATAGTAACATAATACTCATCATATCCTGTGATTAACACTGCATGTTCAGAATCCTTCATTGCTATAACAGGCCTTCCACTACTAACAAAATATAACACTTCATCTAAGGTGCATTCCGTTAAGTTAATTGGATAGTTTAAATTCTCTTTTAATAAATTATAGATGGATTGATCATTATGAGATAATGATTTTGCATCTTTGGTAACTAGGTTATATTTTAGCAACATACTTACAGATGCCCCAACACTATCTACCCCATTACCTGATGAAATAGTAGGAATTCCTGCAATTGTTTTGCGATTGAATTTACCTCCTCGTTCCCAAACTATCTGGTTATTACTATTAATTACTACACCCATTTTCTCATCAGCTACCACGATAGCTTCAGATGGGTTAGAATATGCACTTTGAATATTTCCCAAAGCATATACATAGTATTTCATGGTATTTATCTTATTACTATCCAAATGTAGCGTTGTGTCTTCTGTAATTACTGTATTCACTGTTTCCATAACTTTAGGCAGTTCTTTCATAGTAAACTCAGTTGGTAAAGAAATATATGCTTCCTTATAGGTAGCATCCGTTACTCGGTAGGTAAGCCCAATGGTTTCCTGTGTATTAACTACCTTAGTTAGAATGCTATCGGTTTCAACCTGATAATATGAAAACCTATTATTACCAGCTTGTTTCTTAACCCGATTTAGTTTTATAACATTATCTGTAACGCTAGCTTTTGTAATGTATATTTTTTTCTTCTGATAGGTTTTTAGTATAGTTCCATCCATATCAGCTATGATAAGCTCATGTACAGGAATCACGATAGATCCATCTGTAGTTTCCACAATATTTGACGTCTTCGCGAAACCATAAATAATATTCGTATCAACAGCTCCTAATATACGAATGGTATCTCCCTGTCCTGCTTTAATCACCTTCTTCTTCTCAGTTTCTAAATTCAAAATAGTAATGCTGGTAGCCTTAGTAGGGTTTTCAGAATCCAGCCATGCTATGGATTTACTTTGGCGTAACATAATGAAATTATCATTATTAATATTATGCGCAATCACATTAAGTTTCTTAGCTATAATATTATAGGAATACACTTGGTTGTTAATTGTAAAATAAAAGACACCCTTCTTGTTTACATAACTAAAGCTATTCAAGTCTTCTTTTAGCATCTGATAGGTTGTTTCTAACGGAACATAAACCTGCTCTTCGATACGATTTTCTCCAGCAAAATATTTATAGAGGACAATAGCAACCTTACCTTCATAATCGCCTCGATTCATATACCCATAAACAAGGAAATCAATATTCCCACCTTCATCCATATTAAGGATTCTTACGTTATGTTGGTCATATCCATCCCTAATATAGTCCGCATCTGTTTCCATAAAAGAAAACACTTTAACCGCGTGATTCTCAGGAAGATTATAATACCAGAGTGCGCCTTGACGTACAAAACACATCTTGTTATAATCCTCACTGGTAACAATTCCTAAGTCTGTCTCATTGGTAATACCCACTTTAAGTTGACTCTTAGATATGCTTGCCAAATTCATATCAAATAATTCTTCCATGGTTCTGTCATAGTTCAGTAAATAGATTCGATCCAAGGTAAATCTTACACGGTAAAATTCCTTTACTAGATATATTTCCGTGCCTGTATCTGTTTTCGCAGAAACATAATAGCTTAATTCTATCGCTGCAGTTTCAATGTTAAATTCTTTGATTGTTGGGACAATATCAGTTAACACTTTTGGTTTTAATTGACCCCAACTTACTAAATCAAAACTAGAATGGATCGTTACCTTGGATAAACTTTCATTTTCCTCCGATGATAATGGCTCTAAATACTTAGTTACTTCTTCAGCTTTATCCTTATCCATAATAGCTTTATGGAACTTTGTTACAAACTCCATTTTTTCTTTTAAAAAGGAGTCATCCTCATAGTACTTAATCCTTGTATAATAATGGATTTTCTTACTTGTATCTGTAATGATAGTGATTCTGACCGCATACTCCTTACTAGTATCCAAGTTTTCCTTAATCTTAATCTCGGTACTTTTCCCTGTGTCCGTTTTGTCAAGTGCACTAATGGCACCAGAATCAACTAACTCATTATTCTCAACCTTGTGTACCTCATATTTTAATTTCCTGATATTACTTTCGTTTTCCTCAATTAAAACTTGAAATGTCTTATCTGACCCTAATGGGGTCATTGCTTCTCTTACCACATTAGCCTCTAAATTACTACTATACCCATGCAAAAGATTGATTTTATACTCACCAGTTTTTAAATAAATAACTGGAAACGTTGCTTCTCCCATTTTTACGGTTGAATTTACATCTACCGTAACCTCTTTCATATTCCTACCCATAAAAAATACAGCAGCTGCAAATACTGCAATAAAAACTATTACTCTGTAAACAAGCTTTAGCATAAACTCACTTTCACTTTCTTTCTATTTTCATCTTTACATTAGTTACTTTTTTAATAGTTGACCTAAAGTAGGATTAATTCCGTAAAACGATTTCAATTTTTCATAATCCTCAAATGTCTTCTCTTTGTTTGTCTTAACCGCTCGTATTAATATATTTTTCGGTGTATGCTCCATATCAATAAATTCAAGTATCTGGGCTTTGTATCCCTGTTCTTCCAATAGATTGGCTCTAATAGCATCCGTTAAAAGAGCTGCCTCTCTCTCTTTAATCAGACCATATCGATAAATAGAGGATAACTCATTACATTTCATTTGCTTATTCAATTCATGTTGACAGCACGGAACTGATAAGATTACACTGGCATTCCATTTTACTGCTTTATAAAGTGCATAATCTGTTGCAGTGTCACAAGCATGAAGCGTTACAACCATATCCACTTGATTTACCCCTTCATAGGAGGCGATGTCTCCATGAAGGAAAGTTAAGCAATCATATCCATACTTTTCACTTAATTGATTACATGTGGCAATCACATCATCTTTTAAATCTAGACCTATAATCTGAATATTATAATTCTTTAACTCTTTCAGGTAATAATACATGGCAAAGGTCAAATAAGATTTACCACAACCAAAATCAATAATGGTAATCTTTCGATCCTTCTTAAGACTAGGTAAGATATCTTCAATAAACTCAAGAAATCGATTCATTTGCTTGAACTTATCATACTTCGAATTGACAATCTTTCCATCTTCTGTCATAACACCTAAATCAACTAGAAAAGGAACTTTTACTCCTTCTTGTAGAATATATTCTTTTTGTCTGTTATGTTGGAAATCCTGCTTTTTCTCACTTGTTTGCTTTTTCTTTATTGTAGCTTTGCCTTTTTTGCTAATTAATATATTGGTTACTGAACTAGTATTTATTATCTCAGCTTGTCTAAAATGTATTTCTCCTTCAATCCATTCGGTCAAGGCTAAGAACAATTCATCTCTAGTGTAATTTTTATGAAAAATCTTTTTCCCTCTATATTCAGAGGCCTGAAATTGCAATTCTCCCTTAATCATAACTGGGCGAATTTTAACCTTATGAAATGCTTCTTTATCCGATGAATTACTTATAATTGCTTCTACAAAATCTATTTTAAAACTCTCTTGGAGTGTAATACTGAGATTATTTTCCACGCGAACTCCCATCTGTGCGTATCGCACACGTACAATTCAGGACGTGAATTACCATTACACTAATTCACAGTTCCCTAAAGTTATTATATTGTATATTGTAACTATTTTTCCAATAAAGTGCAATAGGCACCACAAGTGTTTTACTGCATATATTATTTATTAATCAGATTATACAGGAGTATGTATGAATCAACAAAATCAAGACTTTAATAGTTACACAAAAGGCAATAATATGTTTTTCTCAAATTACAATATTCCGCAAAGACCCTTAATCTCAAAATATAATATACCAGCAGGCATTCAGACTGGAGTACCTATGTTTCCTCTTTATGGATACGATAATAGTGAAGACTATGATAAAGATGTAACTTATATGAAACAATTGTATCCAAAGGCAGTGTTACAGATTCAAAAAGAAGTAGATGAAGAATGTGATAAATTAGAATACGATGGTAGCTGTATGTTTGACGAATGTCCAGATAAAAACCACTTAAACATGATTGTAGATACCATTTATGATCGTGTAGCCGCGCTAGATTCAGAAGCATTCTCATTAGAAACAGAAGATCTAAAAGCGAATCAGCGTCCGTTCTATCCTCCTTTCTATCCTTGCGATCCAAGGGATAGATATTGTCCTCCTCCTCATTATCCAAGACCAGATTATCGTGATGGACGTCCAGATTGGCTCCGTGGCTTAATTGGTATTTTATTATTCAATGAAATGAATAATAGACGTAGACGTTATCGTAGCCGTAAACGTTGGTTCTAACTAGTAAAAAAACCGTCGTTGCCAAATAGGTACCGACGGTTTTAGTAATCTCCACTTATAATTGGTGTTGCTAAATATAGATTCGTAATATTTCTTTCTTCATTATAAGAAAACGCTACATTTAAATTAATTTTATGACGAAAAACCTGCATATAATCTTTTACCATTTTAGTATATCCATAAACCGTGTAGATTCCATCTTCATTTATTTCACTTACAACTTGAGCCTTTAAATTATGAAATAGATGCTTTACCTCTTGGTTCTGCTTCTTATATGATAGCTGGCCTGGATACTCCCCGCAGAATTTTAGAATAGTCTGAACATCTTTTGCTCCTGTTGCTTGATATGCTCGTTCTATCTTTGTTTTATAAGCTAGAATGTCGTTCATCTGATCCATAATGGATAATTCCATATATCCATAGATTTTCTTGGAATTTTTTTCTGTAATTAGTTCAATGATTGCTTTCACTTCATTTTCTTGGATTTTAATAAAATGTATCGTCTGATTGTTACGGGTTTCACAATTAACTTCATAGAAACCATGGAATCCGATTTTATCTGCTAGATCAAGTAACAACTTGCTTTTTTCTTCTTCTCCATATCGCTTCTCTCTCCACTCTGCGGTAAGTTCAAGTTTACTCTCTGCAAGTTTTACATTAGATGCAGCAAAAGCAGTCACAATTTGTCCATCATTGGAAAATACTTGATCTCCTATCATTTGGAACAATGCAGTAATCCAAAAAACACTTACCAGAATCACACGCATTAGAATCTTTTGATTACTCATAAACACCTCCAAATAAATTTTATTTACTTGTTAGCATTCCCAAAATAGGAAGTATTATTCATATGTAAAACAGATCTTATTAAATCATAAATTTATCTAAAATATTTTTCTTTCACCCCACCCCTTTTCATGCTATAATGTGTAAAACAGTTTCACTTGCTTGCAAGGGTGAAACTGTATAACAATGAGGCCATATTTTACGGCCGAATGTGTAAAACAGTTTCACTAGTTTCCAATGACAAAATAAGGAGGTGTCACATGCAAGAAGATATTCGATTATTTAGAAAGCGCTTTTTTCCCAATGAGATGATCCATCTTAAAGATGATGAAATATTATATCGCAATGACAACCTTATTATTACCAAATGGGCTACCTTGAAACCTCGTCTAGACATCGATCATGGTATTTCTGCTTATTTTATGGACGAGGGTTACAAAGTAAGTAAAATCTATGATAAAAATCATAAATTAGTTTACTGGTATTGCGATATTATTGAAACACAGTATAATGAACAAAACTCAGCCTACATCTTCACCGATTTGATCATTGATGTACTAGTTTATGAAAATGGCCAAGTAAAAGTTCTTGATTTAGGTGAAGTAGGAGATATGCTAGATTTTGAAGTGATTGATATTAAATTGGCTTCAAAGGCTATGCACATTGCAGATAATTTATTAAATATAATTTATAACGGAAAATTCAATGAACTACAGCAAGTTATACACGAAGCAGAAGCTAATATAAAAAGCAAACCTTGGGTTTAATATTTTAGTAGCAATAAAATAAAATAAAGCATGCGGAAAAACTTCCTAACAGTTTTTCCACATGCTTTATTCTTTTCTTATTTAAATGATTCTTACTTAATCTTCAATTAAATTAATGCGATTTATATGTCTTTGATCGTTGGAGAATTCAGTTCCTAGGAAGGTATCAACAATCATCAATGCTAACCCAGCACCTACTACTCTGGCTCCCATTGCTAAAATATTTGCATCATTATGTTCTCTCGTAGCCTTGGCGCTAAAACAATCATGACACAATGCAGCTCGAATTCCTTTGATTTTATTTGCTGTTATGGAGATACCAATTCCTGTACCACAGATAAGAATTCCTTTATCACATTCTTTTTCTACTATGGCATTGGCTACTTTTTTCGCATAAACTGGATAGTCACAAGATTCCTCACTAAAACTTCCATAATCTCTATATTCAATATTTAAATCATCCAAATGTTTCATAATTTCTTGTTTCAATGCATATCCGCCATGGTCACTTCCTAATGCTATCATACTTATGCCTCCTCGTTTAGTTTCAACACTGTTTTTTTCATTAATCTTGATAACTCTATATAGCAATCCTCATAATCTATTAAACTTCCACCATAAGGATCTGTTACATCTCCTATTTCTCCTACAAATTCTTTTACTGTATAAACATTCTCGTTAAACGGAAATTCTTCCACTATCTTTTTCTTCTGGCTTAATGTCATAGTTAGTACCAGCGTATTTTCGTCTATGTCATCCTCTGAAAGTTGAGTTGCTACATGTTGTTCTAGTGATAAATCATGATTGGTTAAAACTAGATCAGCCTTCGGATTTGATGGTTCTGGAAACAAAACAACTAATCCTCTGGACATGGTTTTAATATCACTATTGGATACTAAGCTATTATAGATAGCTTCAGCCATCGGACTTCTGCATGTGTTTCCTGTACATACAAAAATAATTTTTTCATACTTTGTCATTTTACCCCTCCTTGCTACCTTCCTCCACTTGAACAACATGGTAACCAGCTGCCTTTAATAGGCGGTTCATAATGGCCTGTCCTAATTCATCGGATGTAAAACTTTCTGAATAAATGTACTTTGCTTCTACATCATCAAATTCTCTTAAAACAGCATACAGTTCTCTCGCAATAGAAGCTTCCTCTTTTCTTGAACCTATTACTTTTATCTTCCCATACTGATAAAGATGTTTTGTCTCCTCTGTAGCTATGATTCCTACTTGAATTCCTTCTAGTGCTTTCTCTTTAGCCAATTTATTAATCATACTGATTACTGCAGTATTATTGCCTTCAAATATTGTAAGCTCACCCTTTGGAGCATAGTGTTTATACTTCATGCCAGGTGCTTTGGGTATCAAGTTTAAATCTTGATTTTTGCTAAGTATTGCTTTATCAACCATCACTTTTCCGATTACTTTTTCTAACATTGCCTTTGTGATATAACCTGGTCTTAAAATTACTGGTGCATCTCCTGTCAAATCGATTATCGTTGATTCTAAACCAATACCAACCTTACCACCATCTATTATCATATCAACTTTTCCATCTAAATCATCAATTACATGCTTAGCAATCGTTGGGCTAGGCTTACCTGACGTATTCGCACTTGGCGCAGCAACGTATACACCAGATTGTCTTATGAGTGCTAGTGCTATTGGGTGTTCAGGCATGCGTATTGCAACCGTATCAAGGCCTCCTGTCGTACCATGTGGCACCTTGTTACTCTTTTTTAAAATCATAGTAAGAGGACCTGGCCAAAACTCCTTTGCTAATTGTTTGGCATTTTCAGGAATACAATTTGCTAAATCTTCCAAACTATCTATATCCGCAATATGAATAATCAACGGATTATCAGATGGTCTTCCTTTGGCTTCATATATTTTACTTGACGCATCCTTATCCAATCCATTCCCCCCCAGACCATACACAGTTTCTGTAGGAAATGCAACCAGTCCACCATTCTGCAATATCTTAGCTGCCTCATTCAATTCTTCTGGTATAAAATTATCTTTATCTATCTTCTGAATAATTGTCTTCATAATAACTCCTATGATATCTAAAACACAACCATATTTATTTGTCCTGCCATTATACCACTATCTTTATGGCTTGGCAACCAAACTAAGTTATGCACCTTTTTTCCCATTCAAGTACTCTATAATTCCAAGATGAATCGCCCAAGCCATTTTTTCCTGATAGTCTTCGCTATTCAATAATTCTGCTTCATTTTTATTTGATAAAAATCCACATTCAACAATAACTAATGGGCATAAAGATTGCTTTAACATGTAATAGTTACTATTACTCTTCGCTACCCTATGATTACCATCTTGAATGGATGTCTTAATCTGATCTTGTATTATTCCTGCAAGTTCTTTCCCTTCTAATGATTTTTCATGGTAAAAAACCTGTGCACCTTTTTGACTTCCATCAGAAAAAGCATTCTGATGGATACTAATTGCAAGTATTACATTGCTTTGATTTATTATCTCAATACGTTTCTTTAAGTCCGTTCTTTTTTTATTACTGTCACTTTCCTGGTAAAGCCCAACGTCTTCAGTTCTAATCATAACAACATTATAGTCATTCTTTTCAAGAAACAGTTTAAGTTTCAATGCGATCGATAAATTAATATCTTTTTCATAAGCTCCATTAACACCAACTTTTCCAGGATCAAACCCTCCATGCCCAGGGTCTATCACGATAACCGGGGTATCATTCTGAACGTGCGTTCCAAATTGACCTACAAATGCACTATTTCTCGTAAATAAAAACCCTGCTATTATTAGCAGCAACAGACAGCAAGCATGAAAGCACTTCTTTTTTCTCATATACGGCACCATAAAATATTTCTTATCTTATTTTATGCAATGCCTAATTTGTCCTATCCCTAAATAGGAAGAAACTAATATCGTAATATTCATGGCTAGTTTACATATTTGATAATAATATCCCAGACACTTTCTTTTTCTAAGCCAAGTTTCCAGCCAGCCACACCAGCCACTTTATTCTCATCAATTAATTTCATTTTTTCTTCTATCGATGCATCCTCTTCCAGCCATACTTTATAAGTCGCATCTCCATCCTTCACTTGTCCGAAAAGTTGACCTGTTGCCTTGTCCCATTTTGGAGTAACTCCATAGTTTGCTAAGAAGTTTTCTGCTTCTGACATTCCATATGCATCTTCACTAATTACTAATTTTCCATCCTTCATTTCCTCTTTCCATACTCTCGTATAAAATGGAATTGCTATAATAGTTCTTTCTGCTGGAACTTCTTTTAAAGTATTCTGTATCGCATCACTTACATAGCCTATCGATGCAACTGATCCGCTTTCTTCCGAAGCAGAATAATGTTCATCATACGCCATAGTAATAACATAGTCCACTACTTCACCCTGCTCTGCTCGATTATAGTAGGCACTATATTCCGTTGGTACATAATTATCAACTGTTAATATAATTCCATTATTACGGCATTTTACGGATAATTCCCTAATAAACTCAATATAATGAACACCTGCATCACGTGAAATATTTTCAAAATCAATATTTAAGCCATCCAAATTATACTTAATTGCATTGGCTATAAGCTCGTTAATTAATTTTTCTCTTTTTGATGTATAGGATAATAGTTGGTACATATCTACATCTTCACTAAAATCATTACACAATGCCCAAACCTCAACTCCTGCATTATGTGCTCTTTCCACATATAATTCACTTGCAAGGGATGAAATCTCACCTTCATTATTAGTGATAGCAAACCATGTAGGAGATATGGTAGTAACACCTTTTGTTGAATCTAACGCATTTAATAAGTTATTATTTGCCTCCTGATTTGTCACTTGATGCCATACCATATTTATGGTAGTATCTCTGCTTATATGTGAATATTGTGCTGGCTTAAAATCACTCTCTAACGTTTCATATTGTGATTCACCTAAGTATTTATTCTTAACATAACCTATGACACCATCCGTAGTCATAACTTTAAGAAATCCTTTTGGCATCACTTCATCTGTACCAACAAAAGTTAATACTTGATCCGGTTTTAATTTTACCAAAATATCGCTCTTAATACTTGGTTCAAATCTTAATTGTGTGGCTTTCTTTACCTTGCTATATAGGTATTTTTCTCCCCATTTATAGTTTACAACAATACGATTTGGATCCTGGTATATGCTATAGTCAATATTAGAATAAAGTTTTATATAATCTAGAGCAATATAAACAGAATTACCTTCTGTTTTTACTATCTGGTAATCTGTGGTATTTTTACTCTTGTTAACATAATATTCTTTACTTCCTACTTCTGTTTTAATTACTTCAGTAGGGGTTGTATAAATTAATAAGTTTTCATTTGCATCCCAATAAAATCTATGATTAAATTTATCTACTATTGTATCGTAATCTACATATGCAACACCATCTAAGAGCATTCCCTTTTTTTCATATACTTCATTTTGAAGGATGATCGTAAGCTCATTTCCGCTAACTTTATAATAGTCTTTTAAGTCCATAATCTCCTTGCTAGGTGTGAATTTCTTAACTAGCATCGTGATTATTGCAATTAAAATCACAATCACAACAAATATTGTACCAATAACAGCTTGTTTACCCTTCCGTCTCATCTTTTGAATCCTCCTCAATTCTCTTTCGCATTTCTATCTCATAAACGATATTACTTCCATACTAGGAACTACTGATCGCTATTCATCATTAGTTTTTTATTAAAATGTCCTTACACATTATTACATTATAACACATAAACCTGATTTTGAAATACCTTTCTGACGAAATATAAGAAAAAGGTACCTACAAACTGATTCAGGCAGTTGTTGATACCTTATTCTTTGATTCATAAAAGAGGTAAAAGATGAACGTTCAAATTCAACTTTTCTATCAATCAATTGTATAGAGGGCTGTACTTTTTATGTTGTTTGAATTCTATCAAATCGAATCTGAACAATTTTTCCTCTGTCATCACCTATATAATCTTTCATATAGGTAGCTTCTTCTAACGTCATAAGAAGTTCTTCTGGCTGGTTCCATGCAGGTACCATTCCATTAATGCTAACTGAAATCCCCCTCCTTTTCGCTTCTAGTATTTCTTCTAAGATTGCAATAACATTATCCATTATTATCCTCCAACAATGACAAACATAAGGTGCTTTTAAATAAATTGGAATAAGGCGGTCATTATTTATTTCGTGAAACATGTATAGATTCTCAATGTTTGTCATTAATACCTAATCTAGGTATTCAATTTCCTCATTTTCGTATAGTTCGTCTGTACCAATCTCTTCCTGCTCTGTTTTCTCCATAGAAGTGTTAACCTCCCCCGGAATCTCTACTGGAGTAACATCTAACTCTAATTCGCTACGCAGTGATGATATTAGTACATTTTTTGCTTTTGTAATTATGTTTGGATTTTCTGCAATTAACTTTTCCACCAATTCATTTACCGGATAATTAACTACAGCTTCTTTTTGTTTCTTTGAGAGGTACTCAATTGCATAGATTTTGCATCCTTCATTTAAATACGCATCAACTATCGCACTAGATACTCTTAACAATTCTTCCTCTGTTACCTTAAGCCAGAGAGCACCTGACACGCTTACTTGTGGATCTGCTATCGATAAATCTTCCACCCTCTTCTTAGATAGGAGAATGAAATCAGCACCATTTACAAAGGATATCCTAATGTCAATATAGTCTCCAACACCTAACTTTTCTGTTAATTTTACAAACTCATATTTGATTAATCGCATATCATCTTTCATAGCTTCACTATCATCTATAAGGTCTTTTGTAATAATTGTCCCTGCTTTTGTTGATGCTTTTATGGTTTCACCGATCAGGTCTGACTTATCAAGGGAATATCCTGGGTTATTTGTTTTTGGTATTTTACTTATTAGCAAATTATCTTCCTTTATTATTTCTCCTGCTTCAAGTGAATTGACTAATTTATAAACAATCATTTCTTCTTTTTTACTTTGATTATCAATTAGACTTTCGCTATCTTTATTATATAGTAGAAACCCTATTAGAAAACAGCCAAACACTACCAAGCTTATGAAAGCACCAAGCATTCCTGCCTTTATTAGATTTTTTCTTCTCTGTCGTATCAGCGACATTTACACCTCCTAAATTATACTATGAAAAAGTCCAATGGTCTCTTTAGATAGCATGTAAGGAACAGGTTCATATCCCATAAGTTTAGCCCTAACCTTCACTTCTCGTTTTAGATCCAACAGATCTCGCTTTTGGCCAAAAATAAATAGATACATCCAGCTACTATATCCTTTTATATCCTGATTACTTTGGATAAATTGAACTAGATATTTTCTTTTCCAGTCTGATAAACTGGATATAACTATTTTCTTGTCACAGCGTAGAAATTCATCCTGACTCTTCTTCATATCGGATCCAAAATCGAAAATGATGTACTCATAATCTTCATTTAAAATGTCAGTTGTTTCCCATTGTTTCACATTCTTATAATAGAAAACATGTTTCATTTTAAACAATCGACTGGTCATCTCCCCCTTTCCGTAATACGCCTCTTCAATTTGTTCAAAATCTTTATGCGTATTCATTTCTACCAATGCGGTCTTTCTACCTAGTACATTTCCAAGAAAACCAGCAATTAATAATCCGGTATGTGTAACTCCAACCCCTGAATGTGTACCAATCAGACCAATCATTTTTCTACTGCTTTGTTCCCCTAAACCGTAAATACTTCTTAAAAGTTTTGGTCTTTTTCTCATTTCCTTTCTCCTGAAAGAATTCTTCAATAAACTCTTTTACCATGCTTGGATTTGCCACTTGAAACGGGTTGGGGTTATATGGTACACGAATACATCTTTCATGCTCCATATCCTTTAATATATCTAAGAATTCATTCCCCTCCATAAAGTTAAACAAATAATGAATATCATCATATGACATAACTTCCCTCAGCGCTTGAATAGAATAATTCATTTCCCAATCCTTTGCTCCCAAAATCAATAGTTTTATATCTGCTTCCCCATATACTTCTATATTTTCTTGAGTGAGAACACCATAATCACATATCCTGATTCGATACTCTGTTAGCGTATCCTCTATTTCTTCTATATTTCTTATCAAGATAGGGCACTTATGGAATACTTGAATCACTTGAGAATTCTCTAGTCCTACGTACCGATCTAATATGTTATGAATCACTCTATGATCATTCTTTTCCATATATATAGCTTTTTCCACATATAGATTAATATAGGAAGTAATTAGAAAACTTATATGAGTAGTTCCAATGCGCCTTTGGGCCCCAGCAATGGCTATCGTAAGAGATGTTTTTGATTTTCTACTGCGATCAGGCAGTTTATCTTGTTGTAATGATAATAAATTTTTTCTTAACTGAGTAACATCTTGATATCGTTTAGATGGATCATATTTCATGCATTTTTTAATAATTGCTATGAGCCTTTTTGAGCAATGCATTGTATGAAACTTTTCAGAATAGTTTTCTTTTGTTACCAAAAAGTATAACAATACTCCTATCCCGTAAATATCGCTTCTTTCGTCTAATTTTCTAATCTCATATTGCTCAGGAGCTGCATATCCTTTTGTTCCAAATGAAACTTCTCTAGTACTGGATTCCTCTAAAAAAACAGCAGATCCAAAATCAATAAGCTTAATTGTATTATTTTGAATAATGAGATTATCTGGCTTTAAATCCAAAAATAAAATTGGGGTTTTCATAGCATGAATGTATTGAAATACATCACAGATTTGAATTGCAATATCAATTACAAGTTCTTCTTGAATATTACTTTGATAAAGCCGAAAGGCTTTTAAAGATTGTCCCTCCAAAAACTCCTCTATTATATACGAATACTTATGATCTTCTTCAATATCATAAATAACAGGAATATTGGGGTGTTTTAGATTTTTTAAAATTCTTGCTTCGTTCATCAGTTGTGTATAGTGGTTATAGTCTTTTGATACTCTTTTAATAGCCCGAAAACACTGTAACTTAATATGTTCGGCTAAGAATACCTCTGCAGTTCCGCCACTTCCTAATAGCCTGATTATACGATACTTTTCAAACCATATCTGGTTAATTACCTCTCCTTTCTAACTAACTGATACATGTGAAAATCTCTTATCTCTATGGGGAATTATACCATATTTTACAAAAATATGCAATTAATTCTTATCCGTCTAAATTAACAATCTTTTTGCATATCTTTGTCATTTATTACTATAGGTATTTGCGAAAAATTCATATATATTTTATTGACTTTACATCTATTTTAAATTATACTTTGTTTACAATCACCCTATAACAATGATTAACAATAGAAAAGGATGTGATTCTATGAAAATTGAAAAGATAAGCGACAATCAAATCCGATGTACCTTGAGTAAAGAAGATTTAATTGACAGAGAGCTACGAATAAGCGAACTTGCTTATGGTACTGAGAAAGCGAAAGCTCTTTTTCGAGATATGATGCAACAAGCTTCTTATGAGTTTGGTTTTGAAGCAGATGACATACCTCTAATGATTGAAGCAATTCCGATTTCTACAGAATGTCTCATTTTGGTAATAACCAAAGTGGAAGATCCTGATGAGCTGGATACCAGATTTTCTAAGTTTTCTCCAGATTATGAAGAAAATGATAATAATATAGAAGACGATACTGCATATGCCGATGAAATTATTAATTGTTTTGGACAACTTAGTGATTTATTAGATGAGGATGAGTCAGAGGAAACAGATGAATTGATCTCTGATCAAACTAATGATTTTGTCCCTCTTACAGAAGCAGTTCAACCGAAGTCAGAGGAAAAAGTAGAGCCTACCCCTGTTAAATCTGTGTCAGTGCATACTAATTTAACAAAAGTGTTTTCCTTTACTACTCTTAACGATGTAATTCGTCTAGCAGAACATATTGTGTATTCTTATCATGGTAATAACAGTGTATATAAAGACAATGTTTCCTCAAGATACTATTTAGTATTAAGTAAATCGGATCATACTCCAGAGGAATTTAATAAAGTATGTAATATGATCTCCGAATACGGAAGATCTGAACGTACTACTTATGCAAGTCCATCTTATTACAATGAGCATTTTGAACCAATTGTAAAAGATAGTGCTATTCAGATTTTATCAGTGATGTAAACCAAAAGGTCTCGCGTTAGCGAGACCTTTTTTTCACAAGAAAGCTATATTTATTTGCTTTCTAAATATGCATTTAACTGATTCACTAACTCGTCTGCAGAAATACCATGCACCATTGCTGCTTCTTCTAAGCTTTCTCCTTGTGCAGATGGACATCCGATGCAATGCATTCCAGTTTCTAATAAAATAGGGATAGTACCCTGATCTAATCTTATGATATCAGCAATAATCATATCCTTAGTAACCTTTGCCATGATTGATTCCTCCTTGTCTTCTTCTCTATCAATTGTTATTAATCTACTAATTGTAAATCTACTATATTATATGTCATCTATATATAGTCGTCAAGGTGTTTACTAATTAACATAAAACACGGCATTTTTTTATGTACTCGAAAAAGTACATTACATGCTATTTTGTTCGCCATATGTTAATTTTGTAGTTAATTTTTCTAAATATTTTTATCCAATTCGTTATATTGTTGCTTTTTCTAATTATTTTTATTCTTTTTTTAACATTTACGATATTTTTTTCAACTAACTTGATATAATAAAGTAAATTTCTTTAGTCACCTTAGAATTTTAACATTGACAACCATTTAACAATCTGCTTGACGAATCTCAATTCTTGCATATATAATCAAGGCGTAAACAATACTAGTAAACAAAAATACTAATCTAGTAACCAATAACATTCACTATAGAAGGAGGTTTTTCGAATGACTGCAGCTTATAAATCAGAATGGGAAGGCTTTGTCTCAGGAAGATGGAATCAATCATCCGTAAACGTAAGAGATTTTATTCAATTAAATTACACCATGTATGATGGTGACGAATCATTTTTAGCTGAGGCAACAAAAGAAACTGCTAAATTATGGGAAAAGGTAATGGATTTAACAAAACAAGAGCGTGAGGCTGGTGGCGTTCTTGATATGGATACAAAGATCGTATCTGGTATTACTTCACATGGACCTGGATACTTAAATAAAGGCATAGAACAAATTGTTGGTTTTCAAACTGACAAACCTTTCAAACGTTCTCTTCAACCATATGGCGGTATCCGTATGGCACAGAATGCTTGCCATGAAAATGGATATGAAGTTGATCAAGAAGTAGTTGATGTCTTCACTAAGTATAGAAAAACACACAATCAGGGTGTATTCGATGTATACACAGATGAAATGAAATTAGCTAGAAAATCCGCAATCATTACAGGTCTTCCAGATGCTTATGGTCGTGGACGTATTATCGGTGACTACCGTAGAGTTGCTCTTTATGGTATTGACTGGTTAATGGAAGATAAAAAACAGCAATTAGATACTTCATTAGTACGTATGACAGCGGAAAATATGCAATTACGTGAGGAATTAGCTGAGCAATTACGTGCATTAAAAGAATTAAAAGAATTGGGAGCAATCTATGGTTATGACATTTCAAAACCAGCTTCCAATGCAAAAGAAGCAATTCAATGGTTATACTTTGGATATTTAGCAGCTGTAAAAGAACAAAATGGAGCTGCGATGAGTCTTGGACGTACTTCAACATTTATTGATATCTATATCCAGAGAGATCTTGATCGTGGATTAATTACAGAAGAGCAGGCTCAGGAATATATCGATCATTTCATTATGAAATTAAGATTAGTTAAATTTGCTCGTACTCCTGAATATAATTCACTATTCTCTGGAGACCCTACTTGGGTAACAGAATCAATTGGTGGTGTTGGTATTGATGGACGTCACTTAGTAACAAAGACTTCTTACCGTTACTTGCATACATTAGATACATTAGGAACTTCACCTGAACCAAACTTAACTGTTTTATGGTCTACTCGTTTACCAAGACATTTCAAAGAATATTGTGCAAAAATGTCTATCAAATCATCCTCCATTCAGTATGAAAATGATGATTTAATGAGAGTTACTCATGGCGATGATTATGCAATTGCTTGTTGTGTTTCCTCTATGAGACTTGGTAAAGAAATGCAGTTCTTCGGTGCTCGTGCTAACATGGCAAAATGTTTATTATATGCTATTAATGGTGGTGTTGATGAACGTCTTAAGATGCAGGTTGGACCAAAATATCGTGCAGTTGAAGGTGATTACTTAACATATGATGATGTTATGGAAAAATTCGATGCAATGATGGAATGGTTAGCAGGATTATATGTAAATACATTAAATGTTATTCATTATATGCATGATAAATATTGTTATGAGAAGATTCAAATGGCTCTTCACGACAGAGAAGTAAAACGTTATTTTGCAACTGGTATTGCTGGACTTTCCGTTGTTGCCGATTCATTAAGCGCAATTAAATATGCTAAAGTAAAAGCAGTTCGTGATGAAGATGGTATTGTAGTTGATTATGAAGTGGAAGGTGATTATCCTAAATACGGTAACAATGATGACCGTGTAGATGATATTGCCGTTGAATTAGTACGTACCTTTATGGATAAAATTAGAAAACATCATACTTACCGTAACGGATTCCCTACCATGTCTATCTTAACTATTACTTCAAACGTTGTATATGGTAAAAAAACTGGTAATACACCAGATGGACGTAAAATTGGAGAACCTTTAGCTCCTGGTGCTAACCCAATGCATCGTCGCGATACTCATGGTGCAGCTGCATCACTTGCATCTGTATCTAAACTTCCATTCCGTCATGCTCAAGATGGTATCTCAAATACCTTCTCTATTATTCCTGGAGCATTAGGAAAAGATGATCAAGTATTCGCTGGTGATATTGATTTTGATAAATTAGTAGAAGAAGATCAATAATAGTATTGATTACTATTATTAAGCATGTTATAATATAGATGTACAAATCCACTAAATTGTATCAGTGGATTTGTACTAAACAATAATATACAAAAACCCTTAAGGAGGAATTGAACGTGGCTGATAAACATGAAATTGATGATATTGTAGCAATGTTAGATCAGTTTGTAGAAAATGGTGGCGGTCATATGAACATACAAGTTGATGATCCCAACAATCTATCTGAGATCAAAGTTGATACATTTAAGAGTAGTGATTGTGGCAATACCAACACTGCTTGTTCAATACCTACACTTCAACAAGGTTTTGATGAACTATAAAATAGGAGGATGATATTATGTCAACACAACAAGTAGATAATTTAGTTGCATTATTAGACGGATATGTAGAAAAAGGTGGACATCACCTGAATGTTAATGTATTCACAAAGGAAACTTTATTAGATGCTCAGGCACACCCTGAGAAATATCCACAGTTAACCGTTCGTGTATCTGGTTACGCTGTAAACTTTATCAAATTAACAAAAGAACAACAGGATGACGTTATTTCACGTACATTCCATCAAAACATATAAGCCGATTCGCTTATTACAAATGGAGGGGTTATCATGCAAGGATATGTTCATTCCATTGAAACCATGGGTACCGTTGACGGGCCTGGTATTCGATATGTAGTATTTATGCAAGGTTGCCCTATGCGTTGTAAATATTGTCATAACCCTGATACTTGGGAAGTAAATACCGGTGAATTAATGTCTACAGAAGACATTTTAAAGGATTATGATAGCTATCGTCCATTTTTAAAAAGCGGCGGGTTAACCGTAACAGGTGGTGAACCTTTGTTACAGATTGATTTTCTCATTGAACTTTTCGAGGAAGCAAAAAAGAAAGATATTCATACCTGTATTGATACTTCTGGTATCACCTATCAGGAGAATAACCATAAATATATAGAAAAGCTTGATCGTTTAATGAAAGTTACAGACCTAATTCTACTAGATATCAAGCATATTGATGCCAAAGAGCATCAAGAGCTAACCGGTCATACAAACAAAGATATTCTTGACTTTGCAAAGTATTTAGAACGAATGAATATACCCGTATGGATTCGCCATGTTGTTGTACCTACTATTACCTTTCATGAAGACTATCTTAGAAAATTAGGTTATTTCCTTGGTGATCTAACCAATATAAAGGCGTTGGATGTACTTCCTTATCATGATTTAGGAATTACGAAGTACCAACAATTAGGACTAGAGTATCCTTTAAAAGATATTCCTGCCCTAGATAAAGAAGATGCAATAAAAGCTAGAGAATGGATTATAGCTGGTATTAAGCAACGACTTCAAGAAAAAAAACATATGAAATAATGTTGATATGTCCATATGATATGTATTAGTTTTTATACAATTTTTATGAAAATCCCCTTATTTAATACTTGTATAATAGTGAATTTTATATTAAAATAAAACTAGTCTGAAAGGAAGACTTTTCAGATAAAACACAATGTTGAATTATAAAAAGGAGGATCATACATATGGCATATAAAATTTCTGACGAATGTATTAGCTGTGGCGCTTGCGCTCCTGAATGTCCAGTTGGAGCTATTTCAGAAGGTGCATCTCACTACGAAATCGACGCAGACGCTTGCTTAGATTGTGGCGCATGTGAAGCAACTTGCCCAACAGGTGCAATTAACGCTTAATTAGCTTATCTAAAATAAGGAACTATTACTCCATAGTAAATATACTAAGAGTAAAAGTTCCTTATTTTTTTGCTCAAAATAGAAACGCTATTTATTATGTTATTCCCGATAATACGAGCAATCGAGTAGGAGGTAGCTGATTATTTCAGCTACCGACCTCTCACACCACCGTGCGTACCGTTCGGTACACGGCGGTTCTCTAGTTTTCACATATTTTCAGATAATAGTCAGCCATGGACATATATCCAAGGTTGGCTATTGTTTTATTTGTAAGTACACTATTTAATACAATCGCTGACCGCCATATTCCTTTACGACAGTTAGCTAATTCATGTACTTTCCATTCAGGCATTCCAAACTTTTTAATCATTCGGTATCTCGTTTTGATTTTCTTCCATTGTTTCCAATAGATTGCCCTAATCTTTCGACGTAGCCATTCATCCGTATCACTTAGTAATCGTTTCATATCTGCCAGTGCAAAATAATTTACCCATCCTCTTATGAATTGTGTCAATTTCAAAGCTCTGTATTCATTTCCCCATCCATTATTTCTCGATGTGAGTTCTTTCATCTTTGCTTTCATCTTCGCAATTGTTTTTGGATGTACTCTTAATCTGCATTTTCCTCTGTATCTGTAGAAACTGTAGCCAAGATATTTCACTTTACTGATATGTGACACTTTTATTTTCTCTCGGTTTACTTTCAGAAAAAGTTTTCCCTCGATATATGGCATGATGTTTTCTAAGGTTCTGACTGCACTCTTTTTGCTTTTGCAAAAAATCATACAATCGTCCGCATAGCGGACGAATCTGTGCCCTCTGCGTTCTAGTTCCTTATCCAATTCATTCAGCATGATGTTACTAAGTAGTGGACTTAGTGGTCCGCCTTGGGGCATTCCAATCTCTGTCATTTCAAACATCCCATTGCTGATAACTCCCGCATTAAGATATTTGTGAATAAGCGATATGACTCTGCCATCCTTGAGGGTGTGTGATAGAATTTCAATGAGTTTGCTTTGACACACTGTGTCAAAGAACTTTTCCAAATCCATATCTACCACATATACATATCCATCATTGACATTCTGCTGGCATTGTTTCAGCGCATCGTGTGCGCCTCGTTTTGGTCGAAAACCATAACTATTTTCCGAAAACTGTTCCTCATATATCGGAGAAAGTTCCTGTGTAATTGCCTGTTGGAAAACTCGGTCAACTACGGTTGGCACTCCCAGTTTTCGGATTTCGCCTTTTGTTTCTTTTGGTATTTCTACCCTTCGGACTGGATTGGGTTTATATTTCCCTTCCCTCAACTTTTGAACAAGTTGCTTTTGGTTTTCTTTGAGAAACGTTAGAAGTTCATCCACGCTCATCCCATCCACACCGCCTGCTCCTTTATTCGATTTCACTTTCTTGAACGCCTTATTTAGGTTTTCTGATTGCAAAATCCGTTCCAATAGTTCGTCCGTCTGAAAATCTATGATGGTGCCGTTGTTTTCAGTAATCTTTTGATAGGTGGACACTTCTGCATACTCTTTCTTTTCCGAAGATACCATTTGCAGATAGTCCTCAATATGAAGTTGTCTGTCCTTAAATCCATCATTAGTTACATTCATTTACTCACACCTCCTAAAGTTCAGTCCTTCCCGTTCCATTTGCAACTGGATTGGTACTACGACCTCTGCTGACTTCTCATGACAAATCTTGTTTCAACCATAATCGCAAATATTTTATTGCTTTGACTATGTCCATGAGACCTCCCCAGGTAAGAACGCAATCTTCCTCTCCATCTATCTGCCACATTTACTACAGCTAATTCCGAGTAGTTATTGGACTTCGACTTGTTATGCAGCCTTATCCTTAACTGTAGCCTGATGTGATTTCTGTTCGTCAGACCAGAGATTTGCCATCCGGCTTCCTTCAGATTCGTAGTCACCCACGACACCCTTGCCATTGGCTATGTCCTTCCCACTACTAGGGCAGACTAGGGACTTAAACCCATAAGATTGCGCCCATGCTGGGCGCACATA